>JBKCIQ010000059.1:0-9838 GCA_046302135.1 Bacteroidota bacterium | reverse complement strand
GATGGCATTGTAACAGACACTTTGATTGCGGCTCTTCCGGGTATATTTCCGATCTACACTTCACAAAACATGGTAGGTGCTGCGGGAAAAACCTATCAGTTAAAAATTGAAGTGAATGGCAAAACATATACGTCAAGTACTACTATACTAAATGCCGTCCCATTAGACTCTCTTTACTTTTCATATGATATCGGTGATTCATTGGGATTTATCAAGTCAAAATTTAATGAGCCTACCGAGCTTGGAAACAATTACCGGTGGTTTACCCAAAGAGTCGGCAAAGATCAAAACTTTGTAACACAGTTCGGAAGTGTGACAGATGATAAATTCATCAACGGAAAAGAATTCGAATTCATTTTCAGCAGAGGCAGTACCCCAAACAGTCAGGCAGAAGATGATAAAAACATAGAACGAGGTTACTTCAAAAAAGGTGACTCTGTACTTGTAAAGTTTTGTACTATAGGTCCCAAAGAATTCAAATATTTCAGATCCTACTACCAAAATCTATCAAGTAATGGAAATCCATTTTCGGCTCCCGCAACACTCGAATCAAATATTGATAATGGTGCTATAGGTATTTGGTGTGGATACGGTGCTTATGTTAAGGGAATAAGGTTAACGAACCCTTAATCATCATTTCTAAAAAATAATCCACATTTTAAAATTTCAATCCGATAATAAATAATTTTGTAAAAAAATAAAATGGAAAATAACATACTTAACTGTTTAATCATTGGATCAGGTCCTGCGGGATACACAGCGGCCATATATGCTTCAAGAGCTAATTTGAATCCTGTTATGGTTACAGGGATGCAACCGGGAGGACAACTAACAACCACCACAGATGTTGAAAATTACCCCGGATATCCAAAAGGAGTTAACGGTACAGAAATGATGGAAGATTTCAGAAAGCAAGCAGAAAGATTCGGTACAAAAATTATAACAGGACAGGTTACTAAAGTTGACTTTTCAGGCAAAACACATAAAGTTTGGATTGATGATCAGCAGGTGCTTGAGGCCCATACCATAATTCTTTCAACGGGTGCAACGGCAAAGTATCTTGGGCTTCCGTCTGAACAAAAATTTCTTCAGAATGGTGCAGGTGTTAGTGCTTGTGCTGTATGTGATGGTTTTTTCTACAGAGGAAAAGAAGTTGCAATAGTAGGTGCGGGAGATACCGCATGCGAAGAAGCGATGTATTTGTCTAATTTGTGTACAAACGTTCATATGCTAATTAGAAGCGATAAAATGCGTGCATCTAAAATTATGCAGGACAGAGTCCTAAATCAAAAAAATATTCACGTATACTGGAACACAGAGACAGAAGAAATTCTTGGAGATAACGCAGTTGAGGGTGTAAGGATTAAAAACAGGCTAACAGGTGAGAAAAAAGATATTCCAATCTATGGATTTTTTGTTGCCATAGGCCATCAGCCAAACTCCAATGTCTTTAAAGACTTCATCAATTTGGACGATCAGGGGTACGTAGTAACGAAGCCTGGAACTACCCAAACGAATGTTGAAGGAGTATTTGCTTCAGGAGATCTTCAAGACAAGGTTTACCGTCAGGCCGTAACCGCTGCAGGAACCGGTTGTATGGCTGCACTTGAATCAGAAAGATATCTCACAGCAAAAGGATTACACTAAACCTAGATAATTTGAAAACACAACTAATTCATTCTGTAGTGTTACTTTTAACTATGTGCTCATTTTCACAAAATGAAATTTACAAGCCGTCACTATACAGTAACAAATACCAAAAAGAAAAAGTTTTAGATCCTACCTACGGAATAACAATGTACAACAAGCTCATTAAAGCCACTGGTGGTGACTCTGTAAGATATTTTCAACCAAACAGACCTGCGCAAGATTACGTGGAGGATTTTTATACTTCTGGCAAAATTTTACACAGAGGTTATTATGTAGATGGTAAGCTCAGGGTTTTTAGAAACTTTTATGAAGAAGGGGCAGTAGAAAGAATTTTCAAAATTACTGGTGCAAAAGGAGCTGAGCTAACAATATTTTATCCCGATGGTAAAATAAAATCATTTGTTGAATATTTAAGTGAGGTAGTCATTAGTCAAAAAGATTACTTCCCGAATGGAAAGTTGGAATATGAAGAAGAATCATCCAAAGACGGAGATATAGTTTGGAAAAAAATATCTTATCAAGAAAACGGAAACATTGAAAACAGTTTGGAAGTTGTTGACAGAAAGAAAAAGATTTTCATACAAAAAGAATTTTATCCTAGCGGTAAAATCAAGCTTGAAGGTGAAATGAAATTCAACAAAGCACTTAGCGACTATATGAAAGAAGGACTATGGAATTATTATGATGAGACCGGTAAAATTACCAAAACAGAAAAATATTATAAAGGACAATTAGAAGAATAAATTTTATCTTTTCTCTTCATATTCCTGTTTCAGAAGCTCAATTTCCTTAATTAGTCTATCAACTTCAGAAGAATCTGTTCCATCGTAATAGCCTCTGATGTGAAATGATTTATCAATTAGTGCAAAATTTTGGGTGTGAATGAAATCTTCCGCTCCACCGTTTCCTGATGTTGCATCAAGAAAATATCCATTTCTGGCAAGATCATACAACTTTTCTTTCGAACCTGTAAGAAAAATCCATTTTTCATCATTAACATTCATCTGCTTTGAGAATTTTTTTAGCGTCTCAACAGTATCATTTTCGGGATCAACAGTATGTGAAACGAAAATTACATCATTATCACTCTTAAAATATTCGTAGATACGTTTCATTTGCTTCTTCATTTTTGGACATATACTCTGGCAAGTGGTAAAAAAATAATCTGTTACATATATATTACCTGCAATATCCTTCTTTGAAATTATTTTCCCATTTTGATTACTAAAGGTAAAATCAGGTATAATATGATATGAACTGTCGTTACCATTAACTTTTTTCTTTCCGTAATAGGGCAAATGCCTGATAGGAACAGCTCTGTTTCTATTGTAAATAAAAAAGCCAATTAAAATGAGACAAACGACAATAAGGGCTAGGGGTAAAAAATAATTTTTTTTCATTTACAATCAGTTTTACACAAAATTACTTGAATATGAGTAAATAAATCATCCGCTAATTGATTTAATTAATATTTCACAACTGAAATAATGAACATTATCATTGGGATAAATTGATGGCTGAAAAATGCACACAGCTGATAATATTTTTATATTTGCTAAGCTATTTAACTGGTCGTAATTATAATTTGAGATTAATAGGGTTAAAGACTAATTAAATAACCATTTTAACTTTTATAAATGAAGCATTCGGAAAGAAAACATACAGATAGTAAAACTTCAGATAACATTATTTCAAAAGTTACCTCTCAAGCAAACAAGATTTGTAAAGCAGACCGTAATGGATTGGCAATCTTCGTTAGAAATTATTTAAAACGTGTAAATGCGAGATATATAAGGAATTCAGCATCCAATGATGAAACTGAAAATATTGTTAACCTTATAAAATTTTTGGTAAACAGAAAGTCCGATGAAATAAAAGTTAACATTCAACCTACTCATACATCCGGAAAATACGTCCTACAGACCTGTATGACTGATCAAAGGTTCATTATTGATACAATCAAACTTTGCATTGAGCAGGAAAAACTCGGTAATGACGGTGTTGTTCATTTCTCCTTACCAATAAAGCGAGATAAACAAAACAATCTCGTTTCATTTTCCGAAAGAGAAGACGCAGAGCACAGACTTGAATCTATATCTCGGTTTTTAATTTCCGGATTCCAAGATGAACTTCAGGCAGAAGATTTTTCGAAAAAAATTGCAAGGCACCTCAGAATGGCCAAAAATTCTGTAAATGATTACTCAAATACCACCTCCTATATCAAAAAGCAAATTGAAAGATTTGCATCCTCATCTGTCAAGAATGAAATTATTGCTAACGAAGCATTAAAGTGGTTGATGGAAGATAATTTCATTTTACTTTCTCTCACTGAGACAGAATTGAACAACTCATTCAAAAAAAGAAAATCATTGGGAGTTGAACTTGGTCAAATCGGTTCTAGTGATGCATACAAATTCATATTTAATGACTTTTTAAAAGAAAATGAAAAAAACGGAATTACATTTAAACTTTTTAAGACTCCATTTCAATCTCCTGTAAAAAATTCCGGACTTATTAATTTGGTTTTAATTGCTGATAAAAATCAAAACATACTGATAGTGGTTGCAGGAATGTTTACCCGAAAAGGACTTTCTCAACAAAGATCATCAATTCCACTTCTAAAAGAAAGGCTAAATAAAATAATCACTGAAGACGAAGCAAGACTACATTCATCTACATGGAACGCTCGAGTAAAAGCATTTAACTCCACCAAAATTGAATACCTGTTTGAAGCAACTGATTCTGAACTCAGGGAGAATATTGACAAAAGATTGGACATGGAGTCGAATGATGAAGCTACTGCACATGTCGATATCATTCCCTCAAGGAAGAGCGCTTATGTATTAGTAGGGATTCCTCATGATGCTTTTACAGATGACCTTGTGGACCACCTTACAGAAAAATTGAAAAATGAATTTAAAGCACAGCAAACTGAAATTGATCAGGAGGCAGCAAGAGGGCAAACTATTCCTGTTGCTTTTTACTTCTCAGACTGTGAAATAAAAGATAAATCAATGGAAAAAAACATCGAAAAACAAGTTGTTGAAATTTGTACACCTTGGCAAACTAATTTCAGAAATGCGCTGGAAAAAAGCGGAAATAAAAACTGGAATTTAATATACGCTGATTTTGCAGAAGCGTTTCCAACAAACTACGAAATGTCTACTTCAATTTCTGAAGTGTTGAATGATCTTCAACATCTTGAGAACCTTGGTTCTTCAGACAAACCCAAGTTCGACATTCTTTCTGGAGATAATAACGATGAGGTTCGACTGAAAATGTATCGAAAAGACGGTACATTGATGTTATTATCAGAAATATTACCAATACTACACAATGTAGGATTCAAAGTACTAGACCAAACACCGGTAAAAGTAAATGCTGCCAACGGTAATGTTTATCATATAGATACCTTTAGGATACTTTCCGGAAAATCAGTTGGAGAAGTTGATTTTATAAAAGATAAAAGCAGAATAATTGAAGGGCTTGATTATATATTTCAAAATAAAGTTCCGGCAGATGCACTCAACAAACTTCTATTAAGACCTGGTCTGAATTGGTTAGATATTGATATTTTAAGATCATATGCCCGATATTCGATTCAACTTGGCCCTTTCTTTGACTTTGGAATTACAGATAAAATACTTTACAAGCATGCTGAAATAACAATCGCGCTTATAGATTATTTTCACGCGAAGTTTAATCCGGAAAAGAACAAATCTTTGCAAACAAGAATTTCCGGTTACGAAGAAAAAAGATCTAACCTTTTGAAGTTACTGGATAAAATTCATGACGCTTCTGAAGACAGAATGTTCAGGGTGTTCATAAATTTTATTGATGCTACTCTTAGAACCAATGCATTCAAAAAAGTTAAACCATTTCATTATTTATCCTTCAAGTTTGAATGTTCAAAATTTGATAAATGTCCTGAACCAAGACCAATGTTTGAAATCTTTGTTCATCATGCCGAAATGGAAGGTGTTCATTTACGTTCCGGAAGAGTAGCAAGAGGAGGCTTGAGATGGAGTGATAGAATGGATGATTACAGAACTGAAATCTTCGGTTTGATGAGGGCTCAAAAAACAAAAAACGTTTTAATTGTACCTCAAGGTGCCAAAGGTGGTTTTATTGCAAAAGGAAATCCTAAACCTGGTCAAGACCGAAAGGCATATGGTGACGAAATGTATAAAGTTTTGATTCGCGGCATGCTTGATATCACAGACAATAGATCAGGCGGAAAAGAAGTACGTCCCGCGGAAGTAGTTTGTCATGATGAATTCGATCCGTACCTTGTAGTTGCTGCAGACAAAGGAACCGCCCACCTCTCTGATACTGCAAATGCACTTTCGGCGGAATATGGATTTTGGTTGGGGGATGCTTTTGCTTCAGGAGGATCTGTTGGATATGATCATAAAGTGGAAGGAATCACTGCTAAAGGAGCGTGGGTTTGCGTAAAACATCATTTTTCAAAAGTAAATATCGACCCTGAAAAAGATGTGATACGTGTTGTTGGAATCGGAGATATGTCGGGTGATGTTTTTGGTAACGGCATGTTACGTTCAAAAACAATTAAGCTTGTAGGTGCATTTAATCATGCACATGTGTTTTTAGATCCAAACCCGGATATCGCAAAGTCTTACGAAGAAAGAGACAGAATGTTCAAACTTCCGCGCTCGGGCTGGAATGATTACGATACAAAAACAATTTCAAAAGGTGGAGGAATTTTTTCAAGAACTGAAAAATCAATTAAACTTACTCCAGAAACCCAGGCAATGTTAGGCACTACAGAAAAAAGCTTGCCAACAGAAGAAGTTATAAAGCGTTTACTTACTCTGGATGTTGATTTACTTTATAACGGCGGATTAGGCACCTACATAAAGGCATCTTCAGAGGACCATAGAGAGGTTGGAGACAAGTCTAATGACGCTGTACGTGTTGACGGCAAAGATGTACGTGCAAAGGTAGTAGGTGAAGGAGGAAATCTCGGAGTAACACAAAAAGGACGCATTGAATTTGCTTTAAAAGGAGGGTTAATTGATACAGATGCAATTGATAATTCCGGTGGTGTTGATTGTTCTGACAGAGAGGTAAATCTTAAAATTCTCTTCGGACCTTTGGTGAACAAAGGCAAGATGAAAATGGAGGAAAGAAATAAGGTATTAAAGAATGCAACCAACGAAGTTTTAGATAAAATACTGAACGACAACTACGGGCATGCACTATGCTTGACACTTGACGAGATAAGGAGCAAAAAGGATCCATACTTATTTCTTTGGACATCTGAATTCCTTCATGAAAAAGGAATCATGACACCTTCAAGAGAAGATTTGCCTACATTAAATGATTTGAAAACAAGAGGAATTCAGAACGGATTAACACGTCCTGAACTTAGTAAATTAATGGCATTTTTTAAATTATATTCTAAGACGGAATTGCTCGGATTAGATGCCTCTAAATTTCCTTTAAAAGAAGAGTTTCTTGAATTCTATTTCCCGGCCAAGGTATACAAGGGCTTTAAGGAAGCGATAAATAACCACATGTTACTCAAAGAAATCCTTGCAACTGTTTGGATTGGTAACATAATTAATAATGCGGGTGCATCACTTTACACTGACCTTATAAATGATACAGACAGGAGCGTAATGGATATTTCATTTGCATATACAACTGCAGAAAGATGGATGCGTGCTCATGAACTTAAGAAAAACATAATGGAAAGCAAAAATGCGCCTGTTGAAAATCGTTTCCGCGCATTTGTTTCCGTCGAGGAAAAAATTAAAAATTGTGCAAGTTGGCTACTTCATTTTTATCCGGGAGAGTCGCTCTATAAGGCTTTAGGGAATATTCAGGATTTCAGTAATGACGCGAAGCAATACCATTCTGTTTTAGTTGAAATCACAAAACTCAATTCTTCAACAGTCAAAACTAACACTGAAAAAATTACTTCGCAGGGTTTCTCTAAAGATGTTGCGGTTTCTATAGCCAACTCAGAACATTGGACAGATGCATTGGCTGTTTATAAGCTATCTAAAATCACTAAGAAAAATTTGTCTTCATGTGCTGAAGCTTATTTCCAAAGTGGAAGTATCACAGGCATCAGCATGATAATGAGCCACCTTACCTCACAGGCTGCTACCGACAAATTCGAAGCTCAGGCAGTTAAGAGCTTGTACGCAAGTATCAGAAGGACTTCATTATCACTTGCAGAGAAAGTTTGTAGGGGGGGAATCGATAAAACCCTAAAAAAAGAACCTGCACTTGCCTTGATCGGATCTGAAGTGAACCAATCCGTTGCAAACGCAGACGGTGCTGTTTCAATTCCATTACTTGTGGTAGTTAATGAGAAACTACATAAAGTAATAGAACGTTTATAATTTTCAATTGAATTTGAAAATTAATTATATTTACGTGTCAACAGTTTAAATTGACTCGTAATGAGTAAACTTTTATACCTTTCTTTTTTTATTCCATTGTTTTTTATAGCTCAGCCAAAAACAAAACAGCTAAAGGAATTTGATCAGCTTAAATTACAGGGTAAATTAAATGGAAATGAATCGATTAAAAACCCGTTTCAAAATCCCACAAATTTAAAGGTAACATCTCCTGTTTCTACCTATACAAGTAATGTTTGCAGCTGCTGGAAAGACAGAGACAGCACTTGGTTAGTATGTCCGTTTAACGGAAGTGGTGCAAGCGGAGGGCCAGGTGTTGCACCGCTTTATAGAAACGATGATTGGTCAACCGCTTCCATTAGCCTTCCATTCAATTTTTGCCTATACGGAACTAATTACAACTCCTGCTTTATAAATAATAATGGAAACGTTTCCTTCGGTTCAGCTTACTCAACCTTTACGGCTAATTCATTTCCTGATCCTACATACATAATGGTAGCTCCTTTTTGGGGTGACGTTGATACAAGAAACGCACAATCAGGTGTTGTGTACTATAAGCTTACGCCAACCTACCTAATTGTACAATGGGATCAGGTTGGTTACTATAGTCAGAGTGCCAATCTAAAGAACTCTTTTCAGTTGATTATGTCAGACGGAAGTGATCCAATAATTTCTAATGGTAATAATGTTGCTTTTTGTTATAAAGACATGCAATGGACCACAGGAAGTGCTTCAGGGGGAAGCGGCGGATTTGGAGGTACACCTGCAACGGTAGGAGTAAACAAAGGTGATGGCATTAACTACATTCAGTTTGGATTATTTGATCAAGCAGGTTCAAACTATGATGGTCCAGGAGGAAATAATGATGGTGTAAGCTGGCTTGACAATCAATCAATCTATTTTAATTCCTGCACCAATAATAACAATATTGCACCAATATCGACGGGTGCTCTCAGTTGCGGGGATACCATTACCATATGCGGATACAACGACACTTTATATTATTCAACTTCTTTCTCAGCACCCGAGATTGGACAAACCTGCACAGTCACTGCAACATCACCTACTCTCGGAAGCAATCTAATTGTTACCAACACAACCTCAGGAAATACCTCAACGTTGGATTTTATTGTAATTGCTAATCCTGCATTGGCAGGATTTCATCAGGTTAATGTTACCGCAACAGACAACGGATCTCCCGGAATGAGCAGTACCATAACATACGTAATTAATGTAGTTGCCAACCCAGCGCCGGTAGTAACATTAAATTCTACGACCGGACAAAATGTTTTGTGTTCAGGAGCAAACACAACACTGGTCGCAACAACTACCGGAGGAACACCACCATATACCATTTCCTGGCAGCCTAATATTTCTTCCAACGATAGCGCTGTAGTATCAGCCACCGGTACCTACTCCGTTATCATTGCTGATTCTCTTGGTTGCGGAGATACAATGAGCGTAACAATTCAGGCCAGTAATCCTAATGTTAGTATCATTGGTGATTCTCTCGAATGCCAGGGTGGGTGTTTTACACTTGTAGCACTACCATCTAATGGTACCCTACCTATGAATTGTAATTGGGGCAGTATAACGAATGACACATTGGTTGCTTGCAGTACAGGAACATATCAGGTAATTGTTACTGATAGTCTTGGATGTGTTGACTCCGCTTCTATTTCAGTTTCAACCTACTCAACTGCACCGCCTACACTTTCAGCAAACACAGGAACAGGGAACGGAGTAATTTGTAACGGATCACCAATCACCATTTTCACTGCACTATCCGGTGGTGC
>JBKCIQ010000058.1:0-25987 GCA_046302135.1 Bacteroidota bacterium | reverse complement strand
TTCCCCTTACAATTTTCAGTGGAGCAATGGTTCAACCAACGAAGATATTTCTAATCTTTCACCGGGCACTTACTCTGTTGTTGTATCAGGAGGAGATGGATGTTCATCTGCAGATACAGTAGTTGTTGTTAATGCATCAGGTAACACTAATCCTGAAATTTGTATTGTAACTGTTGACAGTTTTACAAATACCAATAAAGTAATCTGGGAAAAACCGGGCAGTGCAAACGGTATTAAAGAATACAAAATTTACAGAGAAGGAAGTGCATTAAATGTTTATAACCAAATTAAGACTCTTCCATTTGATTCTTTAAGTGAGTACACAGATCCGGTTGCAAACCCTGCAGTAAGAGCATGGCGTTACAAGATTACATATAAAGATTCCTGCGGCGTTGAAACAGTTTTGAGTGTTAATCATAAGACCATTCATCTGGCGGTAAATGTTGGAATCAGTAATACAAGAAATTTAGCTTGGGATGATTACGAAGGATTTCCTTTCCTTACTTTCAACATCTGGAGGTACCATGCTTCTACAGGATGGGTGAAACTGGATTCACTTCCTTCAAATCTTCACAGCTACACCGATTTAAATCCACCGGGAGGAGGCACATTGGATTACGCTATTGAGGTAGTAAGACCAAACTCTTGTAACAGTACGCGAGGCATCATTAACACCACACGTTCCAATATTAGAAACATTGTAGCACCACTTTCAACAAACATAGATGATCTTAGTTTAACCAGCGTGAAAATCTTTCCAAACCCAGCACAAAACACTTTCAGTATAGGCATCACTTCAAAAGAAAACAGTAAAATGAATGTCACACTTTTTGATGTGAGAGGAAGAGAAGTAATGCTAACGCAGCGCGTACTCACTTCAGGTAAAAACACAGAAACGTTTAATATTTCAGAATTAGAATCCGGCGTTTACTTTATCAGCGTTCAAATAGGAGAAAAGATCTTCAGAACTAAGTTGGTGAAAGAGAATTGATTTTTCACTTTCCAAAACCTATCGCAATTTTTATTTACTCTTAATCGAGTATAGCTTAGGCTATACTCTTTTTTTAATTTTTCAATTCGATAGAATTTGTATGACTGGCATTCGCATTTAAAATACATAAGCCCCATTTTCAGTAGGGATTCTTTTTTGGTAAAAACTGTTCAATTGTGGTAATAAGAAGACAATTGTGGTAAAAGTAGCCTCGACAGGAATCGAACCTGTATTTAAAGTTTAGGAAACTTCCGTTCTATCCATTGAACTACGAGGCCAACTTAAATCTAAATCAGACTTCAAATATACTATGTTTTTAGGCATATTTTAATTTGAAAATAAAAGATATTTCATAATAAATTCTACTTCAAAAAAATCTCTTTAATAAGAATGAAAAATCCAACAAAAAGCGCAAACCAACCAAATGCCGGCTTCAATTTCTTACCAGAAACATAACGGGACACATATCTACCCAAGAAAATTCCCACCACAGACAATGAAACAACTATTGCTAAAAACTTCCAATCTATTTGAATTCCCCCAACATTGCCAAGGAAACCAACCACAGAGTTTATCGCTATGATTAAAAGTGATGTTCCGATGGCCTGTTTCATCGGAATCCTAAGAAAAATTACAAGCACCGGAATTATCATAAACCCTCCACCTGCACCCACAAATCCTGAAACTAATCCAACCATAACACCCAACAAAACAATAAAAGGAATCTTTAAGGGTGTTCTGAAAAACTCGCCCCACATTAAGTCTTTCTTCCGAACGTTTCTATTTTTTTTAATCATACCATAAGAAGCAAAAATAATAAGTGCACTGAATGTAAGTAGCACTGTCATGTTCTTCGTAACGTTGAAGCTTGTGAATGAAAATATCACTTCAGGTAAACATGGCATAAGGTACTTCCTTGTTATAAAAATGGATATCAATGAAGGAAGTGCAAACAGATAAATCGCTTCGAGTTTAAAATCACCTTTGGCAAGGCTGGAGTAAGATCCAAATAATGAAGTTACACCAACAATAAACAATGAATAAGTTGTTGCCTGATCTACTGAAACTGAATCTGCAAATAGATAGACTAAAACCGGAACAGCTAACATTGATCCACCACCACCAATAACACCCAAAACAAAACCGATAAAAACGAACGCAATATATCCGATTATCTCCGTCATTCAGATCATCTTTGCATCAATTCTTCAATTTCTTCTGCCTCAATAGGAATTCCTGCCATCAGGTCTTTTGGACCATTTTCAGTAATGAGTATATCATTTTCAATTCTTATTCCAAGATTTTCTTCACGAATATAAATTCCGGGTTCACAGGTAAAAACATTACCTGCTTCAAACTTTCTGAACCGACTTCCCAGATCATGAACATCAAGACCTAAATGATGTGAGGTGCCATGCATGAAGTATTTTTTATACAACGGATTATTTTGATCC
Organism: Bacteroidota bacterium; assembly: GCA_046302135.1. Classification (GTDB taxonomy): domain Bacteria; phylum Bacteroidota; class Bacteroidia; order B-17B0; family Aurantibacillaceae; genus AM-1111. The sequence goes on along the minus strand of JBKCIQ010000058.1, from coordinate 23,542 downwards.
TGCTTTTTCACTTCTTCTTTATTCAAAAGGCCTAAACCTATCAATTCCTCTTCCATTAATTTACCAACTTCTTTATGATAATCCATAATATTATTTCCTGGAACCAACATTCTAATTGCCCCACGCATAACACGTAAGACGGAATTATATACCGCCTTTTGTCTTGCAGTAAACTTACCGTTAACAGGAAGGCATCGAGTTAAATCTGAATTGTAGTTTGCGTATTCAGCCGCAATATCAAGTAATAAGATATCTCCATCTTTACATTGCTGATTGTTTTCAATGTAATGCAACACACAAGAATTAAATCCGCTTGCAATTATTGGAGTATATGCAAAACCGTTAGATCGATTTCTTATAAACTCGTGGAGCAATTCTGCCTCAATTTGATATTCCCACACTCCAGGTTTAACGAAAGGCAATAATCTCCTGAAACCTTTTTCGGTGATGTCGCAAGCATGTTGTATCAACTCCACTTCATAAGATGATTTAACCGCACGAAGTTCTTGCATAATTGGCGCAGAACGGTGGTAGTGATGTAATGGATAATGCTGCTGACACCATTTAATGAATCTTGCATCGCGTGTTTCGGTCTCAACAACTGCCCTTATGTGTTCATTGGTATTTAGATAAATTCCTTTTGCTTCACACATCAAGGTATTGAACAATGTTTTAAACTCAGACAACCAGCAAACTTTTTTAACACCGGAAATTTCTTTTGCTTCCTCCTTAGTAAGTTTATGACCTTCCCAAATTGCAATGGTTTCATTGGTTTCTTTTAGAAATAAAATTTCTCTGTTTGCCGGGTCTTGCGTATCAGGAAATAAAACCAGAATACTCTCCTCCTGATCAACACCGCTTAGGTAAAACAAATCTGAATTTTGCTTTAGTTTCATGTGTCCGTCGGCATTGGTGGGAAGAACATCGTTAGAATTAAAAACCGCAACACAACCTTGCTCTAATTTTTGTGCGAAACGTTTTCTGTTTTCAACAAACAAATTAGAATTGATCTTATCGTATCTCATAAATAAATTCTGGTTTTTATGATTGAGTATTAAAATTTTATGGAATAATACGCGAGATTATCTTGAACTATAATTCGGTGCCTCCCTTGTAACCACAACATCATGCGGATGACTTTCAGCAACACCTGCCGCTGTAATTCTGATGAACTTTGCGTTTTCCTGTAGGTCAGCAATTTTCTTTGCGCCGCAATAACCCATTCCGGCTCTCAAACCACCAACAAACTGGTACATAACTTCAGATAAACTTCCCTTATAAGGAACACGTCCGGAAATTCCTTCAGGGACCAACTTTTTGATGTCATCTTCTGCGTCCTGGAAATACCTATCCTTACTCCCCTGTTGCATGGCTTCCAGTGAACCCATTCCTCTGTAACTTTTGAACTTTCTACCCTCAAAAATAATAGTCTCTCCAGGAGATTCTTCAGTACCTGCAAACAAACTTCCAATCATAACAGTACTTGCTCCTGCGGCAATTGCCTTAACAATATCGCCGGTATAACGTATTCCACCATCAGCAATTGCAGGGATTCTTCCCTTTAATGCTGAGGCAACTTCAAGAACTGCGGTCAATTGGGGAACGCCAACTCCTGCAATCACACGAGTAGTGCAAATTGAACCGGGACCAATCCCAACCTTAACCGCATCGGCACCGGCTTTCATTAAATCGAGAGCGGCAGAACCTGTTGCTATATTGCCCACAACAATTTGTAAATCTTTGAATTTTTTCCGAACATTTTTAAGGGTATTAATTACACCTGCTGAGTGTCCATGTGCAGTATCAATAATGATTGCATCCACTCCTGCATTTACCAGTGCTGTTGCACGTTCAATTGTGTCAGCAGTAACTCCTACAGCAGCTGCAACCCGTAATCTTCCTAAATGATCTTTACAAGCATTAGGACGTTCCTTGATCTTAATAATATCGCGAAACGTTATTAATCCAATCAATTTCCCTTCTTTATCTACGACAGGTAACTTTTCTATCTTATATTGCTGGAGAATTTCTTCAGCTTTTTTAAGGTTAATTCCTTTTTGAGCTGAAATAACTCGATCTCCCTTCGTCATAATTTCGTGTACAGGTCGATTGAGATTTTTCTCAAATCGCAAATCACGATTTGTAACTATGCCCGTAAGTTTTTTGTTTTTATCTACAACGGGTATTCCACCAATTTTGTTTTCAGCCATCAATTTAAGTGCGTCTGTAACTTTAGCATCTTCCATCATAGTCACAGGATCCATAATCATTCCGCTTTCAGAACGCTTCACCTTACGCACCTGATCTGCTTGAGCCTCAATACTCATGTTTTTATGCAATACACCTATTCCACCCTCACGTGCTATAGCTATTGCCATCTGATGTTCGGTAACAGTATCCATTGCGGCCGAAACAACTGGCGTATTTAAAATAATTTCCCTTGAGAAATGTGATTGGATCTTAACTTCTCTTGGCATTACTTCTGACCAAGCGGGAACCAAAAGAACATCATCGTAGGTGAGTCCTTCGGTTACAAATTTTCTTGAAATGATATTGGAAGACATGTGAATTTTATTGCGGGGTTTAAAGCTTATAAAATTCCCGCAAATATACTAAATTCAAATCAGATTAATTAAGGAAAAACCAATCAGATAAAAGTTAAGCGATTATCTAATTACTGAGAGCTTACTCACTTTCCTTTTGCCGTTAACCGTAAGGCTGTAATAATAAATTCCTGGTTTTAATGCTGACACATCAATTTGCTTGACATATTTACCTTTATTTAGTTTTTCATCAATAAACTTCTCAATAAACCTTCCGGACTCATCCAAAAGCTCAATACTTACTCTTGAATCAGTCGACAAAACGAATTCAATATTAGTTTTTTCACTTGCAGGATTCGGGTAATTTTTCAAATTAAAATCTGAATTTGAATTATCTATTTGTTGAGATGAAACGATATCATTAACACTCGTGATTTTTGCTGAATACATCCCGTTAGCATGTGTTGCAACAACAACTAATCCGTCTGATTCACGTGTTTCAATCATATTACAAACTGCATTCCCTATGGTATTTGCTCCTTGTTGCACCCAAATGGTTGCTGTTCCCTGTAAGGTATCTGTACAATATAATCCTGTACTGGTTGCAAGAAAATATAACGTGCCATCTGAAACATGCATTATTGCACCCCATCTCACTGAAGGTCCTCCAATATTTGACGGCTCTAAATTTCCACCAGCCTTTTCCCATGTTACGCCTCCATCTTTGGTGTAAAAAACACTATACACATTGTAATTTGAAAAAACTACCATTGCTTTATTGCCGTCATGTGGGTCAACAGCAATATTACTAACATAACCCGTATTTGGAAAAGGAGCAGCTGTTGAGGTAGAAGTAATATCTAATGGTGTTGGTGTACCGGTATTGGCATTATCGACTCTGTAAATTTTCTTCTTATCAGTTCCGTAATAAACTCTGTTTGCAGGTGTTTTACATACCGATAGTGCTGTCATTTCTGATAATGCAGTTGGAATTGAATCATTCCATTTTACCCAGTTGGTGGAAATAGAATCGTACTGATTATTCATAGGTATTTGTGAAAGATCGTCGTTTCTCCATAGAAATTTTCCACCTGCCAAATACATGATGTTATTGTTGTTTGGATCGAGCGCATAGGGATTCATCCACTGATAACCTTTTCCGCCGATAGGATCTATCCTTCTGAAGGCAGTTTGATTTCCTGCATTGTCTAAATCAACTTTTACAAGTCTCCTCAGGTTTTGAATCGCAAAGTAATAAGAACTTTGATTGTCGCCTATTGCACAATAAGCGCCATCACCACCATGTACATGCTTCCATGGGACGTTAGTAGTACCGCTATTGGTCCACCAGGTTCCGTTATCCTGTGAACCTCCGCATATCACGTCATTATTGCTGTTGCCATGATCAATTGCTACGGTGTAAAACATAGTTGTTACATAACCGTTATTTAGTGGGGTCCATGCAACCACAGAATCCATATCATTTTCTGTTTTGAAAACGCCCCCGTCATTTGCATTAATCATAATGTCCGGGTTTGAGGGAAGAAACTCTATACAATGTTGGTCAGGATGATGATTAGCATATGAAGCGATTACCGGATATGCCGAACCTTCAAGATATCCGCCAATGTATTTGGTGTGCGTTGAATCCTGAAAAGCGGTTGTGGATCTGTAAAGGTTGGTTCCTCCAATAAAAACAACATTTGAATTTCCCGGTTTAACCTTAACGATCATATCGTATGAATCCTGAGTATGAAACTTGTCAAATATTCCGCCATTAGCCGGTAAATTCATTGAAAGGTCCTGCCAAACGCCGCCAAGACTATCACCGTTACCTGAAACGTAAGTATATTTCCAAAGACTATTCCAATGCGGATCACCCATAAAATCATAAATCAATTTTCCAAAGCCCGGAGTGTTTGCGAGAAAATATACTTCGTTCTCGTTATTAGGATTAATTCCCATAACAATTCTGTTGTAGGCGGTTGGAAAATTCAACGGAGTAATTTTAGTGAATGATATACCATCAATCGATCTCCATATTCCTTTCTGTGATCCATCATCACTTAATGTTGCGTAAATGATTCCTGTGCTTGTAGCAGCAACCTCAGCGAAATAGGATCCTCCACTTCTAACAGCATTCCAAGTTGTTCCTCCATTTATGCTTCTGTACACTCCTCCATAAGTAGCTGCATAAATTTCTGAAACTGAATCAGGAGCAGAAACGTCGTTTGCGATAGAATATACAATTTGCCACCCTGTAGTAAAGTTATTTGGATTTCCTGCAGAGGTTGATGTTAATGATTGCCAGGTAAGTCCACTATCAACAGATTTAAATATTCCGTCTCCAAGAAAATATGCATTACCACCACCTCCTGCCGAAGCCCATGGACTTCCTCCTCCATAGTACCATACATTCTGATGATTCGACCTTGTATCTTGAGTTAAACAGTTTGCTCCTCTTAATTGAGTCATGGTATTCGTCATGGTCCAGGTACTACCGCCATCCGTTGATAACCACATACCTCCTGAGGTTGTTCCGGCTAGTAAACGATTTTCATTAGCCGCATCAATACCAAAAGCACTTGTTTTACCACCTACATTCCAAGGCCCTCTGTTCACAAAATTTGCATTACTGCTTAACTTCTGGCTTAAAAGGTCAGCATCAGAAGGCAGTGTGGCCGCAAATGCAAGTTCCTTCGCCCTGATGTCATCAGGAATTTTACCTGTATTCGGATCAGACAATCTCTTCAATTCCCACTCCATCCTCGACTGAGCATCATCCTCAGCTCCGTATTGTGTTTGAACTGATTTTATGCTTTTAGAATTTTTAATTTTTTTAGTTTGTGAAACCAACGGAAAAATCAATAACAACAGGAATGAAGACAAATAAAATCTTTTCATTGAATAAATTTTAGGAATTAAAGATAGAAATAATCCTCCGAATATACAGTTCTCTTAATAGGAAACACAAGCAAAATGTAAAATATCCCTTTTCTACTTGGGTGTATCTTTCATTGTATTAATTAGCTATAAGCTTATAAGGAATAAAATTAATCAACCAAACTAAAAATTTAATTATGGATAAGGTAAAAATTTTGTTGTTTTTATTTTTATTGGTTTCAATAAAATTTCAAGCTCAGAAAATTGAAGCTATACAGATTGACAGCCAGGTATGGATGATGAAAAACATAGCCATAGATCCGGTGGCAAATGAAAAAATAATTTTTCATGCAAGGAACGAAGAGCAATGGAAATACGCAGCAGAAAAAGGTATTCCTGCATGGTGTTACCCCGGATATGATGAGGCCTTAGGGAATACGTATGGTTCAATATTTAATGGCTTTGCTGTAAGAGATGAAAAGAGTATGTGTCCTCAAGGTTGGCTTATTCCAACAGATGAAGACTGGGATCAATTAGTTAGATACGTAGGCGGCGAGTATGTTGCAGGTACAAAATTGAAAAGTGTTTCACACTGGATTAAGAACGGAAACGGAACAGATGATTTTAAGTTTTCAATTTTTCCTGCGGGAACATGCGGCACAGACGGGAAATTTTACCTTATTGGAGGCAGTGCAGGATTCTGGACCTCGAGCGAAACAGGAAATTTCAATAATTGGGCACGAACTTTTTACCATTTCAATAACGATGCAATGCGATCTAATCCAAGTAAAAAGACAGGTTTTTTTGTAAGATGTATCAAGAATAGAAAAGTAAATAATATGATTGATGTAAAAATCGTAAGTAAAAAATAATTTTAAAAACACCTCGAGAAAATTATGAAAACAATATCCAAACTTACTTTCTTAATTGCTTTTATACTAGCAAATACAAGTTGTAATAAAATTCAGAAAAAATCTGAATCAACTTTAAATAAGTTATTCAAAATATCCAAAAATCATGTATCTAAAAATATTGATAACTCTGAGAAAGAACTTGAAAATAAACTAGACAACAGATTCATCAATTTAACTATAAGAGCATTAGGTGATGTTGATGATGACGATCTTGAATATGCAAGCCAGGTCGTTAAAGATTTCTATGGTTACAATATTAATTTTGAAAGTCCTACTGCAATAACCCCTTCAATTTTAACTGATAATGGGGATCTTGACATGTTAAAATCTTGCATTAATCTGCAAAATACATCTAAAACTTTATATGTGACAGATACTAAAATTTATGCTGGTGAAGAGTTATTAAGGGGAGTGACAAGCGGAGATAACAACACCATTATAGTCAGAGGAGAAAAAAGATTCATGAAAGAAACCATTATACATGAAATAGGTCATAGCCTTGGATTAGACCATTGTCCTGATAAAACTTGCGTGATGGCAATTGATAACGATTTAGAAGATAGCGGAGATTTCTGTGATATCTGTAAAAAAAAGGTTAAGGCCAACTAATTTAATCACATCGATATACGAAACCTTAGTAAATAATTTAAGGATTATAATTTAAAATAAATATGGCTTTGTTTGAACTTTGATTATTTCAATTTACCGAAGCTTTAAACATTTGATAGAATTTTAATTTGTTATTTAAAAAAAGTAACTTTGGTAGTAATCAAATAGTTTATTTTTTTAAATTTGATATATCTATTTAACCAATCAAAAAATATGAAATCCGGAATATTCAAAATCTGCTTTGCTTTCCTTACTTTATTTGCGATTTACTCTTGCCAGCCTGAAGAAGAAAATCAAACACCGGCTCCAACTGACTCAAAGTCAAAATGCATTGGTAGTTGGACTTGTCAAGAAACCTCAGGCTTAAATCCGGGAAACCCGTACACCGTACACATAATTGATTCTGTTGGAACCGCATTCGTTTCTATAGAGAATCTTTACAGTTCCGGATTTCAAACCAAGGTTAAGGCTAGCGTTAGCGGAACTGCTTTAACTATTGCAAACCAACCATTAGGTACAGGCGGATACACCATCTACGGAACAGGCAATTTACTCAGTAATACCAGCATCAGCCTTAGCTTCAGCGTAAATGACGGTTCAACTATTGATAACGTAACAGCTAACCTTACAAAACAGTAAATCAAAAACTGTATCTTTTCGATTTCTTACTCGTTTTAAGCCTGAGTTAACATTATTCTGTTTATAATTACAAAAGAGATAAAAAAGTCTCTCCAAATTTGAAAGTAATTTCGTACAGAATTATAATTCAGTACCTATGCTCCTACATCTTCTTCAAATAGTATCCCCTACAACTTCTGTAACAGCGGGAGATACTCTACAGAATGTTGCTAATGCAACAAATAATTTAAGTTCTTCAAAACCTGAAAATTTCGACTTTTCTGTCTGGTCAATGATCATGAATGGAGGAGTTATTATGATTCCTATTGGGATTTTATTTGTGTTAACATTATTTGTTTGGATTGAGCGTTTATTGGTTGTAAGCAAGGCCATGCCAAAAAATAAAAATTTATTACCTGGCGTAAGGGAGTTAATCCTTAAAGGTAATATTGACTCAGCTAAAGCGATGTGTAAGACAAATAATAACCCCGAAAACATAATGATAGAAAAGGGGATTTCAAGAATTGGACTACCTGTGTCTGAGATCCGGGAGGCAATGAATGATACTGCGAAGGTTGAGGTTGGAAGGCTAGAAAAGAGACTTGGACTCTTAAGTGTTTGTGGTAAAATTGCGCCTTTGATGGGATTCATAGGTACAATTATAGGTGTTATCAAAATATTTTACGATATCAATCATGCAGGTAAAGTAGATATTGAAAATGTTTCCGGTGGTCTTTATGTTAAGATGGTAAGTTCGGCCGGCGGACTCGTTGTTGGTGTTATTGCATTTATTGCATACCATTGGGTTAACTCTATGATAGATCGATTGGCGTTAAGACTTGAAGAAAGCATGGTACAGTTCATAGACATAATTCATGAACCACATAATTCCTAAAATCAAACAAAAAGTTTTATGGCTTTAAGAAAAAGGTTAAGAGGCGAAGCTGAGGTAAGTACTGAATCACTAAATGATATAATGTTTTTCCTCCTTTTGTTTTTTCTAATCATGAGCACTATGGTTAGTCCGAATGTGATAAAGGTTAATTTACCGGATAGTAATACACATGCACAGGCAACAGTAGATCCTATTCACCTAGGAGTAAATGAAAAACTCGAATATCAGGTAGATGAGATTAAAACAAATTTTTTCGGACTTGAAGAAGTACTAAAGAAAAAACTGAAAGGCAGAGTTGACCCTACCGTTGTTTTGCACATGGACAGAAATCTAAAATATCAGGACTTTGTTGATGTGCTACAATTGGGCCCAAAATTAAATTGCAAAATGGTTTGTGCAACAAAGGCGTCTAACCAAAAATGATTACTAGAGCAGAAGAAAATAAGTATAAAGCTGTTTCGGCTATTTTAAGCCTTACGATAACTGCGTTAATAATATTGCTCTTAATTCTATGGGTTATTCATGTTCCGAATCCTCCTGAAATTTCTTCAGGTAGTGAAGGTTCCCCTGGTGCCGATGAAGGCGTTGCTGTAACAATGGGCACCGATGCACAGGGTTGGGGTGACTACAAATTTCCAAAAGCTGTAAACTCTGAGCCTGTATCAAGTTCAACACCTTCAAGTAATGATGTTCTAATTTCTTCACAGGACGGCGTCAACATCAATGAAAAAATTGAAGAAAAAAAAACTGACACTAAAAATGAAAATAAAAATAATTCCGAAAATAAAAGTGAATCGAAGAGTGAGCCAACTAAACCCAAAAACAAATGGTTAACCACCCTCAACAACGCTAAAGACGGAAGTGGATCGGGCAACGATCCCGGAACTAAAGGCGTTGAAGGAGATCCCACAGGCAAAGGCCCTAACTTCGGATCAACGGGAGGTGGAGGTACAACAGGAAATGGAGGAGGTACCGGCGGAGGAACAGGAGGAAACAAAGGTGGGTTTGGCACAGGAAGAAAAACTCTTGTTATGCCATGCAGACCCCACTCTACCAAGCACGAAGGAAAAGTAGTGGTTATTATAAAAGTAAATAGAAATGGAGATGTTGTAGAGGCAGATCCGAATGGTAATGGAACAGACACATCAGATCCTGAATTAAAACTCCAAGCAAGACAGGCGGCACTATGTACAAAATTTGAAGCATGTACAGATTGTCCTGATTACTCTAAAGGAACCATCATATTTGACTTTGGCTACAACAACAAATAATTTACTCAGTTAAATAATTTTTTTAGATTTTGAATCTAAAATCACTTTCATTTTAATTTAATGAATTACAAGGAGACACTGAATTATTTGTTTACCCGTTTACCCATGTTCCAGAGAATTGGTCCTGCCGCATACAAGGCTGATTTAAAGAACACCATAGCTATATGTAAATTACTTAATCACCCTGAAAAAAAGTTTAAAAGTATTCATATAGCAGGAACCAATGGCAAAGGTAGTTCATCTCATATGCTTGCAGCAATACTACAACAATGTGGATACAAAACAGGACTATATACATCGCCTCATTTGATAGATTTCCGAGAGCGGATAAGAATAAACGGAAAAATGATTTCCAAAAAATATGTTCAACAATTTGTTCAACAATACAAGAATGAATTTGACAGCATAAACCCATCATTTTTTGAATGGTCGGTTGGTCTTGCATTTGACTACTTTGCGAACGAAAAAGTTGATGTTGCAATTATTGAAACAGGTTTAGGTGGAAGGCTTGATTCAACTAATGTGATTCGGCCTATTGTATCGTTAATTACAAACATAGGATATGATCATGTGAATTTACTCGGTGATACTCTTGAAAAAATTGCATTTGAAAAAGCAGGCATCATCAAAAAAAATACTCCTACTGTGATTAGTGAAATTAATCCCATTACAGAGAATGTATTTAGATCTAAGGCAAAAAAAGAAAACAGTAAAATATTTTTTTCGGCAGAAGAATACATACCATATCTGCATCGTTTAAACGACAAAGGTTCTGAAATTTCAGTTTTGAAAAAAAGTAAATCTGATTTTACCACCTATCAAATGGATCTTCAGGGAAGTTATCAGAAAAAAAATCTTGCCGGTGTTTTAATGACAATTGATATACTGAGAAAAAAAAGATTTAAAATTAATGATGACAGTATTAAAACAGCTCTTAAATCAGTTAAAAAAACAACTGGTTTAAGAGGGAGGTTTGATAAAATAAGAGAGAAGCCTCTTGTTATTGCTGATACAGGACATAATGCAGAGGGTATAAGTGAAGTTTTCGACCTTTTATTGAAAATCAAGCATGAAAAACTCCATATCATTTTAGGACTAGTAGAGGACAAGGATCCAAAAAAAATTTTAATGCAACTACCGAAAAAAAATGTGATGTACTATTTTACAAAATCATCAGTTCCTCGATCAATGGACTCAGTACAACTAAAAAAAATTGCAAAGACCTATTCTCTTAATGGCAAATCATTTCCTGATGTTCAAACCGCTTACAATAGCGCGGTAAAATCTGCAAAGCAAGAAGACATGATTTTTGTGGGTGGAAGCACCTTTGTTGTTGCAGACCTATTATCCCTTATCAAAATAAAATAATTTTTCCTCAAATAATTATCACTTTTTAATTTGATGTAAGGCAGTTTTTTCAACTTGCTTTCAACCTATTTTTGGTTGATGCAAATAATATTTAATTATGGTAATGAAGAGGTTTTATTCCGAGCTGGGCAAATTGCTTTATGCCCTTATTTCTATTAATGAAGAGATTTCAAACGAACAGAAAAAGAAAATTATAGAAAGTTTTAGAGAGGAAATGTTTTCTTTGGAGCATCATAATGATGCATTTGGACAAAATGTTTCGAATTATGTAATTACCGAATTTGAATTTTTAGACGAGCAAAGCGCAGATATAAATTCATCTTATGAATCATTTATTGATTACATAAAAGAACACAACACAGCTATAAACCAAGATTTAAAAAAAATCATTTTGGATAGTGCCAGAAAGGTCGTGAAGTTAGGAGCTGAAAACAATGAGAAAGGCAGAAAAATGTTCAATGAACTCCGTGCTATACTTGCTACCTTTAGACCTATCAAGAGACCAAGAAAGAAAATTTCTGCGGTAAGAATAAGCATCAGCGAAAAACAAAAGATTAAACCGCGAAATCTTCTCCCATTAAAAGAGGAGAAAAAAAATTCACCGAATGATTAAAAAGCCTGTTTTACCTCCGGAAATAAAACCTGACCCAACTATTAAAGAACCTAAACCGGAACCTGAAATTAAACCGCAATGTGAACCCTCGGTTGAGCCACCCCCGCCAATTATAATTCCTAATATTGAACCAGATGTAAAACCAATACCAGAAGAACAAAAAAAGAAGACAGATACATTTTCAACAATAGCTTATGTTCAAAAAAAAGGGAAGGACATTGTCCCTCCCTTGTAGCTAAATTTATTTTTAATTACTCAATAATTAACTTTTTAGTTGTAATAGTATCGTTAGACTTAATTATCAGAGAATAAATACCTTTCGGCATTTCTGAAATGTCAAGTGTTTGTGTAGTGGAAGAAGAATTTACTTCGAAATTTTTTGCTATTCTTCCTGTTACATCAATTAAACTTACCTCACTAACTTTATTGTTCTTAAAGTCAATATTTAACGCCTCATTTGCAGGGTTAGGGTATATTGCAACATTTTCTAAAGCAACATCATCATTAATAGATGTAGTGTTTGAAAGAATTATAACTGTTCCATCCGCTAGCACAGCGATTAATGCAAATGCAGGTCCATTTTGATTAGTTGAAGGATCAAGGAATCCTGATGCAAGAATTACCGCTGACTGTCCTCCTAGCGTAGTTAAGTCTGCTAAGTAAGATGCAACTATTACGGAGTTATTATTACCCGGAGTAATATTCAATATGTATGATGCGGCAGGAACTGTAATGTATCCTGTAATTGCTGCATAAGGCGCATCATTTACTAAAGTTGCAACGTTTTGCGCTATGATATCTACAGTAGGTGCGTCAGTTGCGCCGTGCACTGCACGAAAATCAACATCCGTAGATGTAAGTGCTGTCTCGCGCATTTGGTTTTGAAGCAATAGAGTGAATGCAGTTGGTAATGCATCAGGATTAGCCGCAAAACTTGAAGGACTAAGTACACCGTTTGCAATGGCTACATATGTTTCACCGTTGTTAAGTGTTACACCAAAATTTTTGATGGTGTCGTTTACAGAAGTACTTGTTGCAGGAGCAACACCAATGTTTAACACAACTCCGGCTGGAACATCAATGTATGGTGTGGCGGTGCGGAATGCGAAATTATCTAGAGTCAATGTTCCATTGATATAAATATCTACAGATGAAGCTGCAGGATCTGCAGCATTATGTATTACTTGAAGCCTTGCTAAACTTGTAGCAGGAAAAGCAACTACGGTTCCATTAGACAATGCAGCAAACAATCCGAATGCAGGACCGTTTTGATTAGTTGAAGGATCTAAAAATCCTGAAGCGAAAACTACAGCAGAACCTCCACCTAATGTGCTTAGATCAGCTTCGAAAGATGCAACTATAGGACTACCTGAAGCAAGTGTAACATCTAAAATGTAATCTGAGGCAGGAACTGTAAGGTAATTTGTAATGGCAGCATATGGGGCATTATCTACTAACGTAGCTACGTTCCTTGCTTTAATGTCTACAGTTGGTGCATCAGAAGACCCATGCACCGCACGAAAATCAACATCTGTTGAAGTAAGTGCTGTTTCACGCATCTGATTTTGCAAGAACAGAGTAAACGCAGTTGAAACAGCATCAGGATTTGGCGCAAAAGATGAAGGATTTAAAACTCCGTTAGCAATGGCTACGTAAGTATCTCCGTTGTTAAGTGTTACACCAAAATTTTTGATGGTGTCGTTTGCAGAAGTACTTGTTGCAGGGGCAACACCAATGTTTAACACAACTCCGGCTGGAACATCAATATATGGTGTTGCGGTGCGGAATGCGAAATTATCTAGTGTCAATGTTCCATTGATATAAATATCAACTGATGAAGCTGCAGGATCTGCAGCGTTATGAATAACTTGAAGTCTTGCCTGGCTTATTGCAGGAAATGTAACTACTGTTCCATTTGCCAATGCCGCAAACAATCCGAATGCAGGACCATTTTGATTAGTTGAAGGATCTAAAAATCCTGAAGCAAAAACTACAGCAGAGCCTCCGCCTAACGTACTTAAATCAGCATCAAAAGATGCTACAATTGGGCTACCTGAGGCCGGTGTAACATCTAAAATGTAATCTGCGGCAGGAACTGTAAGATAATTTGTAATAGCAGCATATGGAGCGTTATCTACTAAAGTAGCTACGTTCCTTGCTTTAATGTCTACAGTTGGAGCATCAGAAGATCCGTGTACTGCGATAAAATCAACATTCGTACTTGAAGCAGCGACATTTTGAATACCCGACTGAACAAACAAAGTAAAAGCAGTGCTAACTGCATCAGGGTTGGGTGCAAAAGAAGCAGGACTAAGAACGCCATTTGCAATAGCCACATACCTTTGACCTGCAGTTAAGGTAAGTGGAAAATTTTTTAAAGTGTCGTTTGCGGTTAAACTATTACCTGGTGCTACACCAACATTCAACGGAACACCTGCAGGTAATTGCAAAAATGGTGTTGCAGTCCTGAAAGCGAAGTCGTTTAAAGCCAAAGATCCGTTTACATAAACATCAACAGTTGAGGCGGCAGGGTCGGACGAATTGTGAATAACCTGCAATTCAGCTGTTTGGGCTACTAACCCGGAATAAAACATTGCCGACAACAACATCGACACACTTAGAATAGATTTTTTCATATAATAGAAATTTAAATACCTTCAGTTCCCCTGTTGCCGGACACAGTTACTTCAACTGTTCGAAACAAAATTATAATTAAAGTGTTTAATTTATTTAGTTTTTTGTTAAACAGCAAAAGGGAAAAGATAAAGCGCTATTTATCAATATTTTATCTGAGTTTGGATAATTATGAGCGGTAAATAAAGGTTAAAACTTAAATATTTATTAAATAATTACCTCATTTAATAAATTAAGAACAATAATAGAATTAATTTTTTGTTTATTTATTAATCATTATTATTAAACATAATTAAGACGGATCTACGTTAACGTTTAACCTAACCTTCTTATGTTTTTGATGCGAGTAATAGTTGCTTAAAACTCTATTTACTTCTTCCCTCACCTTTACATTTGAAAAATTGCGATCAATTTTTAGCAAGGTTCTTTTGTGGTAATTACCCCGTAATCTTGCGATAATCGGGAACTCCGGACCAAGTACCATTGAATTAAAAACAGATCTAAGTGCATCTGTAAAAAAATTTGAAGCGTCATTCAGCTGAATAATGTTTTTATCCAAAAAAACAAACTCAATTAACCTGTAAAAAGGTGGGTATAAAAAGTCCTTCCGCTCTTTAATAGTACGGTCGTAGAAATTCTTGTAATCATGGTTTAATACATAATCATAAACTACATGATTTAGCTTTGAGGTTTGAATGATTACTTTACCCGGAATATCCTTTCTTCCTGCTCTGCCACTCACCTGCTCCAACAATTGGTACCCTCTTTCGTGTGATCGAAAATCGGGATAGTTTAACAATTGATCCGCGTTCAAAACTCCAACCAAACTTACATGATCAAAATCGAGCCCCTTTGTAACCATTTGAGTTCCCACTAAAATATCAACAGATCCCGACTCAAACTCTTCAATGATTTGAGCATAGGAATTTTTACTTCTTGTGCTGTCTAGATCCATTCTTGATATCCTTGCCTCAGGAAAAATCAACTCCAGTTCTTCTTCAATTTTTTCAGTCCCGAAACTTTTATAACGTAAATCGTTATTTCCGCATGCCGCACATTTAGATGGTGGCGGGGTACAATAACCACAATAATGACAGGTTAATTGCCCTGAATGTTTGTGATAAATTAATGAAACATCGCATTGTACACATTGAGGAATCCATGCGCAAGTTTTACATTCCGTAACAGGAGCAAAACCTCTTCGATTCTGAAACAAGATCACTTGTTCTTTTTTCTGTAGTCTCAACTCCACTTCATCAAGTAATAATTTAGAAAATATTGAATCCGATTTATTCCTTTTATTTTCCTCCCTTATGTCTGTAATAACTATTTCAGGTAGTTTTGCTTCCGCGAAACGTTCATTAAGTTCAACCAATCCATATTTACCCTGGGTAGTTAAGAAATAAGTATCCACTGATGGTGTAGCAGAGCCTAAAAGAACTTTTGCACCATGAAGTGATGCAAGATAAACTACCGAATCTCTTGCATTATAACGCGGTGCAGGATCGTGTTGTTTAAAAGATGAGTCGTGTTCCTCATCAACAATAACAAGACCAAGATTTGAAAACGGCAAAAACAAAGACGACCTTGCACCTATAATAATATCATACTTTCGTTGATTGAAAACAGAATTATTTGTTTTATCCCTTAACACCCCATTCCAGATTTCAACTCTTTCGTTCTCCGAAAATTTAGAATGATAAACACCTACCCTTTCCCCAAAGCAATGTTGCAACCTATAAATTAATTGTGTGGTAAGCGCTATTTCAGGAACAAGGTAGAGAACTTGCTTTCCTTGTTCCAAACATTCTTCAATTAAATGAAAATAAATTTCAGTTTTCCCACTGCCTGTAATCCCGTGTAACAGGCAAACATCAAGATTTTGGAAACATTTTTTTACAAATGAAAAGGCATTCAGTTGCACGTCACTCAATGGATTTATTTTTTTTATTTCACCAACAAATTCCATTCTACCTGTCTCAATTTCCATCCTTTCAAAAACTCCCTTTTTTATTAGAGCTTTAATAGCAACAGTATCTCCTGATAAATCACTTTTTGCAATCCATCCGATTCTCTCAGAAGGTAGATTCAGTATTTTTTGTTTTTGCTCTTCGTTAAAATATTGAAGCAAAATCTCAAGTTGTTTGTAGGCCTTTTTTTCAAGTTTTTCGATCAATACTTTCAGATTGTCTTCTTGTTTATAAATATCGTTAAGCTTGAAATATTCAATTTTTTTTGGTCTGTACTTATTTTTTACCTCTTCAAAAAAGTATATGATCTCTCGCTCTGCGAGTTTTTTAAGATGAGCCTGTGGGTGTTTAACCCCTATTAAATCTCCAACCTGCTTGATAGTTAGTAATTCTCCATTTTGCAACGACTCAACAATCATGAAATCTTTATCGGACAAACTAGAAAAATCATCTCCAGTTTTCTCATGATTCAATCCAATTTTTGTTTGACTATCAAGCTTTAATCCTGAAGGTAGCGCCGCATTCATAACTTCCCCTAAGCAACACATATAATAAAAGGAAAGCCAATCCCAAAACCTCATTTGGATTTCATTTACAATCGGTTCATCGTCCAAAATACTTTCCAAGTATTTTGCTTCATATTGTTTTGGTGGCTTTTCATGAATATTTCTAATAACGCCTGTGTAATATTTTGATTTTCCAAATTGAACAATAACACGTTTACCGGGTACACAAAGCTCATTCCAGTCCTTGGGAATTCTGTATGTATACAGATTTGGCACCGAAACCGGGATAATTATATCAGCAAATAAGGTGATCAAGCTCATAATAAAATAAAATGGTAGAGAAATAAAACTCTACTTGTGTTTGTTACATTTTTTTATTTGTAAAATCAAAATTTATTTCATTAATAATACAAATTAAAAATCAGAACTTGAAAAAAAATCAGGTACTTTAATAAATTATTTTATACTTTCAAATTCCCTCAAAAATTCATAATATTGATGTTGCTTTAAACTAAGATGAAACTAAACCTTTCAATTGCAAATGATGGAAAAAGAAGTTAGCCAAGTAAACAAAAAAATAAATTATCAAGTTAATTCTGAGTTGCTGAAAAAGGCGTTTCAAATTATGTGTACAGCTAAAGCAATGACCGCACTATATGAAGTAAACAAGGAAGTAACAGCTAAATACGTTCATGCCACATCAAGAGGACATGAGGCCGTTCAGATTGCCCTTGGATTGCAATTATTACCTCAGGATTATTTGAGTGCATACTATCGAGATGATAGCATTTTACTGTCAATTGGCATGCGCCCTTATGAATTAATGCTTCAGTTATTAGCCAAAAGAAACGATCCTTTCTCAGGTGGAAGAACTTACTATTCACATCCTAGTTTGAACAGGTCTGATATGCCAAAGATACCACACCAAAGCAGTGCCACAGGAATGCAAGCAATACCAACCACCGGAATTGCACTGGGATTATGGTATCTAGAACAAATCAACAGGATCCATTTAGATGAAAAACCTGTAGTAGTTTGCTCACTGGGCGATGCATCAATTACTGAAGGAGAAGTTGCAGAAGCTTTTCAGATGGCGGTTTTAAAAAAACTTCCCATTTTATATTTCGTTCAGGATAATGAGTGGGACATATCTGCTAACGCAAAAGAGATCAGAGCACAAGATGCTACTGAATATGCAAAAGGATTCAAAGGATTGGAAACACGTACAGTTGATGGTACGGATTTTTCAAAATGCTACAAAACAATTGCTGAAGTTATTTCAATTATTCGGAAAGAGCGAAGACCGTTCTTAATTCATGCAAAAGTACCTTTACTAAATCATCATACTTCCGGAGTTCGTAAAGAGTGGTACAGAGATGATTTAGAGGAATCAGCAAAAAGAGATCCTTTTCCTAAACTTAAAAATTATCTCTTACTCGAAGGAATATCTAAAGAAGAAATCTCAAAAATTGAAATTGAAGCTGAGGCTTTAGTTAAATCGGATTATGAGGAAGCATTACAAGCCGAAGATCCAAAACCTGAGGATCTTATGGAACATATTTTTGCACCAACTCCTATTACTGAAGAAAAAGGTAATCGAACCCCCGATGGTAAACAACCAACCGTAATGGTTGACTCTGCTTTATTTGCCATCCGCGAATTAATGGAAAAACATCCTGAGTGTTTGCTATACGGGCAAGATGTTGGCGCCAGACTTGGAGGTGTTTTTCGTGAGGCCTCAACTCTTGCAAAACAATTTGGTGATCATCGCGTTTTCAATACTCCGATTCAGGAAGCATTTATTGTTGGGTCAACAGTTGGAATGAGTGCTGTTGGATTGAAACCAATTGTAGAAGTGCAGTTCGCAGATTATATTTGGCCGGGCTTAAATCAATTATTCACTGAGGTTTCGCGTAGTTGTTACCTCACTAATGGTAAATGGCCGGTATCAATGATTCTACGTGTTCCTATTGGTGCATACGGTAGTGGAGGACCTTATCACAGCAGTAGTGTTGAATCTGTGGTTACAAGCATTCACGGAATAAAAGTAGCATATCCTTCCACAGGTGCTGATCTTAAAGGTTTGATTAAATCAGCTTATTACGACCCAAATCCTGTTGTGATGTTAGAGCATAAAGGATTGTACTGGAGTAAAATTAAAGGTACCGAGGAAGCAAAAACTATTGAACCTGACGAGGATTATGTAATTCCTTTTGGAAAAGGTCGCTTGGTTCAGAGCGCTGATGAGAAATTGATTAATGAAGGAAGATCGGTTTTGATTGTTACATATGGTATGGGCGTTTACTGGAGCAAGAATGCTGCAAAAAATTTTCCTGGTCAGGTAGAAATTATAGACCTAAGAACGCTAGTGCCTCTAGATGAAGAAATGATTTATACTTCCGCCAAACGTCATGGTAAAATAATTATTGTAACCGAAGAGCCTATTCGAAATGGATTTGCACAAAGTATTGCAAGTATTGTATCTCAAAATTGTTTTGAATATTTAGATGCGCCAGTGAAGATTATTGGCTCTGGCAACACACCCGCGATTCCACTGAATTCAATACTTGAACAAACATTATTGCCTAATTCGGAAAAAGTAAGCAATGCTATTTCAGACTTGTTGGCTTATTAATTTTTTATACTCTAATCCTGAATGTCGAACTTGACTGCAGACAAATATTTGGGTTGCATCATTGGTGGCGCGGTAGGTGATGCCTTGGGTGCTCCAATAGAATTTTACAGACTGCGAGAAATCATAACGGAATATGGAACAGAAGGTGTAAATGACTATATTGAATTTGATGATGGAATCGGGCGTATTACAGATGATACACAAATGCTTTTATTTACAGCTGATGGCTTATTAAGATCTACTTCTAAAGGAAAAGCCACTGAACTGAGAGCTGATTATTTGGAAATATGTTACCAATCGTATCAAAGATGGTTTCATACACAATCATCCGGGCATAACAAACAAGAAGACACTCAGGGAATTTTGAATGGTTGGCTAATTCAACAAAAGTCGCTATATAAAAGAAGAGCTCCAGGCAATACATGTTTGTCTGCTCTTAGAAATGGAATTCCCGGAAATATTAAAAACCCAATTAACGACAGTAAAGGGAACGGAGGAATAATGCGCATTGCGCCTGTTGGTCTTATTCAATATAGTAATCCGGAGTTTGCATTTAGATTGGGGGCAGAGTTGGCCGCATTAACCCATGGTCACCCAAGCGGATATTTACCAGCCGGTTTTCTATCGTCTCTGTTAGCTTTTATTATAAATGGATTTTCCCTAAAAGATTCAATTGATAAATCTCTAAAAATTTTGTTATCACACCCAAAGCATGAGGAAACGAGATTAGCCATTGAATCGGCGATTGAACTTTATGAAAAAGGAAATCCATCATTTGAAAAAACAGAATCGTTAGGAGGTGCCTGGGTTGGCGAAGAAGCTCTGGCAATAAGTTTATTTTGTGCATTAAGCTTTGAAAATAATTTTAAAAAGGCGATTCAACTTTCAATTAATCACAGTGGTGATGCAGATAGTACGGGTGCTATTACCGGAAATATAGTTGGTTTAATTAATGGTATAAACTCTATACCTGAAAGATGGAGGAAACAACTGGAAGATTATAATTTATATGAAGAGGTTGCAAATAACCTATTCACTTCAGTAACTTCGCTTTCAGAATTAAATGAAGATTACGATTGGGGAAAAAAATATCCAATTAAAAACAGCTAAACAAATGCCCAAAAATAAAAAACACAAGACCAGTGAAGAAGTAGAAAATTACCTTAATAAGATTCCTGAAGTTCGTTTAGAGAAATTCAATCTCATTAGAGAAACAATGATAAAGAATTTACCTCATGGATTTTCCGAAGTAATTAATTACGGAACGTTATGTTACGTTGTACCTCATTCAATTTATCCGCAAGGATATCATTGTAATCCAAAATTACCCCTACCTTTTATTAGTCTGGCATCTCAAAAAAACTTTATTGCCTTATACCATATGGGACTATACGCGGATGAAAAGCTTCTTAAATGGTTTCATGATGCATGGAAAAAAAACTCATCATCAAAATTAGACATGGGAAAAAGTTGCATTCGTTTTAAAGAAAAAGACCAAATTCCATTGGAATTACTTGAAGAATTAATGACGAAAATTTCTGTTTCAGACTGGATAAAGATTTACGAAGCAAACTTTAAGAGTTCCGTCAATAAAAAATGATTCTTTAGAACATACTTTTTATTTTAAACTTCTGCTTAGATTTAAAACCAATAAACACAAGACTCATTTCAAAGGCCCCTCTTGAACTATTGTAATTTCTAAGGTAATTTGTAGTCGCGTCGTAACTGAACCTTAAGATAATATTATCGCGCTTGGCACCGGCGTGTATAATGAATGCATCTTTCAAACGATATCCCAATCCAAACACCAAATGATAATCGGGCTCTTTATCTGTACCATCAGTCAACAAATAATCACCAAGAATACCAATATTTAATTCTGTTGCTTTTGCCTGATACATATAAAGTATTTTAGAGATTAATTTTATTTTATCATTCAATTTATAGTCAGTGCCCGCTTGTAAACTAAATCGCATAGGCGTTCTACTGCTTTCAGATGTGAAATTCTGTCTTGGCATATTCAAATGAAAAACCGATAACCCAATAAATGGTGCGAGCTTGTCGTCCTTCTCTTTGTACTTGTAATAAACACCCATGTTAGCGTCGAATTTTAACATTGAATTTCTGACGAAATTTTCACCGCTTGATATTTCAGGATTTAATGTTCCTGTATTGTAATCATATTGGGTTTCAAAGAGTAGATTATTTGGATTAAAACTTTTATACATTGCGCCAAGTTGAAGTCCGACATTGATACAATGTGGCGACTCTTCAGGTTTGGTAATGTAATACGAACCTGAAAGCATCATACTCAAAGAATTTATACCGGCAACTCCTGATTTATTATTTATAATATATCCTCCATATCCAAAGCGTGCACCTCTACCATTCGAATGAGCATCAAAACCGATTCCGTAAGTTGAAAAAGGTTTACTAGTGATTTGACGCCATTGTTCTCTGTAGGAACTGTTTATTCTATATGCCCATTTCTCACCAAAATAATTACCTGTGAGCGCAGGATTGTTATACATATTAAACGCATCGTATTGCGACAAATGAAAATCCTGTGCATTTACAATAACAGTAACAATAAATATTGTAGTTATAAAATAATACTTTTTCATTCTTATCGGATTAAATTAATTTCGCCTTGCTTTTTAATTTCCTTCCCATCCAAAGTTTTACCAACGAATACGAACACATAGGTTCCATTAGGTTGATTAGAACCACCCTTGCTTCCGTCCCATTTATTTTGCTGATCATTGGACATGAAAACTAAATTACCCCATGAATTATATACACGAAGTTCATACTCGCTAAATGGACCTCCTAAAACCCAAAAGAAATCATTCTTTCCGTCACCATTTGGAGTAAAGCCTGTCGGGAAGAGCACCTCAGGTCTTCCGATTTCAAATACGTAGGTAACAGTATCAACACAATTTCCATTACTTGCAATTAGGCTCAATTGATTTTGACCCGGACTAGTGAATGTTACTGATGGACTAACAGGATTAATAGAAGAGTTGCTCCACTGAAACTGATTTGCACCGGATGATAAATTAGTTAATGTTATTTGCTCGCCGGGATTGAAACTACCGCCGGGTGGTGAATATTCTGCAACTACAGGAGATTTAATATGAACTGTTTCAAGGGCTGTGTCCTTACAACCGTTGAGATTAGTAATAATTAAAGTAATTTGATATAAGCCAGTATCGTTATAATTTACATTTGGATTCTCAATTTGCTGGGTAGTGCCATTACCAAAGTCCCAATCAAATGTAATAGGACCACCTAATGAATTATTAGTAAAAGATGCAGAAGTAGAATCACAATCGACAACGGACGTGAAGGAGGCTGTAGGAACTTCAAATACTGTAACATTTTTAGCTATAGAAGAAACACAACCGGAGTCAGATGTAACGTTGATCGTTACTACATATGTACCTGAACTATCATACAAATGTTTTATTTGATTACCTGAGGCCGTAGTAGTATCACCGAAATTCCAGTTCCAGTTGATTATATTTCCTGATGAAATGAATGAACTATCAACAAAACTTATAGAATCATAAGCACAAGCCGATGTAAATATAAAATTTGCTAATGGAATAGGATTGATATGAACAGAAAGGATTAGAGTATCGGCACAACCCGGAACGGACGATACAATCAATGAAACATTGTAATCACCCGGAGATGAATAAGTGAATGTTGGGTTTTGAATGCTTGAGGTGTCATTATTTCCGGACAAACCAAAATCCCACAACCATGATGTAGCATTCCCGGACGTGGCGTCAGAGAAAACTACAATTTGTTCTGAACACCTATTTGTAGAGGTGAAATTTACTACTGGGGCCTGACTTCTTATTACTTTAATTGTATCTTCATCTGCAGAACACAACCCGTTTGACGTAGTTTGAACAACAAATACAAGCGTGTCACTATCGTTCGAAGCAATATTGTAAATTGGGTTGGAGCTAGTGTCAGAAGGGCTGAAACTTCCACTACCATTAACCGACCAGATTTGACCTCCAGCAAGACCGTTTTTCGTAGATCCAAGCTGAACTGAAGGAACAACACTAC
>JBKCIQ010000057.1:0-15435 GCA_046302135.1 Bacteroidota bacterium | reverse complement strand
GCTTTAACTTTAGCGGTTACGTCTTCCATATATTGAATGATGCTCGCAGTAAGTCCGGGGTTTGGAAGTTCTTCATCTTTGTTCATTGCCCAGAAACCATTGGTCAGATAATCTTTTTCTACTGTACTGTGATTTGCAATTTGTCCGTAACCACAATGGTGATTGGTAAGTAATAATCCGGCATCAGATATGATTTCTGCAGTACATCCTCCACCAAAATGAACTACAGCGTCCTTTAAAGATGATTTGTTTATACTATAAATGTCTTCAGCAGTTAATTTAAGTCCATTTTTTTTCATGTCTTTTTCGTTTAACGACTTGATGAGCATTGGTAACCACATGCCTTCATCTGCAAACGTTTTGGAAAAAAATGAAATTATGAATAAAGAAAAAACTATTTTTTTCATAAGCATGTATAATTATGCAGACGAAATTAGCAAATAAACTGCTTTTAGAATCGTACTTTAATATCTAAATTAAAAGTTGGTTTCTTCTAATTTATCGATGATGGAGTCGGCAAGGTTTTCCAGAGGTTTTTGAAGAAAAAGTTTAAGGCCTTTACTCAGATGAACATCTACTGAAGCCTTACAAAGCGAATGTTCTCCTTGAGGAATTATATTTACATATAAATCAAATGGAAATTTTGAGTCCGTTGCGGAATGATAATGTATGATTCCCGGCTCGTCGGTTTTTCTTAACAAGACGGACATTTCTGCAACACCCGAATACGTAAACGAGCAAGATGTTTCTGTACACGTCCAGTTCTCAATCTTATCTTCTGGTAAGAGATCTTTAAAATGATGAAAATTGCTTAGGAATTCAGATAATCTTTCTGGTTTTTTGGTAATTACCCTCGGTTTACTTTCTATTTTGAAAGACATAGTTTTTTTTATTTCTTATCAAATGTACCTGAATGCTAAATACCAAAAATGTTAAAATGTGTTTTATTCACTCACTGATTACTCCAGGTCTGTGGGCTCTTACTCCAACTTTTCAGGGCTTCAAGATCTTTTTCGTTGATGTAATTTTCATCCAGTGCCTTTTTGATCAGCACATCATAGCCACATAAAGTAAAATAATCACATTTAGATTCTTTGAAAGCATTTTTTGCAACATCAAATCCATAACTGAAAATTGCGACCAATCCTTTAACATTGCAACCTTTGGCTTTTAATGCCTCAACAGCTTTAAGGCTGCTACCCCCGGTTGAAATTAGGTCCTCAATAACTACTACTGATTGTCCTTCAGAAATTTCTCCCTCTATCATATTGGTAAGTCCATGTTTTTTGGCTTCTGCGCGCACATAAACAAATGGAAGGTTTAACTCCTGAGCAACGAGTGCGCCTATCGCAATTCCGCCTGTGGCTACTCCTGCAATCACATCCGGTTTACCATACTTTTCTGTTAATGAGGCCGCAAATTGCTGTCTTATAAAGGTCCTGATTTTTGGGTAGGATAATGTAATTCTGTTGTCGCAATAAATTGGTGACTTCCATCCTGATGCCCATGTAAAAGGTTTGCCGGGTTGTAATTTAATTGCTTTAATTTGAAGTAAATATTCAGCTATCTTGGCTGCGGCAATTTCATTATGAATCATGCCCTAAAAATAAAAGTATTTGATCAACCAGAAAACTTGAATTATGAACAATATTATTTTTATCGGTAACAAGGAAATACATTTTTCCTCTAAATCATTAAAAGTCAATTCAACACATAAAAATGTTCTTAAGGTAAGTGTTGAAAACCGCAATCAGCCGGGTTTGATTTTTGATTTTTTTATCCGTTCAAAAACCTATTCACATCTGTTTTTAGATGGTGATCTTAATAAAGTTTTTAAAATGTTTTGTTCATCTTTTCCAATTGTTGAGGCCGCCGGTGGGTTAATCATGAACCCTAAAGGACAGATTTTATTTATTTACAGGTTGAACAAATGGGATCTTCCTAAAGGGAAGATAGAATTTAAAGAAAAAAAGAGAAATGCTGCCATCAGGGAATGCGAAGAAGAGTGCGGAATTAAAGGAATAAAAATTATTCGTCAACTCAACGAGTCTTATCACATGTATGAGATTAACGGGCAATGGGTTTTGAAGAAAACGTATTGGTACCTTATGCAGTCTGATTTCATAGGTAGGTTAATCCCGCAACATGAGGAAGGAATTGAAAAAACGGAATGGGTTAACAAAAAAGATTTAAAAAGTGTTCTCAGTAATACTTATCCTGCAATAAAAGTGGTGCTTAAAGAAGTTATTTAATATTGAGGACTTCCAACCATTTTGAAAACTCTACTTTTGTGTTTTTATACTGAAAAACTGATAATAATTTATTGAAATCTTTTTTGTCTCCGGATGAAGAATACACAAATTTGATGAATTTTAATTTACTCTGATCGTAGTCAAATGCATTGCAAACTTCAGTAATTTGATTGATGTTTAGATTGACTCTTGTGAATAAATCTTCTGCCTTATGCTCCCTCGATTCTTCAAATGACAGTAAGTTGATAGTGTAAAGTCTATTGTTGAATTCGTTTTCTGAGATAGAAATTAAAGTGTCTTTAGAGGTTTTGTTTTCCGTTTTTATACTGTCTTTTTTTATATTCAACGGCGATGAATTTAAAAAACGAATTCTCTTGCTTCCGTTCCCCGATTTTTCAATAGTGTAAGTGAACTCACGATTATTGGTGGGTGCACCCTCCCAAATAGTATAGATTTTTCCTTTGAAGGATGTTGAAGTTTCGGGAAAACTGATGAGTGCTTCAAATTCCTTACTGTCCAATTGATTGACATTTACACTTGCTTCCGGTGAAGAATTTATTTTTTTACCATCTAATTCAAGAAGAAATGGAATCCCGTCAGCACTGATCACATGCAATTCAATGTTTTTTTGTGCTGTTAGTCTGAATTGAAAAAAATTCCAAACAACAACTATCAAAATCATTTTTCGGTAACTGTACAAATTCATCTAAATGATTTTTGTTTATAAGAATTCACAATCAAATTTAACTTATTTTTGTTGAATCTAAGACCTCATGAAAAGGATATTTGTAATTGGCGCAGGTAAATCAACTGCCTATCTCATAAAATATTTACTCGATAAATCTGAAACAAATAATTGGAAAGTTATAGTGGGTGATGTAGATATTAATACTGCTCAATCCAGAATTTCCGGTCATCCTAACGGGGTTGCTGTTTCATTTGATGTTTTTAATCATTCTGAAAGAGAAAAATATATTTCTGAATCAGATTTGGTTATTTCTATGTTGCCTGCAACGCTTCATGGTCAGGTAGCGAAAGATTGCGTGCGTTTCGGCAAACACATGACCACTGCAAGTTATGTGAGTAAGGAAATGAAAGAATTGGATAGTGAAGCAAAAGCAAAAGGTTTAATTTTATTTAATGAGGTAGGATTAGATCCCGGAATTGATCATGCTTCTGCAATGAAAATCATTGATGGAATACATTCTGAAGGCGGAGAAATTGAAGTTTTCAAATCCTATTGTGGTGGTTTGGTTGCGCCTGAAAGTAATGATAATCCTTGGGGATATAAATTTTCATGGAATCCGAGAAATGTAATTCTTGCCGGACAAGGAACAGCACAGTATTTACAAAATGGCGAATTAAAATTCATTCCTTACAACCGAATTTTCAAACAGATTGAGCACATAGAGGTAAAAGGACTAGGAACTTTTGACGGATATGCCAACCGCGATTCAATTTCTTATCAGGAACCCTACCAGTTGAATGGTATCAAAACACTTTTGAGGGGAACTCTGAGAATGCAAGGATATTGTAATGCGTGGAATGTATTTGTTCACTTAGGACTTACAGATGACAGTTGGAAATTACCCGAATGGGGAGAGATTTCCTGGCCTGAATTACTAAAGGCGTTTTTGCCCGGAATGAAAGAAGTTAAAAAAGAATTGATAGAGTTCTCCGGAATTATCGACGATCATGAAACAATTGAGAAACTGGAGTGGTTAGGTATTTTTGATGAAAGAAATAAAATTATTGTTTCAGGAAAAAGTCCTGCTCAGGTTCTTCAGGAACTATTGGAGAAGAAATGGTTTTTGAAGCCCGGTGACAAGGACATGATTGTTATGCAACACATTTTTAAGTGGAGAAAAAAGGATAATCCTATTGTACTTCATAAAACTCATTCGTCATTGGTGGTGATTGGGCAGGACCAGACTTATACTGCAATGGCAAAAACAGTTGGTCTCCCGCTTGCAATGGTTTCTTCCATGATTTTACAAAACAAAGTGCAAGGTAGGGGAGTAATGATTCCGGTTACAGCTGATATTTATCAGCCATTATTAAAGGAGTTGGA
This sequence comes from Bacteroidota bacterium, assembly GCA_046302135.1. GTDB lineage: Bacteria > Bacteroidota > Bacteroidia > B-17B0 > Aurantibacillaceae > AM-1111. Next base: position 11,112 of record JBKCIQ010000057.1, on the reverse strand, counting down.
GGAGTATGATATCTCTTTTCGCGAAGAAAATTCTAATGACTGAAAGTTTAAATACAAAAATTTAGAATGAAATTTTTCCCCGTGTTTGGTTGGGAATAAATTTTTCATTGATTAATTATTGTCTCGAAAATTTTATTTAAGCCTTAGTCCCGCTGACTGGGTTTCCCTGTTTAGGATATTTTCTTTTCCTATTGTACTAATACTTATTTATTATCAGTTGAGATTAACCTATTCAATATTGATTTCATTGAATTTAATTTCAGATCTTTTAGATGGAATTATTGCAAGAAAGTTGAAATGTCAGAGCGCAAAAGGGGCTATGCTAGATTCAATAGGGGATCTGTTGAATGTGATTTTAATGATTGCAGGCGTTTATTTCTTTGAGCAAAAATTTTTCATTGAAAATTTTATATACCTATCCATTTCAATTTTCCTCTTTTTATCCGTTATAGCATATGGTTTTTTCAAATACGGAAAACCTGCTAGTTTTCATACCTGGTTATCTAAATTTTCTGCTGTTTTTCTGGGAATTTTTTTTATGGTTTTGTTTTTCATAGGTCCATTTGAATGTTTTTTTTACCTCACTATTTTCTTTACAGTTCTGTCTCAAATTGAGGAACTAATACTTATTTATCTGATTCCTTTTTGGAGAACTGATGTAAAAGGGATTTTTTGGTTGATGAAAGATGCCTTTTAGTTTAGATTAATGCTAAAGGGGTTGATACTGTTTTCTATTAGGTGAATTTTTAAGTTTTTGGGTAAGAAAATTGATTTTTTAAATAACTTTATTTTTAATAGGTGACTGAGCTTGTCGATTTTTTCTTCGGTGACTGAGCTTGTCGATTTTTTTCTTCAGTGACTGAGCTTGTCGATTTTTTTCTTCGGTGACTGAGCTTGTCGAACGTAACCGATTTTGTATGTTCCTAATATATAAAATACCCTATCGTTTTTTAGTCATTGACAGAAGCCACAGATCATCACCATTATAACGATGTATAGGCGATTAATTATTTCGTATTCCACTCCGGCAAATCCCTTCCAGGTGTATAAGGTGCTTTAAGTATTTCCAGTTGTTTTTCATATGATTCAATTTTTGATTTTATTGATCTCAGGTTATTGTACATAGGTCTGAACATTGCTCCGGCCTGATCGTAGGTTTCTCTCCATGTATTGGTTGCCGGTTGTAAAGTACTCCACATGCCGTAAACGATTCCATCTATCAGTCCGTTAAGTCCCGGTTTAGTTTCAAATTCTCTTCTGGCCATACTCTTATCCCCGTTGAATTGCTCTTCCAATTCTGTAAGTGCTAATTCAGTTTTTTTCACATCAGTCAGCAATTTCAAAGATTCTCCGCCTTTCATTTCTATGGCTTTCTTGATGTATTTAATTTTATTTGTTAACTCTCCGCGGTAGTTATCACAGGCCTGCACCACACGTCTGAACTCTGCAACCATTTTATTGAATTCATCTGCTTCTTTTTTATTGCTAACGGGGAAGGTTAGGTTGTTGAGTGTTTTTAAATTGAATTCAACTGACTCTCCAATGTTCTGAGTAATTCCGTTTTGCATCAGTATTAATTGTGCTTTGTATTTACAGGGAATTGCGTGCGGACCAATGTCTGATCCTTCATAGGGGTTATCAGGATTAGGTGTGTAAAAATTTACTGCAGAAGTTACTTCATGTCGGCCATCCCATGTAATCCTATTCATTCCTTTTTTTGCTCCCATTCTCAACTGTCTAACTACATTCCCGCCATCATCAGTTATAGAAAGCAAAACATAAGCAGACTCTTCACGATCTTCCATTCTGATCGAATCAGGTGAAGGATAAAATACCGGTTGGTTGTTTTTTATTTTTTCTTTTTCACTTTCCTTTCTTTTTTCTTTGATTGTTTTGTAATCATCTTTCAAATAGACCGTGAAGTTTGCGCCGATTGAAGGGTTATCTGTCTGAAAAAATGATGCTCCCTGAAATGATTTGCCTTTGTGGCCATATGGGTAGGAGGGATTAAATACAATTCCATCTTTAACCGGAAAAATTTTAGCAGTAACATCTAAATCTTCTTTTTTCATTTTTTGTAGCGGTGAGTAATCATCCATCACATAAAATCCTCTTCCAAAAGTTGCAACTACCAAATCATTTTCTCTCTTTTGAATTGCAATATCACGAACGCTATTTATAGGCATCCCGTTAGTAAATTTCATCCAGTTTTTACCTCCATCTAAAGTCATGTAAATTCCGAATTCAGTTCCGCAGAAAAGTAAATTTTTATTTACATGATCCTCTGCAATACAATAAACACTTCCTCTTTCCGGTAAATTTCCGCTGATACTCGTCCAAGTTTTTCCTTTATCGTTGCTCATTAATAGATATGGTTTAAAATCTCCCATTCGCAAATTGTTGAATGCGGCATATACAATATTTTCATCATGCTGAGATGGTGTGATGTATTGAACTAGAGTTTTCTCGGGCACTCCCGGAAATTTTTCAGATTTAGTCCAGTTTGAACCATCTGTGGTCACATGAATTAAACCATCATCTGATCCTGCAAACAATAAATTCTCATTTTTAGGTGATTCAGCCAAAGAAACTAAATTCCCATAAATAGAAGTACTTTGATTTTTTGCAACCGCGTCCATACTCCAAACTTTTCCCATAACCGGTAATTTATTTCTATCAATTCCTCTGCTCAAATCTCCACTAATGGTTTTCCATGTATTACCGTAATCATCTGAACGATAAACGCGCTGAGAAGCAAAGTATAATCTTTTGTTGGAAAAATTGCTAATTAGCAACGGTGCATCCCAGTTAAATCGGTTAGCAGATTCCTGTGCTTTTTCTACTGGTCTGATATCAACAGTCTCACCGCTTCTTTTATCAAATCTAACCAACCCGCCGTATTGAGATTCTGAATAAACAATATTAGGGTCTGTAGGATCAACAACTGTTTTAAATCCATCACCTCCCGTTGTCACATACCAGTCTGCGTTAGTAATGCCTGTGGCGCTAACCGTACGCGATGGACCGCCTAACGTGTTGTTGTCTTGGGTTCCGCCGTATACAAAATAAAATGGACTGCTGTTATCTACCCAAACTCTGTAAAATTGTGTGAGTGGAAGATTGGCTTTGTATTGCCATGTTGCAGCGGCGTCATATGTTTCATACAAGCCACCATCGCAACCCATAAGCATGTGTGACGTATTGTCCGGATCAATATAAATTGCATGATTATCTACGTGTTTATTTTTTTCTCCAAGTCCGCTGAAACTTTTTCCTCCATCCTTTGAAATCTGTGCCCAGGTATCAAGTGAATAAACTATATCTGAGTTTTTTGGATTAACTGCAATTTCCTGGTAGTAATTTCCTGCAGTAGCCCAGCCCGATCTTTTTTCCCAGCTTGCCCCACGATCTGTACTTCTGTAAACTCCTTTGGAATCTTCGTTTCCTTCAATTATTGCATAGATCATATCAGAGTTGGATGGCGCCATGGCAAGACCAATGCGTCCAACATCTCCGGTTGGCAATCCGTTACTTAATTTATTCCAGGTAGTTCCTCCGTCAATACTTTTGTAAATAGCTGACTCGGGTCCGCCACTTATGTACGTCCACTCGTGTCTTCTTCTCTGATGGGCGGCCGCATAAATGATGTTACTGTGTTTAGGATCAATGATCACGTCATTAAATCCGGTGTTCTCAGAAACGTTTAAAACTTGTTTCCAAGTCTTCCCGCCATCAGTTGTTTTATAAATTCCTCTTTCACCTCCGGGCGACCATAGCGGACCGTAAGCTGCAACAAAAACAACATCTGTATTGTTTGGATCGATTGCAATTTTACCAATGTGTTCTGATTTGTCTAATCCGGATTTTTTCCATGATTTACCTCCGTCTTCTGATTTGTAAACACCATCTCCGTAAGCAACACTTCGCTGATTATTATTTTCACCTGTTCCTACCCAAATTACATTGCTGTTTTCAGGATCTATGGTTAGACAGCCGATAGAATAGGAAACCTCATTATCGAATATTGGATTAAAGGTTATGCCGTTATTGGTTGTTTTCCACACTCCTCCGCAGGCCGCGGCAATGTAATATTCAGATTTGTTTTTAGAATTAACAGCAATGTCAATTATTCTACCACTGGTAACTGCAGGTCCGAGTGGTCTCCATTGAAAGGATGAAAATGTAGATTCACTTTCGAAAGCATGTTTTTTAACTTCTTCTTTAGCATTTTCTTTTTTTTCGTTTTGCTTTTTTTGAGCGAATGAAAATGTTGCGGATGTAATATATACTGCAACAAATAAGATTATGGTTGTATTTTTCATTTGTTTTATGGTTCAGATCAATTGCAAAACTATGTTTTTTATTTCCAATTTTGAATTTATTTGGGAAAAAACAAATTAATTTATTTGATAGACTCTTTTTTAATAGTTTTCATTCTTAAAGAATTTAACTTTGGGGTTGAATGAAATTCAAAATTTTCAAGTTTCAAATTGAAATTCCGTACCCGCTGCTTTTATTATTGGCCGCTTTAATTTCATTCTGGCAGTTCAGTACTTTCAGCAATGTTTTGAGGTTTGATATTCAGGATGGGATGTATCCATGGAGGTATTTTGCCGGTGAATGTTTTCAGAACGGAATTTTTCCGCTTTGGAATCCTTATGAGCAGTATGGTTATCCCTTTTATGCTGACCTGCAATACACCAATTGGAATCCTGAAGTTTGGTTAATTGGAAATTTGATTGGCTATTCATACGCTGTTATTTATTTGTTGATTATTTTTTATGTATGGATGGCAGGTTTGGGAATGTACAAACTCGCGAATTATTTAACGCAGGATAATAAAATTTCTTTTTTTGTTGCATTGATATGGATGCTTTCAGGTTGTACTATTTCTCATATGCAGCAATTTGTTACTGTAATTGGTATTGCTTGGATGCCTTTTGTGGTATGGCAGTTCTTTGCGTTTACTGATACTTGGAAGTGGAGGCATGTTATTGGTTTCGGTGTTTTCTCATTTTTATTTTTTACGAGTGGATATCAGGCCCTGTATTTTATGCTTTTCTATTTTTTTATTATTGTTTTTGCATATCGTTTTTGGTTAACGTGGAGGTCCGACAGAAAAAAAGTAAAAATTGTTTTAATCAGATCCTCTGCGCTGGTCATACTTATGCTAATTCTTTTAATGCCGGTTTTCGTTGTCCTATATCGTACATCAGGATTAGTAACAAGGTTAGATCATGGAGTTACGCTAATTGATGCCAATTTATGCCCCTTCACTCCGCAGTCATTAATTTCACTTTTGTTACCCGTTGTTTCAGTTAAGATGCAGGATTTCATTTCAACAGATATTACAATGAGTAATGTTTTCATTGGAATTATTCCGCTCATCTTTCTTACAGCTTCTTTTTTTTCAAAAAAAAATATTTTACAAATTATTCTAATCGTTTTTGCAATACTTTATCTTCTTGCATCCTTTGGAGAATTTTTACCTGTTAGAAAATGGTTTTATGATTATGTCCCATTAATGAACCTTTTCAGGTTGGCTGGTTTATTTCGTGTTGTTGCGGTTTTTTTAATTCTTGTTCATCTCTCAATTTATTTGAAATCAAACAGCATTAATAATAAATTTTTCTTCTACTCAATTGGCGCTTTGATTTTAATCTATTCATGTTTATTGATTAAGATTGTTTATTTTACTAAGTTTAACGATCATGATTTTACAGGTATTCATGAATCCTTATTTAGATTTTTTAATCGAACCCCGGGGGTAAATCTGATTCTACTACAAATACTTGTTTACGGTTTTTTATTAATTCTAATTCTAGTTTTTCATCTGATTAAAAGAAATGGGTTATCAATTAACTTTTTAACTTTTTCTACTTTTCTTTTTCTGTTTTTCGGTATACAGTTTAATGTTTACTTAAATGTTGCCGGTGATCAGTCTCCTGCATATATTTCGAGAAAAGAGAAAACACTTCCTAAGAAATTCCCACTTCCTACCAATACCTCCATAAAGGATTATACAGAAAGGACGGATAAGTTTCATCTTCTTTATGCCAACTCCGGAAATCTTTTGAAAAAACCAATGAATGATCCTTTTTCATCATTTCAGTTAGATGGGTATGTTTATCTCAACGACAGTCTTACCGGAATTAAAGATTTTTTATTCAACAAGCCATTGGCTTATCTGTCAGATACAATTATTGATAAAAGAAATTGGAAATTAAGGGAATTTAAAAGAGCATGCTCATTTATTAATTTGAATTCTCTAAATAAAACTAAATTTCAATGCAATCAGTACGATAAAATAAAATGGATAAAATTTAGGCCCAATCATTTTAAGTTAAATGTTGAAAATAAAAGTCCTGTTATATTTAATTTACAACAAGCCTGGTTCCCGGGCTGGAAAATTATGGTTAATGGTATGTCTGTTAATCCTCTGTTGAACGCAAATTATTTAACCTCCATAACATTAAATTCTGGTATTAATAAAATTGAATTATTGTTTGAAGATGTTTTATTCATGTCTGCTTATTTTATGTCAATTTCTGTTTTCTTTTTATTGCTGTTTTTAATGCTGTATAGCTCAGGTTCTAGTATCTATAAATATTTAGGGGTTATAATTTTATTTTTTTTCATTACAAATTTATTACTTTTTGGAATCAGGAAATTTAGTTCAGATTCTGAAGCAGATCTACCATCTTCCAGTATTACAATAAATAATGGCATTGAAAATTCTGCTGGTATCAAAAATTATTTTTCGCGTTTTCAATTTGATGATTCGGATGAATTAAAGAATTTAACTAGATTTTATAAAGAATCAGATTCAGAATTAAGTTCTTTAAAATATGAATGGAAAGATAATTCGTATGATAATAAGCTTGCCGAAATGCTTCGTATGTATTATCCGAATTTAGTTGGTTATAGTAAAAAGGATGGTGTTGGTAAATTGATTTTAAATAAAAATGGAAATGACAATAGAATACTTAAGGAATTTTCCTTTAAAAATATCAACGATACTTCTTTTTTTAAGTGCGAAAATGGATTTAGGTTGAATAAAAATGAAAAGAAAATCTGTCCTGAAATTTATATTCCCACCCATAATTTTTCAATCAATGATTCAAATTTTTTTCTCGTGAAATTTAAATTATTCTCTAAAGTTAAGTCTAATTGTAAAATTTATTTTCAGATTGAAAGTGGTCATGTTTCAGATGGAGTATGGTTTCAATCTTATAATTTGAATTCATGGGTTCAAACAGAGGATCAGTCAAATGAAGTAGTAATTCCTTTTATTCCTGAGTGGAATACCTACTCGGATTCACGAATAAGAATATTTTTTACTACTGAAAATAACAGTGAGCTAAAAATAGAAGACTTAAAATTGATTTATTTGAAAAATGATCTGAAATAATTCGGCATCAAATTTTTCAGGTTAAAAGCATCATATTACATATTTCTTCTGTATTGGCCCCCAACTTCAAATAAAGCTTTTGTAATCTGTCCGAGTGAACAATACTTTACCGCTTCCATTAAAGATTCGAAAATGTTTCCATTTTTAACAGCAACTTCCTGAAGATTTCCAAGTATTTCTGCTCCGCTTTTTTCATTAGCCTTCCAAAGATTCTGTATGGTGGTTATTTGATTTTCTTTTTCTTCTGTGGTAGATCTTATTACCTCCTGCGGAATAATTGTCGGAGAACCTTTTGAAGAAAGGAAGGTATTAACTCCGATAATCGGATATTCACCGGTATGCTTTAGTGTTTCATAATATAAGCTTTCCTCTTGAATTTTTCCCCTCTGATACATGGTTTCCATTGCGCCAAGCACACCACCTCTCTCAGAAATCCTGTCAAATTCAGTGAGTACTGCTTCTTCCACTAAATCTGTTAATTCTTCAATGATAAATGAACCCTGTAGAGGATTTTCATTTTTAGCCAATCCAAGTTCTCTGTTTATGATAAGCTGAATCGCCATTGCTCTTCTAACTGATTCTTCAGTAGGAGTAGTGATTGCTTCGTCGTATGCATTGGTATGAAGTGAATTGCAATTGTCATAAATTGCATACAATGCCTGAAGTGTAGTCCTGATGTCGTTGAAATCAATTTCCTGAGCGTGTAACGAACGCCCGGAAGTTTGAATATGATATTTCATCATCTGACTTCTTTCGTTACCCTTATATTTCAACTTCATCGCCTTAGACCAGATTCTTCTTGCAACGCGACCGATAACAGAATATTCAGGATCTATTCCGTTAGAGAAAAAGAAGGATAGGTTAGGAGCGAAGTCATCGATGTGCATTCCACGGCTTAGGTAGTACTCAACAAATGTGAATCCATTTGCTATCGTAAACGCAAGTTGAGAAATAGGATTTGCACCTGCTTCTGCAATGTGATATCCGGAAATTGATACCGAATAAAAATTTCTGATTTGATGATCGATGAAATATTGTTGCACATCTCCCATCACCTTTAAAGAAAATTCGGTTGAGAAAATGCAAGTATTTTGTGCCTGATCTTCTTTTAAAATATCTGCTTGAACGGTTCCGCGTACTTGCGATAAGGTGTACGCTTTAATCTTTTCATAAACATCTTTTGGTAGCACCATATCACCAGTAACGCCAAGCAGCATTAATCCAAGTCCGTCATTTCCTTCGGGTAACGATCCGTTGTATTTTGGTCTTTCAACACCGCGTGATTTATAAATCTCACTTATCTTTTGATCAACTTCTTTTTCTATTTTGTTGTTTCGGATGTAAATTTCACATTGTTGATCTATTGCGGCATTCATAAAGAACGCACAAATAATTGCAGCAGGACCATTTATTGTCATTGAAACCGAAGTTTTAGGGTCTGCGAGATTAAAACCACTGTATAATTTTTTGGCATCATCTAAACAACAAATGCTTACACCAGAGTTTCCGATCTTCCCGTAAATATCAGGCCTATAATCTGGGTCCTGACCATACAGTGTTACCGAGTCAAATGCTGTAGATAAACGTTTGGCGGGCATACCCAGTGATACATAGTGAAATCGTTTGTTTGTTCTTTCAGGACCACCTTCACCTGCAAACATACGGGTAGGATCTTCGCCTTCTCTTTTGAACGGGTAAATACCCGCGGCATAAGGAAATTCACCGGGAAAATTCTCACTTAAAACCCATTTCAAAATATCACCCCATCCTCTGAATTTAGGAGATGCAATTTTTGGAATCTGAGAATGTGATAAAGATTCATAGTGAGTTTTGATTTTTATTTCCTTATCACGCACTTTAAAAACATAAAACTCATCACTAAACAATTTCTTTTTTTGTTCCCAGTTTTCTAGAATTTTTTTATTGTGGGGATCGAGATCTAATTCAACTTGCTGATATGTTTCTTGTAGTGATTTTATCAATCTGTCTTTATCTGCGGCTTTGCTGTTTCTAATTGTTTCAATAGTTTTTTGTATGCCATAGAGTTTATCAGCAATTTCAGCTTGATCCGCAACCCATTTGTCATAATTTCTGTTGTTTTCTGAAATCTCACTTAAATATCTTGTTCTTGAAGGAGGGATGATGTAAATTTTTTCAGAAACCTCACCTGTAATACTGAAACCGGAATTGAATTTGGTTTTCAGTTTATCATTCATACTGTCAATGATGGCCCTGTAGAGTTGAGTCATTCCAGGATCGTTAAACTGCGAGGCAATAGTTCCAAAAACCGGAACCTTTTCATCATCCAAATCAAATAATTGTCTGTTTCTTTTGTATTGCTTTTTAACATCGCGTATTGCGTCCAATGCACCACGTTTATCAAATTTGTTGAGTGCGATAACATCAGCAAATTCAAGCATGTCAATTTTTTCAAGTTGTGTAGCGGCTCCATATTCAGGAGTCATTACATACAAGCTCATATCAGCATGTTCCGTAATTTCTGTATCACTTTGTCCGATTCCGGCTGTTTCAAGAATTACCAAGTCAAAATTTGCGGCTTTTAGAATATTGACTGCATCTTTCACGTGCTTACTCAACGCGAGATTACTTTGTCTGGTAGCCATAGAACGCATGTAAACTCTATCATTTCTAATCGAGTTCATTCGTATTCTATCGCCTAAAAGAGCTCCACCGGTTTTACGTTTAGATGGATCAACTGAAATGATACCGATTTGCTTATCTGAGAAATCTATTAAAAATCTGCGAACAAGTTCATCCACTAGAGAAGATTTACCTGCTCCACCTGTACCGGTTATACCGAGCACCGGAGTTTTGGAGTTTTTTGCCAATTCATTCACTTTTTGCAACATCGCCGCAGATTCATCATTGAAATTTTCTGCTGCGGAAATTAATCTTCCTAGTGAACGATGATCACGGTCAATGATATGAGCAACCTCTCCGTTTAACTGAGCCCCGGTTGGATAGTCACTTTTCCTCAGAACGTCATTTATCATTCCCTGTAAGCCCATAGAACGTCCGTCATCAGGAGAATAAATTCTTGTTATACCGTAGTTATGAAGCTCTTCAATTTCAGTCGGTAAAATAACTCCGCCTCCACCACCAAAAATTTTAATGTGAGCACAATTTTTTTCCTTCAATAAATCGTACATGTACTTAAAATACTCAACGTGACCTCCTTGGTAGGAAGTAATTGCTATTGCGTTAGCATCCTCCTGCACAGCACAATTTACCACTTCCTGTACGGAGCGATCATGTCCAAGATGTATCACTTCCGCACCTGAACTTTGCATAATTCGCCTCATGATGTTAATTGCTGCATCATGACCGTCGAAAAGGGCGGCGGCGGTTACAATTCTGATTTTATGCTTGGGTTGGTAAGCTGTATTTTCCATTGCTTTAAAATTAACTCGCCTAATTTAAGCAAAAGAAAATTTTTAATGGAGTAATTTTTTTAATGCTTATTTAACAATGAATAATTCTATTGTATTGTAAAAAACAATTTTAGTTAAGTATTTAAAAATAGTGGAGTTTATTTCTTTTTTAACCCCATTTTTTTAGATTGTTTTTTAACTGGTTTTAGTTTAAGGTTGCAGGAAATTTCGAATTCGAATTCTTTTGCTGATTTATCGTTCATAGAGTCCAGTAATTCATTCATGGAAGTATTAAGTTGTTTCTTCCTT
>JBKCIQ010000056.1:0-10890 GCA_046302135.1 Bacteroidota bacterium | reverse complement strand
TATATTAATATTTTAATTCAAAACGAATAAAAAATGTATTATTTAGTTTTTTTATAAAACTCCAATGAAAAAGAATTAAAAATCACAACAGCCTGAATATAAATTAGTTAAAATTTGACTGCATCTTTTAAAACTGTATCTAAAAATATAAAACCGGATTGGTTTCTGTTTGTGCAATAAAAACCGGAATATCTGAGAAGTTATTTTCAATTAATTCTTCGAATATCTCAACGGTAAATTGCTCACTCTCATAATGCCCTATATCAGCTATGATTATTTTATTGTCAGCATCAAAAAAATCATGGTATTTAAAATCTGCCGTAATAAAAACATCTGCCCCTTTTGAAATGGCATCTTGCAACAAAAAACTGCCGGAACCTCCACAAATCGAAATCTTATGTATGGGCTTGTGCAAAAATTTTGTATGCCTTATAATTGGCGTATTCATAGCTTTTTTAAGAAAGCCAAGAAATTCGACTTCGGACATAGGGACATCTAAGTCTCCTATAGCGCCTGAACCAATTTTAGCATACTCATTATCCAAGGGATATACATCGTATGCTACCTCTTCGTATGGATGATTAGAAATTAATGCATTTAGCACAGTTTTTTGTTTAGTGAAAGGAAAAATAGTTTCAATTCTGATTTCATTTTCCTTATTCAACTCTTCTTTTTTACCTACAAAGGGCTTAGTTTTTTCGTTACCTCTAAATGTGCCCTCTCCGTTAACGTTAAAGCTACAGGAATCGTAATTTCCGATGTGGCCTGCACCTGCTTCAAAAATTTTTTCCCTTAATTTTTCTGCATGTTCAGCAGGACAAAATGTTACCAGTTTTCTCAATTGATTTAATTTTGGCCTGAGTATATTAATATTATTTAGGCCCAACTTATCTGCAATTTTTTTGTTTACTCCATCTGCCAAATTATCCAAATTCGTGTGAGCAACATAAATTGAAATATCATTCTTAATCGCCTTGATTATTGTTCTTTCAATATAATTTTTACCGTTCAACTTTTTAATCCCGTTAAATATAATAGGGTGATGCGCAATTACGAGATTGCAGTTTTTATTAATTGCCTCATCAATTATTTCTTCAGTAGAGTCAACACAAAGCAAAACGCCTGTTAATATTTTATTAGGAGCACCAACAACTAATCCTGCGTTATCATAATTCTCCTGTAATTGAACGGGAGCAAATTTCTCAATACATTCTATTATTTCAGAAATTAAAACGTTCATTGAAATCAAAATTTTAAGCCTATGACCAAAATATCATCAATTTGTTCAAGATCCCCTCTCCAATTCGTAATATATTGCTTTAAAAAATCATGTTCCGTCTCAGCTTTCAAATTCTTATTTTCCAATAAGATTTCCTTAAATCTTTTTGTAGTCAGTTTTTTTTGTTTTTCTCCTCCAAACTGATCCCCAAAACCATCGCTTGAAATGTATACTGAATCTCCATCAATTAACTGAATAGTGTGTTCTTCAAATTTCTGTTCATCAGGTGTTGTTCCTGCAATTCCTGCCTTAGTAGGTTTAAATTCGGTTATGCTGTTTTCGTTGGAACGAATTAACCATAGAAACCTATTTGCTCCTGAGTATACAACCATTTTATTTGAGACGGAAACCTTTAGTAAAGCAATCTCCATTCCGTCTTTAGTTGAGCCAACATTTCCATCTTGTCGCAAAGACTTTTTTATTGATTTGTTTACCATTGAAAGTATTTCTGATGGATCTAAAAATTGAGTTGCAGCCTCATTTAATTTTTCTGCACAGATCATACTCATAAAACCACCGGGCACACCATGTCCTGTACAATCTGCACAAGCTATTAAAAACTCATTTTCGTTTATTTTATGAAACCAATAAAAATCTCCGCTCACAATATCCTTTGGAAGAAAAAGAACAAATACACCTTGCATTATTTTATTAATTTCTTCAGTTGATGGAAGTATGGCGGTTTGAATTCTTTTTGCATAGTTGATACTATCGGTAATTTCTTGCTTTTGATGTAAAATTTCAAGATTTCTTGCTGCCAACTCATCATTTTTACCCGCTATTTCAGCTGTTCTTTTAGCAACAATCTCTTCTAATACTTTTTTCTGTTTTCTCAACCTGAAAGATGCAATTTTTGCGGATGAGATTAAAGCTATTATAAAAATTAAAACATATCCGAAATAAGCAGCATATGATCTGTACCATGGTGGAAGAATTGTAAATTGCAACTGAAGCTCATCACTTTCTCGACCATATGCATTTTTATATTTTATTTTTAATTTATATGTACCCTCTCTTAAATTGTTAAATGAAATTGAATTGCCATTTTTCCAATCGGAGATTAATGTGTCTGAACCTTCGAGTTTAATAAAGTATTGATTATACTCTTCGTTGGAAAAATCACCGGCACTAAAAAAGAACTGAATATTATTATATTCATATTCAATTGCCTGATCAATGTTAAAACTAGAGGTTTTTCCACCATCGATAAATACAGAATCACCATTGAGCAAAATTTTTCTAACAACAACCGGAGGCACAATGAGGTCATTTTTTTCTTCATAGGCAACTGCACCCTCGCTGCATGAAACCAATAGTTTATTATTGTTGTAATGAGCATCATTAATTCTACCAAAAGAAATAGGAATCATTTGAAGCTTTTTATTTAATCCTGTCTTGGCTTGATAATGATGCAAGGCATTTTCCGAAACATAGTAATAATCCAGATCATTGATTTTTTCCAGATATGAAAAACTTGATTCAATTTTTTTTCCTGATAAGGAGGCAATATCGAAAATCACATTTTCATCAAATGTTTTTCCTTTAAGTTCCAGCAAGCCGTAGTTTGACCCAAATAAAATTTTTCCATTGAGCTCAAAAGGATAAATCCACTCATGAGGAAGTCCATTATCTTTGGTAAAATACTTTAGATTAATTTTATTTGAATCAAGATTAATTGCAACAGTATTGCCCTGTGTTGAAGTAGCCCAAATGAAAGGCCTTGAATCTGATTCAGTCTTACCTTCTGCAATTTGATATATTTCTCCAAGATCAGCAGATATTACAGTCTGATTTTTAAAATTTTCATCTAAAGAATAAACACCCTGATTTGTACCCAAAATATATTTATTAAAAACTTTAGAATAAAAAAACGTCCTGGAATTTCCATCAAATAATTTGGATGCCTTTCTTTCTTTTATTGAAAACAATCCATTCTCAGACGAAGCAAATAGCATATTATTACTTACAGAAATTTTCCATACAGGACCTACTCCATCAACTCTTTTAAATTTTGCATCCTTATTATCTTTAACAAAAAGACCTGTTGATGTTCCTAGGTAGGTTTCATTTTTATTTAATCCTGAACAGCGAATGGTACCATCAAAACCTGATTTTTCATCAAAAATCTGAAGAGAAGAATTCCATTCAATTTTTGCAATTCCTTTTTCCAATGCCAACCACAAGTTTCCGGCCTTATCATAAAACTGATCAATCACATAGTTATTCATTAAGCCGACCTCCTCGTTAATGACTCGCAATACCACACCGTTGTTATCAATTACAACTACGCCGTTGTATTGGGTATTTAATGCAAATAAGTTTCCCGGAAGTTTTTTTGCACCATAGATTTTAGATGAAATCAGAAATTCTTTGTCTGTTGTTTTGATTTCAGACAGCTCACCACTTCTACGATTAACTCTGAAAAGCCCCAGCTCCTGAGTAACTAATATTAATAAATCAGGGTTTTTTTCATCTTTTAGCAAAGCAAATAATCCATATTCCTTAAGAATTGAATTGTCATTTACTAGTTCGCATTTATTTCCTTTTATTCTAACTAGGCCTTTATTCCGGTCTCTGGCATAAACTTCATCACCGGTACACAAAGCCAAGTGAAAACTATTCTCCGGCCTAATAATTTCGAGTTTATTATTGGAATAAACATAAATTGCCTCATTACACTGAAAATAAATAATACCATTAACAGAAAAAATCCTCCATATTGTTGAAATGGGTCGATCTTCCTCCTTCAAATTTTCTGATAACGGCGTGTAATTAAACTTTCCCGATTTATTTTTTTCAAGAAAGCCAAATTGTCCCCCACTACAACCAACAAATACTTTGTTGTCCGAACCCAAAGCCATAGAATATACCTTTTGGCCAAGAACTACAGGAATATGTCTCCATGAAAGCCCATTGTACAAAAGAACACCATTATCATTACCGATATAAATATTCCAATCATCATCTTGAACCACAGCCCAATTTTGCTGACCCTGAAAAACACCATAATCTTTAGTAGAATAATTAATTACCGGATAACGATAATATTCTTGAGAAATAAGAGTGCTAAAAAAAAGAACACTCAAAACAAATGTGAAAATTTTTTTCATCCTATGGTTTTACCTTTTTACCTTAAAAGAATTCATTTTAATTAAATTTTCTCTCGATCTGGTAATTGTTTCTTACCATTGAATTGCGCAATATCAACTCAGCAATAAATCCGGCTAGAAAAAGCAGAGTTCCAAGAATCATGGTTACGAGCGAAATGTAGAAAAGTGGATTATTAGTAATTAACGGTGCTCTCTCCATATTGTAAATGGTTAAAAGTTTGGCGCAACCCAACCATGAAACCACCAAGAAACCTATAACGAACATAATAGTTCCAAGAAAACCAAAAAAATGCATAGGCCTCTTGCCAAATTTCGATATAAATGTAATCGTAAGAAGATCAAGAAAACCATTTACAAAACGCTCTAGTCCAAACTTTGAATATCCGTATTTTCGCTCTCTGTGCTGCACTTCCTTTTCAC
Source organism: Bacteroidota bacterium (assembly GCA_046302135.1). GTDB lineage: Bacteria > Bacteroidota > Bacteroidia > B-17B0 > Aurantibacillaceae > AM-1111. Next base: position 6,081 of record JBKCIQ010000056.1, on the reverse strand, counting down.
CGATTTTACCAAACCCTGCCCACTTAGCAATAACAGGTATGTAGCGATGCATCTCACCGTAAATCTCAATAGATTTAACAACATCAGACTTATAAGCTTTTAATCCGCAATTAAAATCGTGCAAATAAATTCCGCTCATTTTTCTTGTTGCCCAATTGAAAAGTTTAGTTGGAATTGTTTTAGTTATCGGGTCATATCTTTTTTTCTTCCACCCGCTTACAAGATGGTAACCATCCTCAGTAATCATTTTGTAAAGTCCAGGTATTTCATCCGGGCTATCTTGCAAGTCAGCATCCATAGTAATTACAACACTTCCCTGAGCGACTTCAAATCCAATATGAAGTGCGGCACTTTTCCCATAATTTCTCCTGAACCTCATTGCTTTCACATTTGGATTTTCACCTGATAATCTTTCAATGATTTTCCAAGAATTGTCTGTAGATCCATCATCAATAAAAATCACCTCATAAGTATAACCGTGTTCATCCATCACTTTTTTTATCCAGATAAAAAGCTCCGAAAGTGATTCTTCCTCGTTTAAAAGAGGTATTACAACAGAAATGTTCATATTAAACAAGATACTTGAACTGACAAATATCAGAAACGATGCTAAATTTCAGCAAATTAACCGAAAGAATAAAATTTGTTATTACTTTTGTTGCGGGTAAGTCTTTCACGACCAGCTCCTGCTGAATCCCCCAGGTTGGGAACAAAGCAAGGGTAAGTGGTTGAGCGGTGCGATGAAAGTAGCTTACCCTTTTTTATTTCATATAGGCATAACATACAATACCTTCTTATCCGTATAGGGCCCGCCAGGGTGCCTTGCTGAATAATCTAAGTTGATCCAATATTTACCTTCATCAGTGTGGTAATGAACGTAATCTTTCAAATCATCATGAAAAAGCTTATCTATTGCCCTTACCGCATTATTGAACTGATCTATACCATCGAAGCCAAGCTCGGGGTATATATGTCCTTCAACAATCACTAACCTTACCTCTCCACCTATAGCTTTCATACATGATGCCATTAAAATCGAATGATCATCACAGTCTCCTGCTAATCCAACCTTAATTGTCTCTGAAGGAGTTGCAAAATATTCATCACGTTTTGCATCTGAAATGTATTTGAAATTTGAATTAATGTGCTTGAATAGTGAAAGATAACGAACGCAATAACCATATTTGTTTTCGTAAGAAGAAAAATAATCCTGACAATGCAAAACTGAAAAATTTCTAACAGCTGAATCACTCCAGCTGACCTTACTTTTAACACGCTCTCCTATCTCAACAATTTTAGGGTCTGGAATATTAGAATCGACATCCAGAGATGTTCCTAAAAAAAGAGGTTGTCTGTTCCATAAATTGTGAACTAGTACCCTGTAATCATTAAATACGTGATAGAATGAGTATCCTCTTAGAAAGTATCCGGATATTTGAGATAGAAGTATTATAATTGACAAAACAACAAAGGTTTTTCGATACTTAAAGATTAACCATTTCATTCCAAAAAAAGTTAATATCACAGCAATTAATAAATCTATGTCTAGATTATAAAATACTATTGAGGGAATGAACCTATTTAGTATTGAAGCTAATGGAAGTGTAAAAACCACCACCAAGCTGTAGAGTAAAACTTCCCTTAAATATTTTGGGTATCTGGTTTTCTCCTGAAGGTTACTTTCCTGTGTCAATAAAAATTAATACTGAATTTTTAAAATTAAATCCAACAATCGTGCGGAATAACCTGTTTCATTATCGTACCAACCAATAACCTTAACAAGATTTCCGACAATGGAGGTAAATTCTGCGTCAAAAATACAACTATGCGTGTTGCCTATTACATCCACAGATACCAATGGATCTTCTGTGTATTCAAGTATTCCTTTTAACCTTCCTTCTGCTTCCTTTTTGAATGCGCTATTAATCTCTTCCTTAGTAGGATTTTGTTTTAAAACACATGAAATGTCTGTTAGGGATCCGTCAGCAACAGGAACCCTTATACCGCAACCACCTACCTTACCGTCAAGATCAGGGAAAATTTTAGTGATGGCTTTTGCAGCACCCGTAGATGTTGGTACAATACTTAATGCTGCAGCCCTTGCTCTTCGTAAATCCTTATGTGGAGAATCATGAAGTCTTTGATCTCCGGTGTAGGCGTGAACAGTCGATATATAGGCCTCTTCGATACCCCAGTTCTCATGAAGAATTTTAATCATTGGTGATGCGCAGTTGGTTGTACAGCTCGCATTAGACAAAATGACATCAGTACTGTTTATGATTTCATCATTTACTCCGAGAACAACAGACTTTGTATCGTCTTTGGCAGGCGCTGAAATTATTACCTTTTTAGCCCCCGCATCAATATGTTTTTTGCATTCGGCAGTCGAGAGAAAAAAACCGGTTGATTCAACTACAACATCAACTTCAAGTTGTTTCCATGGCAGTTCCTCCGGATTTTTGAAAGAGAAAACAGGTATGGATTTTTCACCCACAATTATTTCATTTTTACCTGATCCAACATTCATATCTAAAATTCGATGAATTGAATCGTACTTAAGAAGGTGTGCTAGAGTTTTACTGTCTGTTAGATCATTTATAGCTACAATTTCAATCTGAGGATTTTTAATTGCGAGTCTAAAAAAAACTCTTCCTATCCTTCCAAAACCGTTTATCGCAACTCGTATTTTCTTCATCGGAATTTTTTTATTTATAAAGGTAATGTGCCCTACAAGAAAACACCAAACAAAAAAAGAATAAAATTTTACCAGCCGGCAGTTCCGGGTGTTGAATAATAAATCTCACCCAAAGCAACAGGATTAAGGGTTAAAACCGGGATTTTTGCGGAGTTAATTAACTGTGAGGAATAAGGTCCTAAAAACAAACCTGACAACTCAGTATTTTGATCACTCATTATAACAAGTAAATCACCATTAACTTCATTTGTAAATTTTAAAGTTGACTCAGCCTTATTATCCGGATTGATCAATCGGTGACGTGAACAAGTGACATTTTTATCACCTGCAATATTTTCAATTTGTTTGAAGATTACATCCAATTTTCCATTAAAACTTGAATCTTCGGAATCAACAATCCCGAGTACGTGTAGTTTAGCACCAAATTCTCTTGCCATTTCAATTGCAATATTAACTTTCTGTCTTGAATGACTAGATTCATCAATTGGCAAAATAATATTCTTGTAACCATTTTTAGATGCAGGAGTTCTTACAGACATTACAGGCACATCAGAATCACCAAGCACTTTAATTGTGTTACTACCGATAAAAATCATCTCAAGAGCTGAGTAACCTTGAGTTCCCATTATAATCATTCCACATTTCTCCTCTTCACATATTTTTAATATTTCTTTGGAAACATTTCCGGTAGAAACCTGATAATTTACAGCTATGCCAAACTCTTTATGTAGTTGACCAGCTAAATCTTCAAGTTTGTTACGAATAGCGTTAGCGGCCTTTTCCATATCAATACTCAAATTCAATTCAGGCTGAATTACATCTAAGAGCTCGTTACTTTTAGGAACAATATGCACCAAAAGAACAGTACCCTTCCTTAATTGTGCAAGAAAACAAGCATGCCTGACAGCAAGCATTGATGTTTCGGAAAAATCTAATGGAACTAGAATTTTGTCAGTATTTAGGTTGATCATAACAAAAAATTATCATTAATTAATTTTAAAATTAACAAAAAAACGAATAAAAAAACAATGAAATGATGTAAATCATTTTTTTTAGCAATTATCTGAAGCCTAATTTTTTAATCATAATTGATATAACATTCTTGAAAGACTGATAATTAAGAGGAAATTCCAAGAAAACATGCATCATACTAAGAATAAAAAGAGTGTAAAAACCAATTTTGTAATCCCAGATATAAACACCGACAGACAATACCCACAGAGCAAAAATAACACCTAATCGAATCTTGCTAACCTGATGCCATTTAATTACTGTGGTTTTAGAAAACCAATTTAAATAATGATAACAATATGCGAACGCAATAAAACTCATTGTACGTTTTGCATATAGATTAGCATATATCGAATCGTCACTTTTCACCCAAATATCCTTCACATTTTCATAGTTATTATAGCCAAAAACATACATAAATGATTTATTCATCATTTTAAATTTATCATAAAGTTTCTGCATTTCTGCTGAAACAGGCTGCAGATCAACAGAATTAATATTTAGTAAAACTAGACTACAAATTATGAACGCAAAAACAGACAGATAAGCCGAAAATTTATTTTGTTTGAGAGCTCCACCTAAAAGAAAAACTCCGGTAAAAAAATATACATGCACCAAAGTAGGAAGCAAAACAGAAAAAATTATGATGGGTAACAACCAGTTTTTTTCAACAAGTAAAGTATCCTTCATTTTTGCAAAAATGAGTAGAAGGGAAATTAATGCGAGAAAATATTTCAGGTAGTTATTCTTTACTGTAAGAATTATAATTGTGTATACAACAGAAAAAATTAAAATAGGAGTTGTAAACTCTCCTACTTTTTTAAAAAAAATACCTAAAAAAAGAAATATGCAAAGTAGAACATATATAATTACATCAAACTTTTTGGAAACATAAAAGTTTCTTTTTTCAAGCCATGAAATTTCAGTGAGGTAATGTAATGGTCCTAAAAATGCATAAACAAACAGAAAAAGATGAAATGGAATATAATATGCCAAAACACTACTTAAAAGAATTAAAACCACATTTAAATAGTTTACTGAATCTTCGCCTTGAAACAATAAAGTATTTGATTTCATTTCTTTATATCTCTGCAAAATTTTTCTATGAGTTCGGTTGCTATGAAACTACCGAACCCTTCAGCTTTGTAAAGGTCGTCGCAGGCTTTTTTAATATTTTTAAGCTCATAATAACAAGAAGCCCTGTTAGTAAAGGCCGAATGGAAATTGGGTTTAAGGTTGATGGCCTCATCAAAATCTTTAATGGCATCCTTGTGTAACCTTAATCCGCTCTTTGCAACTCCTCTGAAATTATATGCTTGAAACAGATTTTTGTCTAGATCAAGGGCTTTAGATTCATCATCAATAGAACCTGAAAAATCATTCAACTCTAGCCTTGCGGCCCCTCTGTACATCAAAGCCTGAATATTTTTTGGTTCCTGTTTTAAAATAGCGTTAAAATCCTTAAAGCTTGTCATATAATCACCAATCTCGAATGAAGACTCACCTCGAACGAAAAAGGCTTCAAGATTTGTGGTGTCATTTGGAAAGTATTCAAATCCTTTTGTCACATCATTTACAGCAAGTTTAAAATTTCGCATCATTTTTTTTCCTTCTTCTGAATTCATAATGCCTTTGGAATTATTTTTCTTTTCCTTTGCCATCCTGTATAGTACAATTCCTCTTTTAAAATATGCCTCTCCGTAATTTTCCTTATGTTCAAGACAGAAATTAAAATAATTCAGTGAAGATTTTAAATCATTCATCTCCATCATAAGCCTCCCTAAAAGAAAATTCAATTCAGGTTCTTCTTTCAAATAATGTTTTGCGGAATCAAGATAAAATTTAGAATCTTTATATCTTTTATCCTCGAGGTAAACAAAACCTAAATATTTAATTGTATTATAATCCTCTGGTTGAATTTTCAATGATTTTAGCAAATCTTTTTCAGCCCCTTTAAAATCTCCTAACTTTACTTTGCAATAGGCAATTTTATTATAAGCCTGATGAAATACTGAATTGGCCTTAATGGCTTTTTGAAAAACTTTAATTGCTTCTTTATATTTTGATGAGTCCGCAAGTTTACATCCCTGCTTGTAAAATTCCTGATCTGGTTCAAGAACCCTTGATGTATCTTTATTTTGAGAGCTTAAATCAAAAATAAAAAATAAACAAGCCAAGGTTGCAATAATTTTTTTCATGCGGATTGATTTTAAATGATCATAACTCATTTTGTATAAAATAACACACAAATCACTTGAAAGGCACACCACTTAAATCAAACTCCCCGGCATCAGTAATTTTAATTCTGTGAAAAGAACCGGGGGAAAAATAATTTTTATCATCCACATTAATAAAAACCTCATTGTCTACATCAG
>JBKCIQ010000055.1:0-57133 GCA_046302135.1 Bacteroidota bacterium | reverse complement strand
TAATTTTTCCCCGCCAATATAATCAGACAATTGCTTCCATTCCTTATCATTCGCAATGTGCCATCCTATGGGAGCTAAGCCCCTGGAGTCGTTGACCGCATACCAATTATATAGTTTTCCGAATTTCTCGCCATTAAGAGTGTTGTTATCATAATAGCACCAAGCCGGCTGACCATTCTCTCCAGCTTTTTCCCATTCTTCTGCGGTTTTAGCAAGTGGTATGGTATCACCATTCCTAAATGTCACAATACTTAAATTGCTAATCATCCATTCCTGGCTTCCCAATTTAACAGAAGGATAAAGTTCCTGCGCATTCAAAATAGAACAATAGCAACTAAACATTCCTACCAGAGAAACAATAGTTTTAATCCGGATAAAAAGCAATTTTTTCATGTGAAAATTCATAATAAAAATAATGAATTAGATTAACAATTCAAATGCCAGACAATTTTGGTTGATAAAAGATGAAATGACCTTTAACAAATATCAAAATCGCAAAACCAAATCCTCTTTTATCTTGTTTTCCTGCCTGAAAAAAACTAAGCCAAACTGAAACAGGTCAATCGCAATGGTGACCTCAGGATTAGCTTTTATTTCACTCCAGGCTTCTGTCATTTCCTTGCTCCAATAAATATCATCAAATATAAATATAGAATTATTATGTTTCCTTTTTAATGCCAACTCAAAATAGTTTAAAGTCGGCTTTTTCCTATGATTTCCATCAAAAAAAATTAAATCGATAGGCCCGCTTTTTTCTATAAATTCAAGAAGACTGATATCAAAATTGCCGGGAATATATTCAATGTTTTCTGCACCGTAAGTTATCGATATATTTTTTGCGTAATTTATCAAGGAATCATTCCCCTCAAAGCTGAAAATTTTAGCCCTTGAGCTTGGTGAAGCAAGATACAATGTTGTCAACCCAACTGATGTACCTATTTCAATAATTTCTTTATACTTGTAATGATTTATAATTCTAAAAAGTAGTCTTGCGTATTTTTCCTTTGTTATGCCGTTTCTGGCTATTTGAGAAACAACTCTTTTACTGCCGGATAGAGTTCTTGATCCTGCTCCGAATTCCTTAAATTCAATCGTAGTTTCGTCTTTCAGTATTTTTGATCTAATCTCGTTTATTTTTTCAAAGGCATAAAAGTTTTCATCATTCAATATCACCTGGGTATAAAGGTCATAAATAAATGGAGAATGTAAGGCATGAGCATTTTTTGAACTCCGGAGATAATTTAAATAACAGAGAAATGAATATGGGTTCAAGTTTAACTTAATTAATAAGGGCTATTTTAAAGAAAAAATATGTTTTAAGCAAAATAATTATTATCAGTTGAACTCAACTTTTTAAGAAATAAAAAATTATTTTTGATACATAATATTAACGATGAAATCAAAGACCCGTATTAAGTACAATGTCTGTTTCATATGATGAATAAAATTTGACAAAGATGAAAAGCGAAATCATTTTAAAACTCGAAGAGTTGCTGGCCAACACGGATATTAGTGCGGTATCTTCAAAAATTAAAAACATACAGCGAGAACACGAACAGTTGTTTCAGAAAAATTTGGAAAAGGCAAGAAGTGAATTCATTGCAGAAGGGGGTAAAGCAAAAGATTTCATATATGCCAAAACAGAAGAAGATGAAAAAATTATCTCTCTTTTGGAGAGATTCAGATTAATGAAGAAAGAATCAGAGCAGAAAATTGCTGAGGATCAAAGAAAAAATTTACAAACTAAAAGGGAAATCATTAAAGAAATAAATGATTTAACTCAACTAAGCAACAATGTTGGAATTGCCCTTAAAAAACTTACAGAATTACAGGGCAAATGGAAAGATGCTGGGGCTGTTTCGCCTCATGATTATAAAGAACTCCAGGCAGAATATAGTAAAGCGGTTGAAAATTTTAATTATAATTTATCAATATATCGTGCGCTCCAGGAACATGATCTGAAAAAAAATGAGGAATTAAAAATTTCTGTTATTGAAAAGGTAAAAGCTCTTTCAGAAAACGAGAATATAAAGGAAGTAGAGCGTTTGATTAAATTATACAGGAACGAATGGGAGGAGATTGGTCCTGTGCAAAATGACAAATGGGAAAATCTTAAAACAGATTTTAGAAGTGCTTTGGACTCGGCTTACAGCAGGCTTAAAGATTTCTACAAAAAAGCTGAAGAGGAATCAGAAAAGAACCTTGAAGCAAAAAAAACAATAGTTGAAAAAGCCAGACAAATTTCATCGGTAAATTATACCAATGAAGAAGAATGGCAGCAAAAAACCGATGAAGTAATTGCACTTCAGAACGAATGGAAAAATACCGGTAAAAGCGATAAAAGAAAGTCTGATGCGATTTGGTCTGAATTAAGGGCGGAGTGTGATTTGTTTTTTGAAAACAAGAAAAACTTTTTCAGCGTTCTTAAAGAGAAATATGCCAGGGGCAGAGAAGAAAAAATGAAGCTAATCGAAGAAGCTGAAAAGATTCAAAACGATTCCGATTGGAAAAACACTTCTGACAAGATGATTCAGCTTCAGAATAGATGGAAAAAAAGCTCACCAGTGTCCACACACGAAGAACACCGACTTTTTGCAAGGTTCAGAAAAGCCTGCAATACATTTTTTGAGTCTAAAAGGGCTCATCTTGATCAGGTTGATGCACAGTATGAGGGAAACTTAAAAATAAAAGAGGAAATAACTGAAAGATTAAATTCTTTTACGCTTACCGGAGATTTACAAACAGATAAAAGTGCTCTAAAGAACTTTTCGGATGAATGGAAAAATGCAGGCTTGGTACCATTCAAAGATAAGCAAAGAGTTAACGATGCATTCTATGGAAAACTTGAGGTTTTATACGATCAGTTGAACCTAAGCGCTGAAGAAAAAGCATGGGACAAATTTCAAAACAAAATAGAAAGAATTGCAACATCAGACAATCCTGAATTATCGCTAGTTAGAGAAGTTGATTATTTGAAAAAACAATCAGATGAAGTTTTAAGAAATATTGCAAACTACGAAAACAACCTTGGTTTTTTCAAGCACGCCAAAACAAAAAATCAAATCATGATTGATACAGAACAAAAAATCAGCGAAGAGAAGTTAAAACTGGAGCAATTCAAGAAAAAGCTAAACTTCGTGAAGGGATATATTTCAAAACTTAAATCCCAAACAACAGGAAACTAGTTAAGATTAGCTAGAAAATTTGGTTAAGCACCCTGCGTTTATGTTTAACATTAATGTGGTTTGCTCAATCTTTTACATTTCAACCAAAAAATAAACATTCACCAAAAAAAATCCTCGAAAAAAATTCGAGGACTTCATTTAAATTATTTTAATAACTGAGTTAGTTACAAGAGCTCGATTCCAAAGTTCCTTCAAATATTTGAGTATTCCCTTTCTTAATAGTTACAATATATGTTTCACCATCTTTAAGTGGAAGCTCTCTCTGATTAAAACTTACTCCATTTGAAATGTTAAGTTTAGTTTTCGCGAAAATAACTTTATTATCACTTTCCTGCTTAATGTAGATTCCAATATTATCCATCGAACCACTTAGATCTATTTTTGAAAGTTTAGTTTTACCTGAACATAAGGTATATGTTTTGTCTTTAACAAATGATTCAATTACTTCTGTTTTTCTTCCTTCCAAAACATGAAGCTTAACGTTAAGGTTGTTTTGTGCTTTTGCGAAAAATGTTACCAAAAGCATTACTGCAAATAATTTTTTCATGGATATTTTTTTTTGTTTCCTACTCTTTGGCTTTTCGGAATCCGCCGGCCGCTTTCTTACAGCCAATACAAATTTAAGGAAATTGGTGATTTTTTGACCACTTTCCATCGTTTATAACAAACGAATTGTCGAATGTAAAAAAATAAATTATTTGTATAAAATCAAAGCCTGCCATATATATAATCAATAAATAAAAAAGCTTAGGGAACAAAGATTTTTATTTTACTAAATTTACCCAAAGATAATTATGAACGGTTCTAAACATAAAAACTACACCACTGCATTTTCAATTCTGATTTCAGTGTTTTTTTTCTGGGGATTTGTTGCCGCAAGTAACGACATCCTTATTCCTGTTTTTAAAGAGAAGTTAATGCTTCAGCAGTGGCAATCTCAACTGATTTCCTTAGCTTTTTATATTTCGTACACTATAGGTTCAATTGGTTATATTTTAATTTCCGGTATTCTGAAAAAAGATTTGCTTGCTAAGCTAGGATATAAAAATGGTATTGCCCTAGGCCTTGCTATTTCAGCAATTGGAACATTTCTTTTTTATCCCGCAGCAGAAATGTCTTCCTTTTATATAATGATAACAGGACTTTTTATTGTTGGTCTTGGATTTTCTTTACAACAAACTGCTGCCAACCCTCTCGCAATAGTCATGGGTGACCCGGCTAAAGGATCACAACGATTAAGCCTTGCCGGTGGGATAAATAATTTCGGCACAACCATAGGTCCGCTGATTATTAGCTACGCAATATTTGGAACCATTGGAGGAAACTCGAAGCCAAATATTGAAATCGAAAGCATCAAGTTACCTTACATGATCTTGGGAGGCGCATTTCTGGTGGTAGCGGCAGTTTTTAGATTTTCTCCAATACCAGACGTTATTGAAACTTCTGAAGAAAACAATAATGAAAAGCATTCCACTGAACGTAAACATGCGATATTTTACCCTCAGTTACTAATGGGCATGCTGGCAATTTTTGTTTATGTTGGTGTGGAAGTTTCAACGGCAAGCAATCTTCCTGAATTCATGAGACAACAAATGAAAAATTACAGTACTGATAAGGTTGCTCCTTTCGTTTCATTATTTTGGGCTAGTCTAATGATGGGGAGATGGACCTCTTCGGTTGGTGCGTTTAATTTGAATTCAACTGCCAAAAATATTCTTCAGTTTTTTATGCCTTATATCGCATTCGGAGTTTTCTTATTGGTAAACCTGATTGCGGGATATGACATTTCTTCACTGTATGTATATGGAGTATTGATTTTGATATTAGTAGCCGGAGATTTTTTAAGCAAAGGTAACCCGGCAAAACAACTTTTAATTTACTCAGTTCTTGGAATACTTGCATTGTTGGTTGGAATATTTTCTAGCGGAATGACCAGTGTTTTCGCATTCATAAGTGTTGGATTATTTTGCAGTACACTTTGGCCATGTATTTTTACTCTTGCAATTACAGGCTTAGGTAAAAAAACAAATCAAGGTTCCGGTATGTTGATTATGATGATTATGGGTGGAGGGCTTGTGAGTTTTTTACAAGGATTGCTTTCCAACGAAAATCTTCTTGGTATTCAATATAGTTATCTTGTTGGTGTTGCTTGCTTTATTTATCTTGCAATATATGCCGCCGCAGTACCGGGGATACTTAAAAAACAAGGAGTTGATCTTACCGATTCAGGTTCAAAAATTTCTCACTAAAAAGACTTAGTTTTTAACTGATTATTTTTCTGTAGTGGTCTCTTTGCCTTCCTGTGATGACAAACCTTCGAGATCTCTATCAAAGAAATAAATTCCTCCTTTATCATCACCGATGAGTTTCAATTTATCTACAATTTTACGCGCAAGCGCTTCTTCCTCAATTTGCTCGCTAACGTACCACTGAAGAAAATTATGGGTCGTATAGTCCTTCTCTTTTAGGCAAGTATCTACCAGTCTATTAATTTCATTAGTCACTTTAATCTCATGTTCAAGTACCATTTCAAAAACCGACTTTACAGACTTGTAGCTTGATGCGGGCTGCTTCAATGCAGGAACTATACCGTGAGCACCTCTTTCATTTACAAACTTTACAAGTTTAAGCATGTGCATTCTTTCTTCATCCGAATGATGAAACAAAAATGTTGCAATTCCATTAAGGCCTTGTGTTTCAGCCCAGCTGGCCATTGCAAGATAAAACTGTGATGAACTTGCTTCAAGTTCAATTTGCTTGTTGAGCGCTTCAGCTACTTTTTTTGATAACATAATTTATATTTTTAAGTTTTTACTTCTTTATTTCAGCATTAATTTTTTCTAGCAATGCTTCCGTTTCTACAGTTGGCTCGTTGCTTTGTTTACCCAAAGCAATTGCTTCTTCAGCCACTTTTTTTGCATCCGGATATTTTTTCCTTTTGTAAAGCAAGGCCGCATAAGTATCCATATTCGCATATTCCTTCTGAAGTTGTATGGATTTTAATACCCAATCTGTTGCAATGCTTAAGTAATTTTCGTTTGATGTCCTTTCATAAAATGTCCATGCCATTGAATTAAGCTGCTGCCAGTCTTCGCGGTAATTTGCATTGCAAAACTTTACTGCCGCAGGGAAGTAAGCAACTGTATCATTTTTCGCATCAGCCCACATCATATCAGAAAAATCATTTAACCATGAAGAAGGAGAATTTTTCTGCTTTCTGTAAGAACTCTGAACAGCACTTAGTAAACCCTCGTCTCCTTTTTTACAAGCAGAAAGTATAGCGCCGGCATAAACATTTTTCAATTTATTGTCTATTCTTTCCTTTGTAAATTTCGTAGAGAACGCATCGTATTCATTTAAAATATTCGCTACTGAGACATGATTGTAATCCATTATGAATTTCTCAATTAACTCAAAATTAGTGTTGTTAATATAATCTGAGGGTGTAATACCTTCAAGATACGATCTTACCCTTGGCTCAACATCTATACATGCTTTTTCTGCTGAATTGAAGTATAGAGATGCGAGCTCCGGATTTTTGGGAGATCCTGAAAATTTATTTTCAAGAGTGGATATTCTTGTTTGCTCATTTAGCGCATTCTTTCCTGACTGTATAAACTCTTCTGCCTCCTGACCGCCGCAAACTTGATGCACCACGGCTCCGCTTCCATCAATAAAGAAAAATGTAGGATAGGCCATCACACCGTACTTTTGTGATAGCTGAATTCCTTCTCCCTTTTCCATATCAATTTTCACGTTGATGAAGTTGCTATTGTAAAATGCTCCAACATCTTGCTTTGGAAAAATATTCTTTGCCATCCATTTACACGGACCACACCAGCTTGCATATGCGTCTAACATTATCAGTTTATTCTGCTTTTTAGCTTTTTTAATCGCTTCAGACCATGTCCCGTGTTCAAAAGTAATACCTGAGTCTGCGTGTTCCTGAGCGGACAAGATCCCGGTTATTGCGAAGAGTAAAATTATTTTTTTCATAGTGCAAAAACTAATCCTATTTAAACAAATATACCATTTATTCGTAGCTTTTACTATAGGGAATTGAACTTAACATTAATTTAGAATTGATTTTGAATGTCATCTACGAATTAATAATTTAGTCAAACAAAAATGGCAAACCGTTACTTTATTGCAATCATTCCTCCTATTGAGCTAAAAAACACTATTGAGGAAATGAAAAATGAGATAGCAATAAAATACAACAGCAAGGCCGCTCTGAGATCACCCGCACATATTACATTACATATGCCTTTTGATCTCGATAAAAAAAAAGAAGAGCGGTTTTTAGATAAAATTCAGAGATGGGAAATTTCATCTCAAGCATTTCCGATAGTTTTAAAAAATTTTTCTTGCTTTAGTCCTAGGGTAATTTTTGTGGATGTGGTGCAAGATTCATTTTTGAATCTTTTACAAGGCGAAGTGGTTGAATACATGAAATTGAACTTTAACATTTTCAATCAGTCTGATGACCTCAGAGGTTTTCATCCGCATGTTACAATTGGATTCAGAGACTTGCACATTACAAAATTTGAAGATGCTTGGAAATACTACAGCAAAAAAACCTTTGAAGCCGAATTCATGTGTAATTCCTTTTGGATATTACGATGGGACGTTAACCACTGGAAACCTATGCAAGAGATAAAATTGCTGTAATCCAATAGTTCAGGTTTATGTTTTTCGTTTTTTCTTAAAGTTATTCAACTCGTGATAGATTATTGATGGCACCTTCTGTTTTGACATCGAACCTTGAATTAACGGAGAATAAACAAGAAATTTTTCCACGTGTATTAAGAATTAAAACTGCCTGGTCTTTATATCCATGATGTAATATATCGAGGTGTAATGACGTAAAGGGTGTTTTACCGTCCCATCCGTCCCAACTTACGAATTTGACTTCGCAATTTTTTTCTCCCACAATATCTTGTAATTGCTTCCGGATATTTTGAAGCGCTTGCGTCTTTGTTGCTGTATACGGTATGAAAAAATCAGAAGTCTGAACACTGTCTTGGAAATTTCTCTCAAAATAATTTACTAAGAGGTCAATATCTTTTTGTTCAACTGTCTTATTCTCTAGATTTATTTTAACTTGATTTTCGAAAACTTGGATTGCATGCCACAAGGAATCATCCATTATTTCCTTAACGTTTTTCTTCTGTGCATTAACTGCACAAAATAACACAAGAGAAAATAAACATGATGCTAAACGTTTCATTTAATTGAATTTCTTTTGTTGTATCTTTTATAATATAACAGTCAAACATTGTTTGGTTACAATAATCTTGTTTAGAATTAAAATTAGATTGAATAAGAGAATTCAAAACTTTTATAGATAAAATATTAGAGAGAATTAGAAATAATTTTCTATCTGCCGATTTGTGGTTTAATAACTAATGGGCAAAAAAAAACCCGGAACTTGGTCCGGGAATTCTTTCGAGTGCTTTTGCTTACTTCTTTTTCTTAGCAGCTTTCTTTGCACCTTTCTTTGCAGCTTTCTTTGCAGCTTTTTTAGGAGCTTTCTTTGCTGCTTTCTTTGTTGCTTTCTTTGCCATGGTTTTTATGTTTTTAATTGTTGATACGAAGTAAGAAAAATAATCATTACCAAATAAATTTACTTAAATTATTTTATTAACACTTTTTTGTTGAAAATGGTGAATAACGGAAAATGCATTTTTCTCTTAATAAAAATTTGTTGGTGCGTTTGATTTTTAAAATCATTTTCTCCAGTGAAAAAACAAAAAATCAATTTTCAATTTTCCAATCAACATTAGTTTCCCATTCTGAAATTACCTCTAACGGTTTATCGTAATAAAAAACTTTTTCAGGTTTTTTTCTTTTCAAAAAACTTCCTGTACTCCATTTTCCGTCTTCATCTTCATCTTCAATTAATCTAAGCTTATAATTTCCTGAAGGAATAAAATCTATCTTATTTAAAAATGTATTAGAATTATAGAATGAGTTTTTACTCTCGTAAATCACGTTATCTGATTGATTCATGATCTGCAAAACATATTTTATTCCTTTCTTAAATTCTAATTTTAAATTCAGACTTCCGCATGATGAAAGGCTTCTCAACGAAAATTTAAACTTGCAGGTGTCATTCTTTACTCCTATAAAGTTTTCTACCGTTTCCGGCAAAAGTAATAACTCACCTTCTGAAATTCTTTGCTGTAAATAAACTTTTATCATGTCTGGTCTCACGGAATCAATTTTGATAATACTCATTTTTTCACCTGAAGATTGCAGAATCATATTTTTAAAATTCATTTTTTTTAAAGGTCCGCTAAATAAAATATAAATTGCCGAATCATTGATCTGCTCAAATACTGCGGAGAATTTTGGTTTCAGTAACCCTTTTCTTTCATCAGCAGATTTTTTTTCTTGAGATGGCTTAATCAGTTTTAAAGTGTCAAGCAAATTCACACCATCCTTTAAGAGAAAAAATGTAGTGTCCTTAATCTCTGCATTGAAAAATAAATGGAGTGTATCATTGTTTTTTGAAAAACGCCATCTAAAATCTTGCTTATACGGAAAAATTAAATTTGGGTTAACTATTGGCCTATTAAAACAATATCTAACCTTACCATATTCATCATACCACACCTTTCTCAAAAAAAACTTTTGGCCAAAATCTTTGTAAACACTAAAGTCATGTGTTTCGTTTTTAATCAAATTTATTTTATCATTGTAATTGTCAATCCACTCATCAACATCTTCTTCACCCTGTTCATAAACAAAATTTTTATTTTTATCACTAAATGCGACTACTTTATATAAACCCGGGCTCAAATACCTGAAATTATAATTTCCGTTCTTATCGGCACGAGCGAAAAAATCCGGTTTATACTTAAAGCATGAACTATCGATTCCGTTTTTGTACAAAAAAACACTGATATCACTTCTTGTTTTTTTTGTGAAAGCATCGATTATGTTTCCTGAAAGTGAGATACTATCTAAATAATTTCCAGTTGAGAACACTACAGAATAATCGGATAAAATATTTCCTTCATGTATGTCGGCAACAGAGTTGCCAAAATTTATCTGATAAGTGGTAGAAGGGTTTAATGGCTCTTTGAACTTAAGCAAAAGTGTTTTGCCTTTAATTTCAGTTTCCGGATTATAAGCAAGTTGAGGTGAAATGATAAGCTGGTTTTGGATATCCTTCAACTGAATGTATTCATCAAATTCAATTTGTATTTTATCGCCTGAAAAATTTAATTGTGAATTTGCAGGGTTTTGGGACAAAACTTTTGGAGGATTTGTGTCTTTTTCTCCACCGGTTAAGGGCAACATTTGTGCGCATTGTGAGAAAACTGCTGCAATTAAAATGAATATCGTGAAGCGCAGAAAAAAAATAGTTCTTGAAATTTTAGATATCATTTTTTAAGCAGACAAAGATAAAAGTTAAGGATGATTTACTCACCTAATACTTTGGTTAAATAATTCAGTCGCTATTTTACAAATTTCTTCCAGGTAAATTTTATCGGTTGTATCGAATCTTGAATATTCTGTTGCGTCAACATCCAGCACAAATAGAACGGCTCCTTTTTCATCTTTGCCCGGAACTACAATTTCAGATTTGGAAAAAGAAGAACATGCAATGTGACCTGGAAATTGATCTACGTCATCAACTATTAATGTTTCATTTCGGTTCCATGCCGCTCCGCAAACACCCCTGCCAAATTTTATCCGGGTGCACGCAACAGTTCCTTGAAAAGGACCTAAAACTAATTCTTCTCCATTAACTATATAAAAACCCACCCAGAAAAAATCCATTCCATATTTAATTGCAGATGCAATGTTTCCAAGATTAGCAATTAAATTATTTTCGCCCTCAACCAGTGATTTTATTTGCGGTATTAGTGACTGATATTTTTCAGATTTGGTAATGCCTTGTATTTTTAACTCTTCAGCCATTTATTATAAAGGGTTTTGTTTTCTGATTGCTCTTGAAAAAATAGATGGAAAAAATCTTTTCACCCATATAGCTCGTAATTCCTTTCCACCTATAAATATTTCTTCTTTACTGTTTTTAATTCCTTCTTTAATTTCTTCTGCGCAATCTTCTGCACTCATTGCATTTTTATGACTTGGATCCATTTTGCCATGCCTTGTTTCGTTTTCAGAAACAGCGTTAAGTGAAATGTTTGTTTTTATCTTCCCGGGACAAACAATTAAAACTTTTATTCCCTTTCCTTCTGTTTCTAACCTTAATGATTCAAAATAACCGTGCAGCGCATGTTTAGCCGCTGAATAAGAAGAGCGCAAAAAGAAACCAAACTTTCCTGCGATACTGCTTATTACAACTATTTGTCCTTGCCCATTTTTTATCATTTCAGGTAAAACCACATTTGTAAGCGCAACTGGGGCAAAGTAATTTACTTCCATAAGCTTGCGAGCCATTTTCATATCTGTCTTCATGGCTTCAGCTCTTTGACTAAATCCGCCATTATTTATAAGAATATCTATTCTTCCAAATTTATGTAATATCTCATGTAACAAATCTACTGCATTAGATGTATCAGCAAGATCAAAAGGCAAAATCAAAAATCTACTTTCATGCAATGAAGCCTCCTTTGCCACACGATTTAATTCTTCAGAATTTCTTGCAGATAAAATTATTTTCGAACCCAGTGAAGCGAATTTTTTCACAAGTGCTTCACCAATTCCTGATGATGCGCCTGTAATCCAAACTACTTTGTCTTTGAATTCACTCATTACGAAAAAGAAGAGCGCTTTGTCTCTCCTGTAAAAATAAAAAATAAAATGCTTTTATTGTATGATAAGTTTCTTTGTAATTAAATTAGTTGCATCTGACACCTCAACAAAATAAACTCCTGTGCTCAAATCATCAGTTCTAATATAAATTGAATCCAAGGAAGTGAAAACATTCTTATTGCGTTCAAATACTTTTTCACCGGTAATAGAAATAATCTTTAAATTAATTTCTTTACCTGAGAAACCTGAAAACAAAACATTTAATTCTTCATTTGCAGGATTAGGAAAGATGGTAACATCCTGATTTTTTTTATTGAGTGAATTAATTCCTACCGTTCCCTGAAATTTGAAAATTCCGGAAATAGTTGAGTTCACATTGAACGCGCCTGACCAGCCACTTGCAGCATTAAGAAATCTAACACTTAATCTTTGTGGCGCAAGCGAAGTATCTTCCATCAGTGACCAGTTTAAACCGCCATCAAAACTATAGGAAGATCCGATTGCTGAAGCATCACTACCAACAGAAATCAAAGCATTTGTTCCGGGAACCACACAAATGTCCGCTCCGAGAATTGTTGTATTATTTATTGTAGTATTATTTTGAAGAGGCAACCAATTCATTCCTCCATCGATGGTTTTAGAAATCTTCCAACTCTTGTTTCCTAATGTATGCATACAAGCGTAACCAACCAAGCTGTCGGCAAAACAAATTCTTTGCACATCAGTAATTCCGTTTGCAGTAGTCGAATTGGTGAATGTTATTCCTTTATCGGTTGTTTTGAAAACTCTTCCGGTACTCGTGCCGAACCAAAGTGTATTTCCGACAACTGAATACAAATTTGTATAACCATATTCTGAACCTGCATTGGGCGTAAGTTGGTTATTTGTATTTTGGGTTCTTGTCCAAGTGTTACCTCCATCATTTGTAGTGTAAATTTCAAAATAACCTCCGGCAGGATCCCCCATTACCATTCCTTCATTTTTATTCCAGAAATAAACAAAATTCGGAAATGATGAAGCCCCAAAAGCTGCTGTGTTTTGTTTGTTCCATGAAATTCCGCCATCAGTTGTTTTCCAAACGCCTCCTGCAACCGCCTGAGTAGGATGAAATATACAGGTCCATGCAGTGTCTTTATTTATAGCCGAAATATTTGCGAGTCCTGCACCAATTAGTCCGGTATTGATTATTCCGGAACTCCAACTTGTTCCTCCATTCGAAGTTTTGGTAAACTCGGTTATATAGTTTGAAGAATTGTTTCCGTCGTAAGCACCTGCCCATACAACAGAATCATTGATTATACTGATGGAATTAACTCCTCTTGATGCGGCAGTAAATCCGCTTGCTTGTTCAGCCCACTGTGAAAAACAAAACGTGGTAAACAAACTGAATGATAAAATGATTTTATATTTCATGAAAGACGCTCTAAATAATTTAATCAAATAAAACTCCGGCAAAAATAAGTAATTGGTCTGTAAAGGGATAAAATATTAAGTAAAAAGGGCCCTCACTTCGATAATTACTATAACTTTACTTTAAATAAAAATCAAATGAAAAAAATTTACGTTTTGCTTTTCACACTGATTGTCGGTTTTTCACAAATAAAATTGAACGCACAGTGTAATTTATCTGCAACATTGAATGCGGTTCCAGATAGTGCCGGCTCATTTTCTTACACCATTACTGCATCTGTTCAGAATGCAAGTCCATTCGCAAGTTCATATCTAACAATTAATCCCGGTCCTACTTTCTATGGACAAAACACTGTGAATTATACATTTCCTTTCGGTGGAAGTTTTGTAGTATGTTATACAGTTAATGATTCTTCTAATGTGCCTTCAGGAAATTGTTCTTACACTGTTTGTGATACTGTTGTGGTGGGAAGCCCTAATTCATGCGGAGCGTTTATTCAGGCAAACAACAATGGAGGGGGTGGCTTTACATTTACAGGAACACCTAATACACCTAATGGCTGGAATGTTTCTTATACCTGGAGTTTTGGTGATGGAACATCTTCAAGTTTAAATCCTGCAACACATAACTATGCGGTTAATGGAACCTATACTGTTTGTCTTTATACTACTGCAACCGATCCTTTGAATTCTTCAAATACTTGTTCAGGATCAAGTTGTCAGGCAATAAATGTTCAAGGTGTTAACAATGGTGGAGGCGGCATAACTTGTAATTCAGGATTTAATTTTTATAACCTTGGGAATGGAAATTTCTCATTCGTAAATACGTCCTATTGTTCGGATTCTTCCGCAATATCAAATTACAATTGGACAATTGATGGTGTTCAATTTTCTACAATGGCAAATCCAAATTATGTTGTTACAGACACCTTGCCACACTATGTTTGTTTAGGACAATTGTTTTACAATCCAACAACAGGTGATTCATGTTATTCAGGTTATTGTGATACAATACAGCCTGCAGGTGGTAACAATGGAGGGGGAAATCCTTCGACTTGTCAGGCAGGATTTGTATTGTGGCAAGACAGTTTAAATCCATCAATTTACTATGGCTACAATACAAGCACAGGCAGTAATACTATGATTTATGTTTGGGATTTCGGTGACGGAACAACTGCAACAGGGCCGTTTCCAACTCATACTTACGCAACAACAGGTGCATATAATGTTTGTTTGACAGTAGTTGATTCAATTAATAATTGCACCAGTACCTATTGTGATTCAGCAGGAGTTTTCAAAATAATGAACCCAGGAATGTCGCAGATTACTATTTTGCCAAGTTTATCTACTGGAATAATTAATTATGGCACTGATTTTTCCGCATTATTATCACCCAACCCAGTAAACGAAAACACATCTTTAAAAGTAAACTCATCTTATAATAGAAAAATTGAACTTCAAATTTATGATGTTTCAGGAAGAAAATTAATGACTGAAGAAGTTTTACTGATTGCGGGTAAGAATGAAATTAAACTGACTAATCAGCATTTTACCGAAGGTATTTATTTAATTCAGCTAATTGAGAAAGGCAAATTATTACAAACAATAAGGTTTGTAAAATAAAATTGGTTCGAATTTTTATTGTAGGATTCGCCCGGCACATTATTTAATTCACAATTAAAATAAGATTATAACTCGATATAATTAAGTGATTATTTCTAAATTAATCAGATTTTTTTCTGCTAATTTCATTATTATTAGCCATAATAAACCCATTTTTGAATTAATACGGAAAAATGCAAATTATACTGTAAAAAAATGAAAAATATTTGAAGACACATTAGTGGCGAAAATTATATGCGTGTAGATAGTGAAGGCTTGTCCGTCCTTTGTTTAAGAGATTAGTATATTAGAGAATTTATTTTGGCAAATAAGGATTGGATAAAAAATAAATCGAGCCTAATTACTTATTAATTTAAATTCCTGTATTCAGTTGGTGTTTTACCTGTCTTCTGCCTGAAAAGTTTATTAAAATATTGTGGATATTCAAACCCTAAATTGTAAGCAATTTCATTGATGTTTTTATCAGAATTCAAAAGATAGTTTTTGGCTTCTTCGATTAAATAGAAATGAATGTGTTCTTGAGCATTTTTTCCTGTTTCGTTTTTTAAAAGATCACTCAAATAACTAGGCGATAAATGCACTTGTTCTGCTAGATATTTGACTGTTGGCAAGCCCTTTTCTTTCAAGATTTTTTGAGCGAAGTGATTTTTTAATAATCTTTCAATTTGTACAACTACAGTTTTGTTGCTTTGACTTCTTGTAATCATTTGTCTACCATAAAACCTTGAACAGTAATTCAACAATAGTTCTATTGTAGACACAATGATGTGCTGACTATGCTCATCTATGTTCTCTTGAATTTCAATTTGTACTTTTTGAATGCATTCAAATAAAATATTTTTTTCTTTATCAGAAAGATGAAGGGCCTCGGAAACTTCGTAATGGAAAAAACTGTAATCCTTAATCTTTTCATTCAATGTGGTTGATCTAATCAAATCAGGATGAAAGAACAAGCCCCAACCCAACATATTTTCCTTCTGTTCAATTTCGTTATCGATTTCAATAACTTGGTTAGGTGCAATGCAAATCAAATTTCCTTCTTGAAAATCAATAGTTTTTCTACCATACTTAATATTGTTCTTACAATAATTTTTAAACATTACCGAATAAAAGTCGCTTATAATTTTAGTGTTCGGCTCCACTTGCTCAGTCACCTTACTAAAATCTAACGTTGTTACCAATGGGTGATAACTGTTCCCAATGTTAAATAATTTATGCAGGTCAGCGATGCTACGCAAATAAACCAATTCACTCATAAGTTAACTGATATGTCTTTCAAAAATTCCAGATAGATATGCCCCCGGCGTTCTGCAAAAAAATCTAAACACAAAACAATGCTAGCTTGCGAAAACAAACCTAATCCAATTCCTCTCCAAAAAGTATCTTTTGTTGAACTATACATCAAAACTATTCCTAAAATAATTAATATTATTTCTACATATCTGTAAATTATAAAATTATTCATTACTTTCTCCATTCTTGGAATTTCACTGGTAATTATTTTCTGTGGCTGATTTTTTACGAATTCTTCCACACGAACAAGATCTTTCGGGCTACGTGTAACAATGGTATAACCTACAATAATTTCCAGTGAGGCAACTAAAAGAAATGGCATGGCCATACCTTTCCAAAAAGAAGTTTTTAAAACGAATAAAAAATATAAAGCCATTAATATCACAATTACCCCTATTAAAATAAACAAATAGCTTTCCGCTTTTTCATTATTAAAGTATTTTACAACAGGACTCATAATCTAGAGTTTAAAGAATTTTTTATTCATCTTAAAAACAAAATTATAACCAAATAATTTATTGAGGCGTTCATAAAGCTTAGCGTCTTTACCGGCAGTATATCGTAATTTATTTTTTCCGTCTGTGGCGGCTTCATAAATCACTTTTGTAACTACGCTTATTGGAGAAGCATTTTTTATCATCTGAGGAAAAACAGAGGTAATCTTATCAACTATGTTTTGATATTCTTTTAAATTTTCGTCATGATTAAAATCAAATGATCGACCTGCAAAATCTGTCGCTATGGCACCAGGCTCAACTATTTTAACCTTACCGCCAAACTGTTCAACTTCATATCGCAAGGATTCTGAAATTCCCTCTACGGCAAATTTGGTTCCGTGGTATAAAGACCCCAACGGAAAAGTCATTTTCCCTCCCATAGATGAAACATTAATTATCATTCCACTTTTATTCTTACGAAAATGTGGAAGTATGGCTCTTGTTACATCCAACAGACCAATAACATTGGTGTTAAACTGTCGCAATATTCTTTCTCTCGGAAAAGATTCCAGTGGCCCGTATGCACCATACCCTGCGTTGTTCAATAACACATCAACCTTATTGAATTTTTGAATGCCTTCCTTTATAGCATTTTCAATTGAAGCCAGATCTAAAACATCGAGTTTTGTAACCAAAACATTTTTTAGCTGTTTTAGTTCATTTTCATTGTCTGGATTTCTCATTGTTGCAATTACATTCCAGCCTTTTGACTGAAAAAATTTTGCCGACTCCTTCCCTATTCCACTACTTGCACCGGTAATTAGAATTGTCTTGTTCATTTTTTAAAATTATAAGTTATGATGCAAATTTCTTCAGATATTCAAACATGGGGTAATACAAATTCAGGATGTTTGTATACTTTTTAGGGATTACATAAAAGCTTTGAGCCGAAGCGAATACTTATCTTAAAGCAAATCCTAGTGATTAAGGATTAAAATTTTTAACTTATGAATAAAAGCATTAAAAAAAACTCTCACAAATAATAAAAATCAAGCAAGCTGATTTCTTTTGAAACTACAGAAAATAAAATTTTGAATTGTCTCAAAGGGCGTTTTATGGTCTACTGTAATACACTTTACTTTTTCAAAAAATAATTTCAATTTTTCCATTAAGGTGATTTCAGTGTATTGCTTAATCTCAATTCCACTACATTTTTTTGGTCCCTGATCAGAAAAAGTTCCTATTACCATAAATCCGGATGCATTAATAGAACTTTGTGCAATGCCAACGTAATCCGTTATTTCTTTTTCAGTGGTAAGAAAATGAAAAGCGGCTCGGTCGTGCCATAAATCATATTTTTCTATTGGCTTAAACTTTATGATATCACAAACAATCCAGGTAACTTTTTCTGCGTCTTTTCCAAGTCTTTTCTTAGCCTTTTCAATTGCAAATTCAGAAATATCCAATACTGTTACATCTGTATAACCGGCACTTAATAAATAATCAACCAAAAAACCATCCCCTCCACCAATATCTATAATTTTTGAATCTAATGCTAAATTAGATTGTTTTATGAAATCCAAAGAAGTTTCGGGTACGGATTGATACCAACTAACTTCATTGAGTTGTTTAGTAGTATAGATTTTATTCCAATGTGCCTCCCGATTAAAGTTTTCCATTTCTTTTGATGTTGGGTTTTATAAAGATAAATGAAAATAAGAATTTTTAATTAATAAATTAGTTTATTTATTTAAAGAGCTGTCCATTTTTAATAATGGTGTTAACTGATCAAACATATTGGTTAAAAATCAAAACTCAAATCCAAATATGAATTTTAAACTGATTATTAACTTCAATTTTTTCTGTTTTCCTTATTTCTGATTTTAATGGAAGCAGATAAGTTTCATGCTTAGTATCAAACCAAATTGCAGTTTCCCATGTGCTATTACCAATTTGTACTGTTGCTTTCATCCTACCCCACCCTTCTTCCTGCCATCTCAGGGTTTCTCGTATCTCCTTTGTTATTTTAATTGGTAAGGAAACAAAGTACCATGATTTTATTGAGGAATGTTTCCAAACCTTTGAACTAAATTCATATTTGATTTTACCCGACAAATAGAATCAATAATGTTTACGATAAAAAATTGGAATTGAAAACCTCTAATTAAAGATATTAATCCTTAAAAATATTTATTCTCCCATATCCGAAACTATTCTCGTTTCTTAACTCAAACCAGTAAACGCCTTCAGAAATTCCTGTAAGCTGAATTAAATTCCCTGACTTATATTTTTTATTTCTTAAAACTTCTTGCCCAAGGGAATTGAAAATTGAAAGCTTTAATTCTTCCGAAGTTTGAGTTTCTAAAGTAAAGTAACTTGTGGCCGGATTGGGATACACTCTAATTAATAACTCATTTATTTTATAATCTTCTACCCCGCTAATTCCCTGACATGCACTTCCACCAACCAATGAATAATCATATAAAAGACTGGGACAATTTGAAGTAAGGGTAATAGTTCCTGATGAATTATTTTGCAAAGTAACTTGCGAGGTATCACACTGAACACCAATATCACTATTCGAATTATTTACAATTACACATCCATTTTTTGCAAAGACATCATCCCCGGAGGTATTACTGAAAATGAGTGTTACATTATCTTCACATACAAAAAGACTTCCTGCAGAGTTTACAACCGTAACAGTTAGACCGGAGCAAATCCAAAAAGCTTCTCCTGAAGGTGAACTTAATGCACTTTGATTAGTGGTTATTTTCGTCATTCCGGGTGCAGGAAAAATTGTTGTAGTACAGAGCTGACCGAAAAGATTATTTCCAATGAACGCCGTGATTAAAACCAATAGATTAAAGTATCTTTTTTTCATATTTATTTTGATTAGGATAAATTTATCAATTATTCATAGAAATTAACAATTTGTAGTCATCAACATTAGTCCACAAAAGAATTATAAATTGAACCCTACAAAACTGTCCTAAGCCTTTTGCACACATAAAATTTGGGTGAATTCTTTCATTTCAAATAATTTTTAGTTTTTTAAAAAACCTTCGGCGATAATCTTATACTAGATTCCAACAACTCTAAACTTCAAAAATATTTACCTTAGTAGATATCAATTTAAAAAATTGACCGAAAGTTATCGACTCAAGCATGAAAAAAAGGAACAATCAATGGTAAAATTTGAAGTAACTCAGATAAGATACGCTAAGGCAATAAGGAAATGAAAAATTTATTTAGCACTTTATTATTTTATTTTGCAGTTACTTTTGTATTCTCACAACAATGCGGCTACCATAATTATTTTGTTTTTGCAGTAAATATAAACACTAAAGCCATTAAGGGAAATTTTTCCAATCTTAAAATATATTTGGTAGACGAACAGGAAAAACCATATTTAGAAAATGTATCTTATTTTCAAGACGGGCAATGGAAAAACAGGTATGATACTTTATTCTTTTGGGAAAATGAACTGGAAAAAAACGAAGCGGGAAAGAGTCCTTTATTTCATCAAAAATTTTATCATCTAGGAGACTGTCATGTTGTTGTGTTTCATTTAGACAAAGTAAAATTGAAGAATCCAATTACACATCCGATTTACCGGATTAAAATTGAAAAAGAAAAAAATAATTTAAATGATTTTTCTGAAGGATCGCAAATTTTTCATCTGCCTATTCAAAAGGCTATTAGAATCTGCGACAATGAAATAACTGATGCGTCTGCTCTAACAAAACCTATCACCACCATTGACGGAAAAAAATTTAAACCCATACTCATCAATCTTGACAATCCTGAAGAAACTAAAGCCGTTGATGTTGAAAGAAAAGATGAATTACAATATGTGGTTCGATTTGAGTACAGAACTATGCAAGGCATTGATGAAGGCTTTGATCAATACTTATTAACTGAAGCGAAAATTTACGATAATAACACCGCTAAACTTCAACAAGAAATTTATATACCCAGTATTTCAAAATCGATTTCTAAAGAAAGTAAGAATATCGTAAAGTTTATTGACTTTTATGAAAGAGGAATACAGGAAGCTAA
This sequence comes from Bacteroidota bacterium, assembly GCA_046302135.1. Lineage (GTDB taxonomy): Bacteria > Bacteroidota > Bacteroidia > B-17B0 > Aurantibacillaceae > AM-1111. The sequence goes on along the minus strand of JBKCIQ010000055.1, from coordinate 36,390 downwards.
AGATTTTTCTGTAGTGATTGAGAGTTGGAGAGATCTCGAGAATAAAGTGTCCCGAGAAAAAAACAATTTCTATATTTTTAATTTGAAGACCAAAAAATATGAATTGGATACTTCCCTAAGTAACTATAACGATGTGTTTTATTATCAGCCTTTAAAAAAAATGAGACGATACGATTATGAAACCACTGAAAAATCACGAATAGTGTATACGTTTCAATTAGAAAACAAAAAATGGGTATTGATAGACAAAAACGAAACCTTATTTCGGGCTGATCCTCCAAAAATAAAATACTCAGCTAAAAGCTGTATCCTTTTTAGAGAGAATTTTCATTATCTGCCCTTGAAAGCCATGATTGGAAACAATACAAAAATTTTAGTGACAGATACTTTTTGGATATACAATGCTTGCGAAGACACCGTATTTATATCCAAAGTTGAAAGTCCAAGCAGGGATTTTTTTAAAATCAATCAAACATTACTGCCGAAGCAAAATACACCATTGGTATTCAACGGAACATTAGAAGCAAATAGCTATGATTTTACCACTTCCCATTTCAATTGCAAACTTACACTCAACGAAAATTTTCCCATTGTTTTTGAAATAATTGTTCCAACTGTAAGCAATAATGCAATGGTATATTACAGATCGGATAGCACCATCCTATATGCCGTTTCGAATCGGGAAAATTCAAGATTTGCCAATTCAGTTTTTACCTATATAAATGGAACACTGAGAGCAAGAGGAATCGTTCAGGATAAAGATACTTCCTTAAAAGTTGGAAACTGGATGTTTTTCAAAGAGAACTCTACCATTTACGATCCTGGATTTATTTATGACATTTTATATTCTAAATCCATTTCTCTATGTGCCTTTGATGAAAAGCTAGGTTATTTACACAATCGTTTTAAAGTTAAAATTTTTGAGAAAGGAATTTGGAAGAATCCAATAACAGAATCAATTGATAATTCCGTTCGATTTTTTATTACTGAAAAAACAGACAGCATTTTAGCTTACACCGATAGTACACGCTATTCCTTTGCTATCAATTATAAAAAAACACCGAATGAAATCAGAAAAGAAATTTATCTGCTTAATCCAAATGAAAAAAGTCTCAAAATTGGCCATTATGAAATGCCTTTCAATTTGATAAAAGACCAATATACAATTGTATTAAAATACAATTTTCCGAATCCTAAAAACCATACAACTTTTGAATTGGTTGATTCTTGCTTCACAGTACTTAAGAAACAATATCCTCAAATATTACTGTTAAACGTTAGTAAAAATCAAAAAGGTATCAATTTAATAAATTTAAGTGCTGAAGAAAAGAGTAAGATATTGATGCAATTAAACAAGGACACCTGCATTGCATTCGTTTGCCAATTGTTCACGACAACACCAAAGGGGGCAATTAGATATTGTAACAATAAAATATATACAGAAATCGATATTAACGATCCGGAAGATTTTAAAAGAAAGGCACGAAAAATGGGCTTTGTTGATGTCAGTATTGATATTAGTGGAAACCGGTTCTGGCTTACCCATAAAAACAAGTTGATTGACGAAGAGTTTTTTAACGACTATAAAAAACTTACTCAACATCCTTTAGTACTAAGCGCTTCACCCAACATGTATTCTGAGCCGGAATTAGAAAATAAACTAGGGCATTAGATTAACTCCGGTTAGTTTTAATAGTTAATTTTGTAATGAATCAGATTGTACTCAACGAGATCAAAGTAGTTATTTAGATTTGTTAGAAGCATTTGACTTCGATTGTAAAAATAATGCAAAGACTATTAGCTAAATTTATATTTTTTCTTTTCAGTTTTGTTATTGTCCGTGGGCAAAACATCAATCAAAACTTTTGGGACAGTTTGCCTAATCCGATTGGGTGGGTTAATGATTTTGAAAACGTACTTACTCCTCAGGAAGAAAAATCTTTAGATAGTTTGATTGCGGAATATGAAAAAAGTACATCTACAGAAATTGCGATCATTAGTATTCCATTAAATGCAACGACAGAGGAACGCTTTGATGAGTTGACACTAATGATAGCAAATAAATGGGGAGTTGGTAAACAAGAAAAAAATAATGGAATTCTAATTGGCTTTTCAAACGGGTATAGAAGAATTAGGATTCAGAATGGCTCAGGAATTGAAAAAAAATTAAGTAATGACCTTACAAGCAGGATCATTGATAAAACAATTGTTCCTTATTTCAAAAACGGAAATATTTATAAAGGATTATTTGAAGCAATACAAGAAATTAAACAGGTTTTGGACGAAGAATCTATAAATAAGAATGAAAACATCATTTATGATTCTATACCAACTGAAATAATGTTGAACTATGAAGGGGATTCTGATTTAGAAATATTAGGATGGAGCACTTCGGGTAATTTTGCATATATCATAAATGGCGGAGGGCCGGCAGGTGGATATAAGTATTTTTACATTTCAAATTTTGAAGGTGAAATACTAAACATATTAAAATTTTATGGGGAGGATTCAGGGTCTGATAATTCAAATATTTCAGAAGTACAATTAAATAATAAATGTAAAGCAATGATGGAGGCAAATGGAATAATACAGAATCCAAAATTAAATTCAATTTTCCAGGCAACCAATAATGATTTTACTTACTTGGAAAATAAAATATCACTGTTACAAAATAACAATGAATTTCGGATTGTTTTAAAAGGAAAGGATGAGAAACTAAATTTATTAAAGCAAATGAAACGAGAGACCTCTTTTAACCCTGAATTAAATATGGAATTTAAGGATGATCTTTATTTGTACGGACTTTTCTTCAATCCTCAGGACAAAAACAAATTGATAGTTGCGTTGCTTAAAGTTTTACCGGGCAGTGGATTTGAAAATGCTATGGTTGGAAAATTTTTATTTTTTGGAGTCGACTTGTCTAAATTCTAATACATATGCTATTACATTTATTACAAAATCCGATAAAACAAGAGTTTAAATTGAAATCAATATTTAAATTCGATATGGTATTTCTCAAAATACTTTAATATGAACAGAGATTTTTCGCAGGAAGAAATAGATAGAATAATTGAAATGGCATGGGAAGACCGCACTCCTTTTGACGCCATAAAAATTCAATTTGGACTGACGCAAGGTGAGGTGGAAAAGTTGATGAGAAAGGAATTGAAACAGGCAAGTTTTAAAAGATGGCGAAAAAGAGTTTCCTCAGGTGTTGGGGTAAAACACTCTTACGAAGCCGACCCTGAAATGAAAAGATTTAAATGCACTAGGCAGCGGACAATATCTAACAACAAGATTTCGAAGAGATAAAAGATTTTATCCAATTACTGATAATAACTAATACTTCTAGCCCTCTTGTTAAAGAGTAAGAAACTAAGTTATCAGGAAGCAAAAGAATTGATATCATATAATTAAGATCACGCATAATTAAAGAGCTCAAGCTAACAACAAGAAAAAAATTCCAGTATTGAGAATTCAAACTTAATAAAATAAAATAAAAAAATCTTACAAACGATAATTATGAAATTGGCACGAACTAAGTGCAAAGATGTTCAACAAAAATTCAATTCGTCATTTGATAGAAAGTAATGCAATGGGTGTATTAACGAATATTATCAATGGGTCTCATTACCAAAGAGCGCTTAAAGCAGCAACCGACTCAACAAGACAATATGATAGAGGTTACATGCTTGAAACGTGTGTATAAAGAATAAACAAAAAAAAATATTTAATTCAAAACAATTAGCTATTTCAAAAGAATTCTAGCTTCCATCATTTCTGCAATTGCATATTTTACACCCTCCCTGCCCAATCCCGAATCTTTTATTCCTCCATATGGCATATGATCGAATCTTATAGAGGGAGCGTCGTTCATTATGATGCCTCCAGCTTCAATTTCTCTGAAACAATAATCCATCTCTGCAATTGAATCTGTAAAAATACCGCATTGTAATCCAAATTTTGAATCATTTACCATTTCTACCGCCTGATTAATGCTTTTAAATTTTTCTATAACAACTACAGGTCCAAAAACCTCTTCACAGTTCACTTTCATATTCTTGCTAGTGCCCGTAAGAATAGTGGGCTCTAAAAAATTACCTGTCCTTTTCCCACCATAAAGCAAAGTTGCTCCTGATGAAACTGCTTCTTGTACCCATAGCTCTACCCGTTCAGCGTTAGCATCATCAATCATACAAGAGAACTCAGTTATTTCTATCAAAGGATCTCCAACTTGTAATTGTTTAGTTTGCGTAATCAACGAGTTTACAAACCAATCAAATAGATCTTCATGTATAAAAAATCTTTGTGCATGTATGCAAATTTGACCGCTGTATGCAAAACCACCTGCAATACATCTCTTTATCAAATTTGACTTTTTATTCTCATCCCAATTACTTACGTTACTACTCACAATTAAGCCTGCATTACCGCCTAATTCGAGAACAGTTTTTTTCTTCCCTGCATTTTTTTTCATCTCCCAGCCAACTTCAGGAGACCCCGTAAAGCTGAGCAAAGAAAATCTCTCATCTGTTACTAATGTGTTTCCAACCTCTCTGCTCATTGGAAGTACAGATAACGCTCCTTTAGGCAATTCAGTCTCGTCGATTATTTCTGCAAGTAATAACGTTGAAAGGGGGGTTGATGATGCTGGCTTAAGTATTATTGGGCATCCTGCGGCAATAGCAGGAGCAATTTTGTGGACAGCAAGATTCAAAGGAAAATTAAACGGAGATATGCCTGCAATTATTCCACTTGGAAAATATTGTACAAGCCCCTCTCTTTTGTTACCGGCAGGTGTCCAGTCCATACTCAAGTATTCTTTTGGAAGGCGTTTGCATTCCTCTGAAGCAATTAAAAATGTTTGAATGGCCCTTTCAACTTCTATATGCGCGTACTTAAGCGGTTTCGCAGATTCTTTTGATAGGATTTCTGCATGATATTGCTTTCTGCATTTTAATTGTTCTGCAATCGTATACAGAATCTGTGATTTTTTCCAAGAGGGAAGGTCGCGGATTTCTTTTTTTACAGACTCGGCAGCTTTAATGGACTCTTCTAGATTATTTTCATCGCACAAATATGTTTCAGCAAATATTTCTTTGGTGTATGGGTTGCGAACCGGTAAGTTGACGGAGGTTTTTATGAAATTTCCTCCTGAATATATTGGAAATGCTTTCATTCTTTTTTGTTGTAAGGAAAATTTATACTCTAAAAATAATAGAATAACCTATAATAAATTAAAAATCGACGATTGAACTGAAATTATTTTTACGGTACTTTTGCGAAAAGTGTTGTAAATTTTTTAAATGATTTTTATTCCTGAAATCTTCCGGACATTTCCCGGAGTTGTTGCGGCCCAAAGTAAGCGTATAGGTGGATTTAGTTCTATCCCTTATTCAAGTTTGAATTTAGGATTAACAACGAATGACCTGCCAATTAACGTACGGAAAAATCGAGAGGTTTTTTTTAACTCAATGGGCATTGAAGAAAAAAATCTTGTAAGTTCCGGGCAGACGCACGGCAAAGAAATTTTAGTGGCTAATCATTCGGGAAGATTTCAGGGTCACGACGCAATCATTACTGACAAGAAAAATTTATATGTTGCAGTCAGCATTGCTGATTGTTGCCCTATTTTACTGTATGATAAAACCAACGAAGTTGTTGCAGCAGTACACGCGGGTTGGAGAGGAACGGTTGAGAAAATTTTAAAAGACACTGTCTTAGTAATGAACAAACAGTTTAACTCAAAAACTGAAAATATTTTTGCTTTTATTGGTACCTGCATCTCAGAAAGGTCTTTTTTGGTAGATAACGACGTTGCGGAAAAATTCAGCAGTTGTTTTGTAAGTAAATCTGAATTTTCCGGAAAATATTTAGTCGATTTAAAATCCGCAAACCATTCCCAACTCACTGAACTTGGTGTTTTAAAAGAAAATATTGAAGTTTCACCGTTTTGCACTGTGTTAAACAATAATCAATATTTTTCGTATCGAAAAGAAGGCAAGGAATCAGGGAGAATGCTGGCGGTTATTGGAATGAATAAAAATTCGATTAGTTGAGTCATTTATATGATAGATGAAAACTAGAGCTATTTAATTTTAATAAATTTGCAGGATAAAAAATAAACATGAAAAAAACCCTTACTAACTTTTTACTGATAGCATTCATTATGTTTAAAGCTAATGCTCAGGATACCACAGGTAACCGCATAGTTTCTATCACAACATATCCCTGCACAATCAATTTCTTCACAGATACTGTTGCGGATTTTACCTCAGTTGATATTGATAGTATATCCTACAATGGTAGTTCAGCAGGATTTGCTATATTTACTCATCCGGCAACTCATAAACTTTATATATTGGCCGATTCTATTAATAATGGCAACAATAGAGACATCTATGAGTTAAATCCGTTAACCGGCGAAAGAACTTTCGTTATGGCCACAGGTAATTTCTTTTCTTCACTTGAAATTACAGATAGCGGAAGGGTTTTTGGTATTGTTGGCCAAAATGCACAACCACCAATGAATAAGGGTGAGGTTTACGAATTCAATTTAGTTAACAAAACTAAAACATTGGTTTTGACTATCCCGATTTCATCAACATCAACAAAAACATCCCTTGGCTTTAATCCGGTAGACCAGTTGTTGTATGCATTTAGTACTGACTTTAGCAACAGTGTAGACACACTAACAAAAATCAACATTTCCAATTTTTCATTCACCCGTTCAGCCGGAAATTGGTCAAATTATGAAATTGATGGTGCATTTTTTTATGCTCCTGATACATTTATGTTGGCTAATTACGGTTATACGAATTATTTTTATAAAATTTCTAGCGACACTATAGTTAAACAGAAGACCGGGTTAAATTATCATCAAATGGATTTGGCAAGAATTAAATTGATTAATTCTGAGGAAAGCCGCTCGTTATGTTCTGGTGAAACAATTAATCTTCACGTAATGTTTCACGGTGCTAACTTTCAATGGTATAAGAACGGAGTTGCTGTATCAGGAGCAACCTTGGATAGTTTAACAGTTAACACCTCTGGTACGTACAAAGTACTAGCTGAAATTAAACCGAATAAATTTATCTGGTCTGAAGAAATAGTAGTTTCACAATTGAATAGTCCAACTGTGAATATTTCTTCTCCTCAAGGATTAGCATTTTGTGCAAATAGCTCAATTACCCTAACAGGCACTTCCGGAGGATCATCACAATGGTATCAAAACGGAAGTCCTATTTCAGGTGCAACAACTAATACATTAACCGTAACAACAGCGGGCGTTTATAACATGATTAAAACAAACACCAACGGTTGCTCAGACTCAGCAAGTACCGGTGCCGTTGTCATTGTCTACAGTTTACCGATCGTAGCATTGGCCTCCCAACCCAACTATTGTCCAACACAATCACAAATTGCTTTATCTGGGGGTGCTCCTGCGGGAGGTAATTATAGTGGAATAGGCGTAATTAATAATTCCGACTTTAACCCTTCTGTTTCCGGTCCTGGTTCGTACCTTATTACCTATTCTTATACCGATACTAACAACTGCACAGGTTCTGCCTCAGACACCCTAGTAGTAGATGTATGTGCAAGTATCGGGTCGGAAAAAGCTTTAACATATACTTCAGTATTCCCTAACCCTTTTCAATCTTCTATAACAATAAGTTCTGGCAACTCAAGTGGAAGATTTGTAATTTTAAATGCGATAGGACAAGAGGTATATTCAGGTTTTATTCCTAATGAGAAAAATATTAATCTCGAATATTTACCAACAGGTGTTTACTCAGTTCGTTTTGAAAGTAAAAATGGAATAGAGTTTTTACGTTTGATAAAAAATTAATTTGTAAATAAATAAAATTTGAAACCCCGGAAATTCCGGGGTTTTTTAAAAAAAGTGAATATATTCGATTAACTTTTACTTCCGTACTGCATCAGGAAAGATTTTATAAAATCATCCAGTTCACCATCCATTATTTCCTGAACATTGCTGGTTTCTTGTCCTGTTCTTACGTCTTTTACAAGCTTATACGGATGGAAAACATAATTACGGATTTGAGATCCCCATTCAATTTTCATTTTGTTGTCTTCAATAGCGGCACGCGCTTCGTTACGTTTCCTCAATTCCATCTCATATAGTTGAGATTTCAACATTTGCATTGCTCTTTCTCGGTTAGCCAATTGAGACCTTTCAACCTGACAAACAACAACAATTCCGGTTGGTTTATGTAATAGCTGTACCTTGGTTTCAACTTTATTTACGTTTTGTCCTCCGGCGCCACCTGAACGCGCAGTTGACATTTCAATATCATTTGGGTGAATGTCTATTTGAATGGAATCATCCACAATTGGGTAAACAAACACAGAAGCAAATGAGGTATGTCTCTTTGCATTTGAATCAAAGGGAGAAATTCTTACAAGTCGATGTACACCGTTTTCTCCTTTCAAAAAACCGTAAGCATAATCTCCTTCAATTTGAAGCGATACAGATTTAATTCCGGCAACATCTCCTGAGTTCAGGTCAAGTTCGCTAACCTTATGTCCATGTTTTTCAGCCCACATAATGTACATCCTCATGAGCATACTTGCCCAGTCACAACTCTCTGTTCCTCCCGCCCCCGAATTTATTTGTAACACACAACCCAGTGCATCTTCACGCCCACTAAGCATATTCTTAAATTCGAGATTTTCCAGCTGTTTGTACGCTGAATTAAATGACTGTAAACACTCCTCTTCAGAAGCCTCTCCTAACTTGAAAAACTCGTAGTATGTGTTTAAATCCTCAACGCTTCGCGTAAGGGAGTCGTAAGCAACTACCCAATCTTTTTTGAGTTTAATTTGACGAAGAAGGTCCTCGGCTTTTTTACTGTCTTCCCAAAAATCGGGTGCAAGCGTTTTTTCTTCCTCTTCAGCTACTTCTTTCTTCTTTCTATCGTAGTCAAAGAAACCCCCTTAACGCCAGCTGGCGATCATTTAAGTCTCTGAGTTGATCTGATGTAAACATAATTTTTTTTACAAAGATAATCTAAAATAATTTAGGGAATAAATTCTCATTAACGCAACAAAACAAAAATCAGAGCAGTAATCAAGCAAAGAATAATTAAATCACTTTGGTATTCTTTTTTGAAATTGCCTAACCATTCCCCAATTAATATTGAAAATGGTGCAACTAAAATTACAGGTACTGAAGTGTTAAAGGGGGAATCGATAAAAAAAGTGACAAGACCTAAGAATGTCCAGAAGAATAGAATTTGAATATTTTTTTGTTGTCTTATTTTTCTACCCTGTGAACCTTTGCCTATTCTACTCATAATAACCATGAAAAAGATGGTAAGCAACACTGAAAGCAAAATAAATTGTACGATTTTAAAATCTTTTATTATTGGGTTAAATGAAAATAAAGAATTTATTTCAAATCGATTTATCAAATGCTCGTTTCCGGTAATGAAAAGTAAAGCAATTAAAAAGGATGGGGGAGTCAAGACGCCAATTAGTGCGGATATCCACTCCCTCCAAACAAACGGCCTTAAAATTCCAATGGCAATAAAGACTAACGGCAACATTGCCACTGAAGGGAAATAAACTAGAATTGCAAGGGATATGCAGAACCCGCCATCAAACAATGGCCCTTTAGCCGCTTCAAGTCTATAGCTTGCCAAAATACGATGAATTCCGAGAAGAATTAAAAAATTGCTGATTATACCGGGATGTAAATCAAAAAAAAGTAAGCTTTCAGAAATCAGCAACGATGAAATAAAAAGTGGAAAATAATTAACCTTACTTAGTGTCTCTGTTCTGCTGATCGAATAATGTAACAAAAGGCAGGTAGCTAAACAGAAAACAAATGATAGGGACAAATTTATAATTCTTATGCCGTTAGCGTTTTGTAAAAAGAATAATAAAATGCCATTAGCGCTTTGAGGTGTTGTTTCGTTGAAAGGGATTTTTAAAAAAAAACTGATGGTTAAGAAGAGGATTGCGCTTAAAACACTAACAGGAAGATTATTTTTTAATATGTTTGAAAGCAAAAAAATATTATTAAATTCGCAGTAAAATTACTAATAAGTTTATGATTAATTATTTATTGCTCACTTGGACCGATGTTTGGTTGTTTTTAGGAAAAGCTTTTCAGGGCATGTTCAAATTTCTCCCTCCACTCGGTTTTTACGTAAACTTTACGGTTTGGATTATAGTTAGTGTAGCTTTTTTCTATTGGCTATATAAACAAGCCAAGGATACAAAAAAAGCTCAGGCAGAGGGAAGATTAATCTGATTTTAAGATTCTATTAATCGCTCTATCATACCTTCACTACCTTACCTAAACTCATAACCCAAAAATATTATGGAATTATATTTGGACTCCGCTGAAATTAAGGAAATAGAAGCAAGCTTTCATCAGTTGCCTTTTCTTAATGGTCTTACAACAACTCCAACCTTTATGCATAGAGAGGGGGTAAGTGATATCGACTCCTTAATTGTCAAATTGTCCAAAATTGTTCCGGTTTTACAGATTGAGGCGCTTGGCAAGACCGCAGAAGACGTCTTGCGAGAAGCTCACCGACAATTGAATTTGGGTTTAGACCCACAAAAAACAGTTTTTAAAATTCCTGTTTCACTTGAGGGTGTTAAGGCCTGCAGTATGTTAAGAAAAGAAGGGCTTTTGGTTAATGTACATTTGGTTTATACCCTGCAACAAGCGTACATGGCAATGCATGCCGGGGCTACCTATGTATGCCCTTTGGTTGGTCGCCTACAAGATCAAGGGCACGATGCTCTTGCATTAGTAAGTGACTGTGTTGAGGCTGTTGATCTATATGGTTACGACACGAAAATCATGTTTTCCTCTGTAAGAACCAATCAGCATTTCAGAGATGCAATAACTTGTGGAGTTCACACGATTACAGCTCCATGGAAAATTTTAAAAACCCTAACAGACAACAATTTTACCCAGTTAGGTACAGAACAATTCATTGAGCACACAAGGCTAATGATGGTTAGGGTAAAAGAAGCAATGAATGGTGTAAATCCTACTGTTTCATCCGATACTATTATCTCTGATGCAATGATAAAAATGACAGAGTTTGGGTTTGGTTGTATTACGGTAGTAAATAAAGACGGGTCTGTTGCCGGTGTATTTACCGATGGTGATTTAAGAAGGTTGCTTACCTCGTCCGGAAGAGATGTGCTTTCTAAGAAGCTTTCAGAATTAACTTACAGAACACCCGTTTCTGTTGAAGGAGAAGCGCTGTTGAATGAGGCTGCGGCTCTATTCAAAAAACACAACATAGATAATATTTTGGTTACCAATCAGGATAAGCCCGTAGGTATGCTAGATATTCAGGATTTAAATTAAAATCTTAACTTTTTTTTACAAGTTTCTTTTAAACCAGACCTACATTTTGGTCTCTAAATGAAAATTTAAAAATATGAAAAAAACTATTTATGTTATTTTACTGATCGCAGGCTGCTTTTCAGTAATTAACGCTCAGAAAGGCGTAAAAGGAAAAAGAAACAACATTGCAGGAGGTAATCAGGAAAAAATGCTCCAAGAAATGACTACAAAACTTTCTCTAACTACAGATCAGCAAGACAAAGTACGGAGTGTTCTTATAGAAGGCAAAAACAACATGAAATCGAATAGACAAAAATACAAAGGGAATAAAAAATGTCTTGCTCAGGCAAAGTACCAAAACAGAAAAGCGGTTGAATCAAAAATGATGGCTGTTTTAACACCTGAGCAACAAACAAAACTTCAGGAAGAAAAACTAAAAAATAAAGAAGAAAAAAGGAGAAAACGAGAAGAGATGCTTTCAAAGCCGATTGACTGCTCGAAATGATTTTTTTAAGTCCCCAAATTTGGGGACTTTTAGTTTAAAGGAATATTAATCAGTTTGCTAAATTTGCCTTATTAGAAAATGAACAAAGTAAAAATAAAAATAAGGTTGTTTATTTTTCTCACATTCTTTTCTATTATTTGTCGCGCTCAGAACATAATTAATACTCCACAAAACATTGATGGCCTTGTAAAATGGCTGGATTTTAAAGAAGCACAGGAATTAAACAAAAGACAACCTAAACCTTTTCTAGTTGATATATACACAGATTGGTGCGGATGGTGTAAGCACATGATACGTACCACATATTCTGATCCCGGTCTTGCAAGTTACATTAACAATTATTTTTATCCAGTTAAATTCAATGCAGAAACAAAGGATACAATTTTCTATAATGGTGAAAAGTATTACAACGAAAGTTCTGCACCAAAATCCCCTCACCAACTTGCAAAAAAATTTCTAGGAAACTCTCTTTCCTATCCAAGTACCATTTTTGTAAACAATAATTTTCAATTTAATTTACTCACTCAAGGTTACTTAGACGTTAAAAAGATTGAACCATTATTAATATACACAGTTGAAAATATTTTTCGTACAACTGCGTACGAGGATTTCAACGAGAAATTTTCACTTACCTTTTATGATTCCTTAAAAAGAAACAAACCCGAATCGGTTAAGTGGTATAGTTGGAATGAGGCGTTAGAAATTCAGAAAAAAAATCCTAAAAAAATTCTTGCCATTGTAACTACGCAATGGTGTACAGGTTGTAAGGTAATGAATAAGACAACTTTCTCCGATCCACTTATTTCGGATTTTATGAATAAAAATTTTTATTTGGTTGAAATCAATGCAGAGACTCCCGATTCACTCAGTTATCAAGGAAAAAAATATTACGCTTCAGGCGACCCTTCTTTCCCATTCCATACTTTACTACCTGTACTAACTAGAAATAATTTTGTTTTACCGAGCACAGTTTTTATTGATGAAAAGGGAAATGCATTGGAGTCCGTTCCCTTTTATTTACACCCTAAAAGTATTGATCCTATTTTAAAATATTTTGGCGAAAATTATTATTTGAATATGAAGTGGGATCAATTTGTGAACGATTTAAAAAGTGGAAAACTTAAATCCCCAATAAAGGGTAAATAGTCTCAACAGAATTCGCTAATCAGCAAATCACCTTTAGTTTCTTTTCACCAATTCTGAAATTGACTTCATTATTTAATCTGCCTGGCTCCCCATCGTAATGAGACGGGAAGAAATTATTTGATTTAATAGTAATACTTTTTGAAGATAATGTGCAAACGTATTTTGACTCTTGGATCTTTCCTGTTAAAAGTTTGTAAGCTAAAAAAGGTACTGTGTACCAGGGGAACTTTTTAACCACAACTAGATTTAAAACTCCATCTTTCATGCTTGCCTCAGGAGCTATGTAAATATCGTTTCCCCACTGTCCTGCATTACAGGCTGTAATCAAAAATGCATCTGTATGTTTTGTGCTCTCATCAGTTTTAACTTCATAGGTATTTGTTTGGTAGCTTAGCAATTCTTTTGCTGTAATTTTAAAGTATGTCCAGAATCCTCTTTTTTTGGTTGAAGCAAACAACTTGCTGATGTGCGCATCAAAACCAACACCTGCCGTACAAAAAAAAATCTGTTCATTTATTTTTCCCGAATCAATTAAATCGACTTTACCTTTCTTTATTTTTTCTACGGCAGTATCAATATCTAACTCAATTTTAAGACTTCTTGCAAGACCATTTCCCGACCCAAGCGGAACGATACCTAGTGTGTGATCGTTTTCCATTGCAAATGATGCAACTTTGTTCACAGTCCCATCACCCCCCGCTGCAACAATTACATTAAAGTTTTTTTCCTGTATTTTTTTTTCTATTTCCTCAAAGCTTTGATATTGATCCCAAATAAACAACTCAAAATCTGACCCAATAAATTTTTCTTTAAAAAAACTTTTTAAGTCTAATTTCTTTTTTTTTCCGGATCTTGGATTGTAAACTACAGCGTAACTCATTGACATGTTTTTATGTTGTCTAATTAGCCGGGACGCCTTGTTCAATGATAGAGCGCTTGCCTCCTCTTTTCAGAATTAACACTTGTCCCGGCGTTGGCTCGACACCTTGTTTAATTTTGTTTCTTTTATAAAGCCAATAGAGCCTAATTCCGTGCAATTGTGAGATACTGTGCATAGTTTCCCCTCTTTGAACAACATGAACAGGCTCAATTCCTTTACGCCTTTTTTTTACAATATAAATTTTCTCCCCTGGCTTAATTTTACTCTTAGAGTCGAAATCGTTGTATTTAAGTAAGTCCTCCACCTCAACATTAAAGTCTTGTGCAATTTTCATGAAGCTATCTCCTTTTTTTGCAATTATGAATCTGCTTCTGTTAAATCTCACAACCGTTCTGAGCTCCATTTTTAACCCTGTAACTCTAACGTTATCGCTTACTATCACTGGGATATCTGTCAGTTTATCCAACTCATATAGTTTGTGTTTTTCAATCAACTCTATTAACATTTCTGCGTAAGATTTGTGCGTAGCATACCCAGCCTTTTTTAGGCCGTAGGCCCATCCTTTGTAATCGTCCCTTTTTAGTTCGAAAAGAAATGAATAACGACCTTTTTTAGTCAAAAAAATACTATGATCATTATATGAGTCAAGAACAGACTGATATTTTCTAAAGCACTCATCTTTGGCATCATCATCTGCGTAGTAAGTTTCCCCATCCCAATCATTATGACATTTGATTCCAAAATGATTATTTGCATATACGGCAAGGGCACTGTTACCATTTCCTGACTCCAACATGCCCTGTGCAAGGGTAATGCTTGCAGGAATTTTGTGAGTTTGCATTTGAGCTATGGCTTCCTCCTTAAATTTAGCAATGTAATCTTCGGGGGTGTTTTTCCTTTCGCTTGGCTGAGCCATGCAAAAAATAAAATTCAATAAGAAAATAAAAACATAATATGTATTAACTCTACTCAAAATAGTTATTTTGCAAAGTTTAAAGTTACCTTCAGTAAATTAACCAACAGTGCACCTAAAATTTCCATTATTAACACTGAAATGTTGAGAAGGTTTTTTCCAGACATTAACCAACAACTCAATCAATCAAAATCTTAAACATTATTTTTGTGAAAATGCTTCAAGATTATCCATATCGAATTATTCTTGGTTCTGCTTCACCACGGAGAAAGGAACTGATGAATATGCTTGATGTTAAATTTGAAGTGTTCCCAATTAATTCTGATGAAAGCTTTACTGAAAATTTAATATCGGAAGAAATTCCACTTTTTTTATCCGAAAAAAAATCCAATGCTTTCCCAAGAGAATTAAAAGAAAATGAACTTTTAATCACCAGTGACACCATTGTATGGCATCGGGAAAATGTATTGAACAAACCTGCTAATTATAAAGAGGCGTTTGAAATGTTATCTTCTTTAAGCGGTGAAATACACACAGTATATACAGGCGTTTGCATCAGAACAACCAAAATCACCAAATTGTTTGTTGATTCAACCGATGTTTATTTTCGTGTTCTTGAAAAAGAAGAAATTGAATATTACCTTGAAAACTACAATCCATACGACAAGGCTGGCGCATACGGTGCACAGGATTGGATAGGACAAGTTGGTGTAGAAAGAATTGAAGGAAGCTATTTCAATGTAATGGGTCTACCGGTTCACAAGGTGTACTCAGTTTTAAAGGAAATTATTTCTTGATCACAATCAATTTCCCTTTTGCTTTTATATCCTTTGTATTGAAATCAGTAATATACACGAAATAAGATCCACCCGGTAAGTTTTCTTTCAACGTGTATGATTTTTCATTTGTAAAATCTGCAGTCTCAATGCAAACAGTCCTTCCTTCCGTGTTAAGAATTCTAATCTCGTGTTTGCCATATAGCTGTTTTGGTTGTTTAATGAAAACAGTTTCATTTGTTGGATTGGGATAAATGCTCCATCCGTTAAGAGAATTGATTGTTTCTTCCATACCAACATAAACAAATGGAGCAGACGTAATACTGAAACAGCCACTAGTATCTGATACCAAAACTGTATAAACACCTGCTGAATCCACTGCAATAGAAGAAGTGTCGCTGTTATTGATCGGATTTCCATTCCAGAACCACTGATAAATAAGTATAGAATTTGCAGGACTAACGTTGAGTTGATTTCCGTTTGCAGATATATTAGGATTTGAAAATGGTTGAATTACATTTACATTGATGTAGTCATTGGCTTTACATCCGTTTGAATCTCTTACGGTAACCATGTAGTTTTTGTTTGAGGTGGGATATGTAAGAGGGTTTGAAACAAACAAATTATTCATGCTCGTATTAAAAGCCCAGGTATAAACTATTCCGCCACTCGCGCTTAACTGAATGGTGTCTCCTTTACAAATTGTGACGTCTGCGCCTGCGTTAGCCACCGGCAAATCATTAACAGTAATATATCCAGAAGAAATTATGCTATCAGTGCCCATTGAATTACCGGCAACAAGTTTAACCAGATAAGTTCCGGCTGTACTATACGTAACAGTTGGAAACTGAAGAGAAGAAGTTGCAGGACTTCCTCCGGAAAATGTCCAGCTCCAGTTATTTGGTAATTGGGTAGAACTATCGTAAAAATCAACAGATTGATTTTTGCATATGGTTGAAATGTTGGAATAGAAAGAAGCAACCGGAGCAGAAGTTGGAGCAATAAAAAGATCGGTTTCCCATAACCCTCTTCCGTAAGTTGATGCTCGAAGTTTGCCTGTGGAAACTTGAATTTCTAATTCACTTACAATTGTGTTTGGTAAACCGTTACTGTAAGCCATCCATTGATTCATCGTGGAGTCTCTGTAAAACACTCCAATGTCCGTTGCAAGGTAAAGCGCATCATAGGTGTTATTTTGAAATACGATATGATTGCACGGTACGTTTGGTAGTCCCGCAGAATAATTAGTCCAGGTATTTCCTGCATCAGTCGTAAGAAATACTTTGTTGCCTGATGAGTACCCGGAAGAAGAACAATAAACGATATTCGGATTGGTTGGATCGATGGCAAATCCTGTAATGTTAAGCGCAGGTAAAAGATTGGTCTTGTTGGTAAACGAGCTGCCATTAGTTGAAACCCATAATCCGGCACCATTTGTAACGTAAATGTAATTTGGATTGGAAGGAGCATATGCCATCTTTGAAAGGCTACCATTGTTAGTTAATGTTCCAACCTGAGACCAAGAAGAGCCGCCGTTTGTTGTTCTGTACACTTGCGATTTCCCTACCAATAAAGTTCCGGGGTTGGTTGGATGTTGTATGTAAGGAGTGTTCCATGCACCATCTTCATTCACGCCGGTACCACCGCTGTTTACAATATTTGAAAATGATGAGCCCCCGTTTGTGCTTTTACTGATATCTCCGTAGTAAAGCTCTGCGTACATCTCATTTGCGTTAGCATGTGAGATAATACATTCAAAACCGTCTCCACCCAATACTTCACCACTTGAACTTCCGTTGTGAAGATTCGATCCGTTGTCTTGCCATCCGGTCAACGTTAGTAATGAATTAGTTTGTGAAACACCAAGATTGTATTGCTGCGCAATTTTTAATCCGTTGCTGATATCAGTCCAACTACTGCCGGTGTTGGTAGATTTAAAAACACCTCCGTCGTTAGCAACAAAAACTGTCGTACCGCTGCCTGGAAAAAACTCTATGTTGTGTTGGTCGGCGTGAACATATCCGGTTCCGCTTCCCCACCAATTGCTGCAATTTGTCATTGTAGAACCTCCATTTGTACTCTTCCATATATTAACCCCGCCTGTAAATATCACGTCTTTATTTGTTGGCGAACACGCTAAAGCCAAATCATACCAGCCCTGACCTCCCTGATCATTTCCGCTGGTGCTCCAACCCATAACGTTTGGCGTTGAGGACCTAAGCGAGAAACTCTGACCTCCGTTAGTTGAACGCACAATGCCACCGAACCCGTAATCATCTGCATTTCCATTTGCCCCAAGACTACCGAGAATGTAAATATAATTTGAGTCAGCAGGTGTTACAGCTATACATGAACGACCAATGCTCACACCAAAATTGGTTGGCGTAGCGCTCCACGTTATGCCCGCATCTTTAGAATACCAAAAAGACGCACCGTTAGTTGCGTAAATTGTATTTGAATTAAATGGTTTGAATTCGATATCTTTAAATCCGTTACTTTTTATGCTGACCCAATTTACTCCGCCATCAGTGGTTTTCATAAGACCATTACTGGTGGCGGCATAGACAACTTGAGAATTGTTTGGGTCAATTAGTAATTTTGCGATGGTGTAACTTTGATTAACACTATACATTAATCCGGTAGCTGACCAGGTCAGACCACCGTCAATTGATTTTAATACTCCAATACTGTAAGTATCTTTACCATCACTGTCTCCGGTGGCCAGATAAAGAATATTTGAGTTGTTGGGATCAATCACAATATCAGAACATCCAATTGATGCAAATTCATCTGCCAATGGACTCCAGCTTTGTCCACCATTGGTGCTTTTCCAAAGACCACCCGCAGGAGAACCAGTATAAATAATAGAGGAGTTGTTAGGGTCAAATCTGATGAAGTTTGTTCTTCCCGCCCCACCATTTGTGGAAATACCGTTTGCGGGTCCTATGTAATTCCAAGTACCTGCAACAGCATTAGAATTGGCAATCCTGTTAAGAGAACTTAATTTATTCAACCCGAAAAAAGATTTGTATTCCTGAAAATTTGCAACGCTGTTGTTGTTTATTTTCCCGTTTTGAGAAAGCCTATTTTGATGAAAGTATTCCCAGCGCTTGAAAGCTTTAAACCCCTTTCCTTTAGATTTTCTGTCTTTGTTTGCCCAGTTCGTTTGGAAAGATTTCTGTATTTCAGTGAAGTTAGCAGAGGGATCATCCATTAGCGAAGCATAATCTTTTGTTTGGGAAAAAAGTGCAATTGGCATTAGAACCAAAAACAAAAAGGGAAGTCTCATTTTCATAAAAAATCAGTTTGAAAAATTAAAAGTAAGATAAAATTTCCATAAAAAAATTATCTGCGTGGTAAAAATTTTACTTTAAATTTTTAGCGTATGGCGACGAATCTTTTTTTATTTATTCCGTTCTTTCCAACAAACAGAATAAAATAAACTCCCCTATCAAGTTCGGTAATATTTAGGGTTTCTTTTAGTTGATTGTTTCCAACCTTTACATCGGAAATTTTTTTTCCTAAGGCATCAACCAATTCTATTGATGATATTTCTAAAGACGGATTCCATTCGATATTTAAAAAATCAGACCCCGGATTAGGGAATATTCTTGTCAACTTTTCAAAAAGTGAATTTAAATCATTGGAAAGTGTCAATGGATTAGCGACATTTCTAACATTGGAACGTGAAGTGTTTATAACACCTCTTTCAGGACTACAAGGGTTACTTACTTCATTTTCCAGTCTGTAAACGCTTTGAGCCGCTTGTGAGTACCCTAAATGATTCCATGAGGTTAGTGTTGGAGCCCAATTAACGCCGATTTGCTGTAAGCCGGAAGTATTTCCAAGAGAATCCCACATGCATCTAACGAATGTCGGGTTGTTAGCTCCGTTCTTATAACTATTCCACATGCATTTAAAATATCCGGATGCAATATTTGGAACGACATTTAAAAGACACGTGTTTGCCGTATCACTTTTCAGACCTTCAATACCGTTGGTATCAATTGCGCTGATAAGGTACGAATACCAGGTGGTATTAACGTTTACTCCAATATCATCATAAACGCTTGAGTCAGCATAGCTGACAGAGGCAATTTTTGAAAAATTAGTTTGATTAGAGTCCGCCCTGTAAATATAAAAACTGTCAATGTCATTAACCACCGGTTTATTCCAAATAACACTAATGTAGGTGGATGTTGCGGAATCAACTGTAACCAAACAAATTTCAGGATTCCAAGATGATTGAGCGTTTATGAAGCAGAAAAGCAATTGAAAGACTATGATTGATGATAATTTTTTTTTCATTGTTGAAAGGCTTATGTTATTATTATCTCTTAATTTAGCGAAGATAGAAAAAAACAAGAAAAATACTTTCTAATTTTGCAAAATTATTATGACAAAGCATTTACTTAATTTATTTTATCTTTTTGTTACTTTACCATTTTTATTGGTATCCCAAAAAGTAGATCTTGTAGTACAAACGGGACACTCTTCCGCAATCAGTAAAGTAATTTTTTCTCCTAATGAAAGCTTTGTTTTATCATTAGGTGAAGATCAAAAAATAATAGTTTGGGACATAAAACTTGGGAGACAGTACAATTCAGTTATTGAACAGGTTGAAGAGATTTCCGATATTATTTTTATTAATGATAGTGTAATTGCAGCAAGTTGTATTTCGGGAAAGATTAAATTATGGAATATTCATTCTTCAGAAATGATACGCGAATTTACTTTCAGAAATCCTATCGGCTGTTTGGCCAAGGCATCAAATGATCTCATTTATTTTGGCTCACATACTCTTGGTTGTATTAATCTTACAACAGGAAATGTAACAAAATATGATATTCAGAGCAGAGATGTTTTTACAAGCATTAAAATCAATAAAGAGGGTAGTCAGGTACTAATTGGAGGTAAACAGCAGTCTGTTTATTACTTGTTGCAGGTTGTACCAGGTCCAAAGCCTGAATTTTCTGTTAGGCGTACGTTTTCCGGGACTGTTTCAGATTTATTTTTTGATGAAGAAAATGGAAATCTTTTTGCATCAACCGTAAGCGGCAAGGTGCTTTCTATTGTTCCATCAAAAGGAGAGTCAGGAGGGGCAACATCTGATTTTCCAACCAACTCTTTCAATGGTGTTGTGGTTAATTCAGAAAATATTTTTGTTGCCTCTAATAAATCAGGACTCATTGTTTACAATAAAAAGAATTTTGAAAAGAAATTTTCCATTAATGATCATAATGGTAAAGTAAGTTCTGTTGCAATTTCTAAAGACGGAAGCCTACTTGCTACAGCAGGAAGCGATAGGAGTATAATTTTGTGGGATGCGCTTAAGTTACGATTTATAAAAAAATTAAATGGAAAAGTAGAGCGAATAAATAAAATTGCTTTTTCATCGAACGGCCAGAATCTTATTATCGGATATGCAAATGGTTCATTCAGGAAGTCTAATCTTTTAAGTGGTGAAAGTAAGGCCGGTGCGCTTGAGCCGAGTAAAGTGAGCAAAAGTTTAGGCTGGGGTTATTCAGTAGCTCAAATCAAACCAAGAAAAAACTCAGAGGATGAATTTGATATAAAGTTTTATCAAATGCACCTTGCAAAAAATGAAAAGGGTGAGGTGTATGATCAGGTTCAAGAGTTGTTTTCTGTTTGGAATTTAAATGACTCAAAAAAAATGACCCTCACCCGAGAAAGAAAATCAAATAAAAACATTTCCTCCTATATCGAAAGGCTGAAACAGGGAGATGTTCCACCGCCTGAGGATTTGTACACAGACTCTCTTTTGTTTTGCCAAAGTAAATTATTAGGCATAGAGGTAGCAGCTCAAAGAAATTCCTTTACAATAAAAGATTTAAATAGTGGATCAGTAAATATGATTAATTGTAATCATATTGACAGAATAAGTTCAGTTGCAATAAATGAAAAATACGGTTTTATTGCTACTGCCGGGTGGGACGGAATAATTAAATTTTGGGACCTCAAATCCGGGCAATTTATTATGAATTATGGGGCTTTTGGTTCTAATGATTTTATTTTTATAGACGACAAAAATAACTACTATGTATCAAAGGGCTCTTTGGGATACATTTCATTCCGATTTGCTAACCGGGCTTTTCCGTTTGATCAGTTTGATCTTAAATTTAACCGCCCCGATATAGTATTGAACAAGCTGCCTTTTGGCTCGAAAGATGTTGTTGAGAATTTTCGGAAGGCATATGAAAAGAGATTATCTAAACTAAATTTAAAAGAAGAGGATCTGGAAATAAGCGATAAACTGCCCGTTGTTAAATTACAATTGCCGGATAAATTAGAGTCTAAAGATGGAACATTTAATTTTTCAATTAGTGCCTCAGACCAATTGTCTGATTTGGATAATTTGTGTGTTTTCGTAAACGGTGTTCCTGAGGGAAGCAGAGCGGGAATTAAGTTAAACGGTAAAGAGGTTCAGCAAAATATTTCCATCAATTTGAGTCCGGGAACAAATTATATTCAGGTTTTTGTAAATAATTCAAAAGGAATTTCTTCACTCAAGGAATCATTTACGGTTTTAAATAATAATTCAAGTGTTACCCCTGAGTTGTATTTGGTGTTGATGGGTGTTTCAGAATACAACGAAAGTCAGTACAATTTGAAATATGCTCAAAAGGATGCTAACGATCTGGGAGGATTTTTAAACAAGGATAAGCTATTTAAAAAAGTAAATATTAAATATTTACTAAATAAAGATGTAACAATAGAAAATGTAAAAGCACTTGCAGATTTTTTAAAGCCGGCTAAACCTCAAGATGTTGTACTGTTCTTTCTTGCGGGACACGGCGTGTTAGATCAAAAACTTGATTACTATCTTGCTTCTTCTGATATGGATTTTAATAATCCTTCGGTAAGAGGAATAAATTATGAATTGATGGAGTCGGTTATTGAAAACACAAAATCACGAAATCGTATTCTTTTCATTGACGCCTGTCATTCGGGAGAAGTAGATAAAGATGAAGTTAAGGTTTCAAAAGAACAGGTTCAAATTGAAGGAGAAATTGCGTTTCGTTCAGCAGGAACCAATATTACTAACATTGAGAAAATTAACTCTTTTGAACTTGCGAAATCTGTTTTCGTAGATTTCAGAGCAAATAATGGCGCATGGGTAATTTCAAGTGCCGGTGCAACTGAATATGCAATGGAGGGTGGCAAATGGAATAATGGGGTTTTTACTTACTCACTTTTAACAGGGCTTGCTTCCAAAAGGGCAGATCTGAACGGTGATAAAAAAATTATGCTTTCTGAACTCAAAGATTTTCTTATACGTGAAGTTCAGCAAATCACCAACGGCAAGCAAAAACCGAACGTGAGAAATGAAAACTTGTCCAATGATATCAGAATTCAATAAATAATTTTAAACCAAATGAAAAAACTTTTTTTATTCGCCATTTTAATTTCTGTTTTCAAAATTAGTGCTCAGTCTATAAGCATGGGTATTGAGTTCATGCCTAAGTTGAACTTTTTTGAGGGCGACAAAGAGAAACAATTAAATGATTCAATGGTAAGGCCTCATTTTCAGGTTGCAGACAGAATAGACGACACATTAAATTTTTATTTTTTAAGGCCTATATCTGTTAATTCATTTGAAGTTCCATTTTACCTAAGGTATAAAACAAAAAACAGATGGTTCTTTGACTTTTCATTTTCAGCATCGAAATTATCTATTGAAATGAGAGGAAAAGCTAATTACACCCCATATTTTTACTCCAATTGGGCAGATAAGGATACCTATATTCAGAATGCCGTAACAAACGGGTTTGCATCAACTCCTGAAGAAGCAGAATTACTTTACGACAAGTGGGTTAACAAACAGTACGAAGTTTGGGTTATAGACAATCGATACAGGGAGGAAGTCAAAACAAGAAATTTTTCTTTTAATGTGGGGTACAAATTTCTTCCTCACAAACCTATAAAGCCTTATGTACAGTTTGGCTATTTATATCGTAAAACAATTAAAAATTATTCTTTCAGAACTTTTGATATAAACAGCTATTGGGTAAATGACGAAGAAGAGATTTCAAGAGCAATTTATTCTTTCCCAACCACACTTAATACATTTAGATTTGGAGTTGGTGCAGAGACATATAGATTCAGAGCCGGAATCAATTTTGAAGTATCAGGGACTGGAACTGGATCTGAATTAAAAGGAACAACAAAGGTAGCCAACCGAGAAATGTACAGGCCATATGAGAATCTTTACTCATTTGGTTTCTATGTTGGTTCTGATCTTTTCAATTATAACTTTTCCACTAAAAATAAAATCTTAAAAGAAAATACTGATTTGACGGAAGTCCCAAAAATAAAGATTAAAAGCAATAAACATAATTTGGGTGTTAGAATAAATAACTCAATATCAAACTCAATTCAAGGTTATTTTTCCGAAGAGAATCCATTAAATATAATGTCCTACACTGAAGTTGCCGACCCCAGCAACAGTACAATCGGAAACTCGACCTATTACTTGAAGATTGCTACTTTAAGAGATATTTCTCTGTTTGATTATAAGCCTCAATTCGAATTGTTTTATAGGCGTCAACTCGGAAGAAGATTTTTCTGGGAGTCATCTTTAGGCACGGCAAATATGCGTGTTGACACCCGTACCCGCGAAATAAAAACGCTTTTGTTACCAACTAATGACACTACTTACGCCACAACATTTGATTTTGACTATGATCAAACAAATATTTACGAAGGAACATATAGAAAAGACTATACGGTTTTAAGCCTCGGACAGCAGTTTGGCTTTGACTTTATTTCAAATGATTTAGTCAAATGTAGATTCATCAGCGGTTTTCGTTTTAATATTCCTATCATCAATACATTGGAGAGAAATACCAACGAAAACGTAAACTCAAGTGATTTGCTTTTAGATTTTGACAGTTGGTATGAATCACAATGTCCGAGAACCATGGCCAGTTTAAATTCAGGCGACGCCATGTTTTTCATAAACGGTAATTTGAATTTCAGTGTTTACAAACCCGCAGATGATTTCGTTAACTCCTTACCATTCGATGAGTTTCAGGTAATACCAAAAGAGAACGTTGCAGAGGAATATTACAATAATTCAACATATACTCAATTTAATTCTCCTCAGCAGTTAAAGACCAATTATTTTTCTTTCAGGGGAGGAGTTGAAACAGAATTAAACAGATTCTCTTTAGGGGTTTTTGGTGAAAGTAGTTTGGGATACGTTGATGGATTAGTTATTAAAAACCTGAATACATTTATGCTTTCAGTAGGGTATAATTTGTTCAGTAAGTAGGGGATTTTATCTGCGCTAAAATATTGTAATGAAGAAATCCAACTTTTGGAAAATACTTATCGGTTCTATTATTTTATTACCAATACTTTTTTTTCTAATCTCCATATTGATTATATACTTTAAACAGGATGATATTGTTAAAAATTTATTGAATAAGGCCAATGAAAATATAACCGGAGAGTTAAGTATACAAGATCAACACATCTCTCCATTTGAAAATTTTCCATATATATCAATTGATCTTAATCACTTCAAGCTTTTATCTGAAAAAGCATCTAAGTCTAAGCCTATTTTAGACCTTGAACATCTTTATATTGGATTCGATCTTTGGACAATAGCCCAAGGGAAAATGGAAATAAAATCAATCGAACTTAATGGGGGAAGCATAGATCTGATTCAAGACTCTGCAGGAACACTTAATATTACGAAGGCGCTTGCAACTAAATCAAAGTCGGAAGGTAAAAATGAGTTTAAAATAAAGTTGAAAAAAATAAAAGTAGTTAATGTCGACATAAATAAACTTAATGAGAAAAATAAAATAAAAGTCGACGTTTTCATGAACAAATTAATTGCAAGTTTTAACGCGAGCCCGGAGCATTTGGCAATTGGTTGCGAATCAGATTTTGTAATTAATATTTTGAAAGGTAGAGATACAACTTTTTTTAAGCGCAAACATCTCAACCTGTCTTCTCAATTGGATTATGATAAAATCAAACAGATCTTAAATATTTCTCCTTCAGTTGTAAATATGGAATATTCAGACTTTAAAATGTCAGGTAGGATAAACATTAAAAACGACATGGATCTTTCTCTACGTTTCGGAGGAAGAAAACCCAATTTTGATCTTCTGCTTGCATTCGCGCCGCAAGGGTTTGAAGTCTTGCATCAGAAGTTTAAAAACAAGGGAAATGTTTATTTTACAGCGTCCGTTGACGGAAAATCAATAAATGGCTATCAACCTCTTGTAAAAATTTTCTTTGGCTGTAAGGATGCTGAATTTGTAAACATCGAGAATGGTCGAAAAATGGATAAGCTCAACTTTAAAATGTTCTACACCAACGGCGAGAAGCGTAATCGTGAAACCATGGAGTTTAATCTTAATGATTTGAGTGCTAGAATGGAAGGGGGCAATATCAATTCTAGGATTCAGGTTAAAAATTTTTTTTCACCTGAGGTGGAGATAAACACCAAGACGAAGGTAGATCTTGAGTACCTTTCTTCCTTTTTCAACATTAAAGATATTTCTGGTATTCGTGGTAACTTAATGCTCGATATTAGTTTTGCTGATATTATTGATTTAAAGAATCCCGCTAAGTCATTGCAAAATCTTCAAAATAATTATCAGGCAAGCATCGATATAAGAAACCTTAATTTTAACGGTAAGTTATTAAAGTTGCCACTTCGAGATTTAAACCTAAATGTGAAATGCAAAGGTTTATCTGCTGAAATATTAAAGTGCTCCGGAAAAATTGGCAAGAGTGATATTTCAATCAAAGCTTTTATCGATGACTTACCGGCTATAATACACCATACAGATAAAAAGGTAAATGTTGCTCTGGATATAAATTCTGATTTAATAGACCTTTCTGAAATTACCAAAGACAGTACAGGAACGAAATCTGCATTAGATGAAAAAATTGAAAATCTGGCAGTTTCTATGAATTTCATCGCCTCCGCAAAGGATTTTACTGAATATAAAAACTTACCACGTGGAGAATTTGACATAAAAAAATTTTCAGCTCGATTTAAAAATTATCCGCACGCACTTCATGATCTTAAGCTACATGTTGACATCAACGATAATGAATTAAAAATATTGAATTTTAAAGGTGCAATTGATAAAAGCGATTTCGATATTTTATGTACTATAAAGAATTACCCTATTCTTTTTGATCCGCATCCAAACGGAGACATAAGCAGTAGTTTTAAAATAAGCTCGGGATTACTTCAGTTCGAAGATATTTTCACTTATAATTCTGTTAATTACATGCCCGAGGATTATAGACATGAAGAATTGAGGCGGTTTCATATTGATGGAAACGCTGTTGTTAATTATAAGGAAAAAATTAATTCAGTTTCAGCAAACATTAGCCACTTGGATGCAGGAATGAAAGTGCATCCGCTTAGCGTCAGTATAAAAAATCTTCAGGTAAATTATTCCGATAACAATTTAAAAATTGACAATATTGATCTCACCGCAGGGAAAACTCATCTTAACGCAAGAATAGATTATTACCTTGGGACAGATTCATTAATGTCAAAAAAACGAAATCACCTTTATTTAAACGCATCAAATCTTGATTTGGATGAGTTAATGAATTATGAAAGTACACCTCATCCGAAAACAATGACCCCTGCAGAGCACGAAAAGGCATTCAATATTTATGACCTTCCATTTCCCCACATGTCTTATGACTTAAGCATTTCAAATCTAAAATATCACCGATATCACATCACAGACTTCAGTACAAGTTTAATAACCAATAAAAATCATCATCTTAAAGTAGATAAACTAAACATGACTGCCGCAGGAGGGAAAATTCAAATTAAGGGTGAATTTGACGGCACCAACAGAAACAAAATTTTCTTTGATCCAGATATAACTCTAAGTAAAATTAGTATTGACCAGTTGTTTTTCAAATTTGAAAATTTTGGACAGGAGTATTTAGTTTCAGATAATATTCACGGGAACCTTTCAGGAAAAATAAGTGGGCATGTTAGAGTGCATCCTGATATGATTCCCGTTTTAGACGAATCAAGCATTAACTTAGACCTTAAGTTAACAGAAGGAAAGCTTGAAAATTACGGTCCCATGAGTGTTTTATCTAACTATTTTAAAGATAAAAATCTTAACAGGATTATTTTTGATACATTGGAAAATCATTTCAGAATAAATAAAGGCGTAATTAATGTTCCATCGATGACAATAAACTCTTCACTGGGTTTTATTGATATTTCAGGAAAGCAGAATATGGATTTTGATATGGAATATTTTGTGAAAGTTCCTGTAAAGATGGTTACAAGAGCTGGTTGGCAAAGGTTATTTGGAAAGTCAAGCGATAACACAGGGAACACGGACGAAATTCAGTACAAGCAAGAGGGTAAAAACATTAAGTATCTGCCAATAAAAATAAAAGGAAAAGGTGCTGACTTCAAAATTTCACTCGGAAAAGACAAGTCTTAAAAGGATTTCCATAATTTTATCGAATCTTAAAACAGCAACCTTTCTCTTTCGTCTTTAGTTGGCATTCTGCAAGTTTCCTTCATGCCAAACCATTTGTACCTGTTTTTGGCAATTAGGTTGTAAAATAAGTTTCGTGCAAACTTTGGAATTACTTTCAACAAAAATGACAAACCCCAAAACCCACCAATTGCTTTTCCAATTTCAATTACGGCATCTGATTGTGTGTAAACACAATTATTTTTATAAAATACCAAGGATTTTAAATTTTTGATGATTTCCGGTGGCAACGAATTTTTTGCAGTTTCACCTTGAAGAGGAGCAAATAATAAAACATTAATACGATCCTCTTTCATTAACAAGTCAACCGATGAATTACATAATCCACATACTCCGTCAAAAAATACAATCGGCTTTTCAGCTTTTGAAACCTTTGGTTTTATCCATCTAGCATCGAATGTGAAAAAATGAATCATCAGCATTCCGAATGTCAAATCTGCAAAATCAACCATAACCAAGATTCCAAGATGCATAATGATCATAGAAAGCCATGCCCACACTCTCGTTCTATTCCAGATTACCAAAGGAGCAAATGCAATTTCTAAAAAAAGAATCAACCATGTCATAAAGTTCAGAATTGATTCTGGTAATAACAAAAGATATTCTCTTGTTGGTAATGCTCTTGCTAGAGGATTATTGAGTAAATGAATAATTACAGATCCATCTGTCCAGCTTGGCGAACACAACTTATCTATTCCACTAATGGAATAACTGAGAGCCATTATGACCCAGGCTCCGTAAAAAATAATTTTTGGGAATTCCCAGTTTTCATTTTTTGCCGTGAATAAAGCGAAAGGTTCGCCTTTTGGTACAATAGCGCAACATAATAATATCCAACCAACGAATGGAATTCCCGGGTTGCTGATGAGGTTGTTTCTGTCAAACAAACAAACCCAACCATACCATATCAGTATAGAAATTAATCTGCGCTGAATTCCGAATGTAAACATAACGGACAGCAGGAGCATTATCGATATAAAAACTGATGTAAAAACTGGAGAATCGACAACATCTAAAACGCTTGGAAACACCCCATAAGTAAAATTCAGTGAGTTATCAGGGAGAACACCTTTATTACTCCATAATTCCGATGCGTAAGGAAAAAGAAATGAAAAATGTATGATTAAATAAATTCCAAATATTATTCTGAAAAGTGAAAACTGATATGGCGAATAAAATTTCATTCGTTACAAGAAAGTTTAAAAATCCATTCTTGCTTTTTATTGTAAGTTTTAGATATGGAGCGAATGGCTGTGATCTTTGTTTTTTCAGGTAAATCTAAATCCCGCAAAAGCGCATTCTTACAGAGCGCATAATTTAATATCGTGTCTCTCAATTTTTTCGGTAGTATAGGCCCATATGAAATAGCCGCACCGTAAACATTTCTTCTGTTGTAAGGCCCTGATATTTTGGAATACATTTCCGGGGTAATTTTAATTTCGTTGAGCTTGTTGTTTTCATCTTTTGTTTGAAGAAAAAAATCACAAGCAAAAGTTTCTACGCCTTTAACTTCGGTAAACACAATGGGTAACGGAGAAGAGGCGGTGGCTACACCTAGCCCTCTTATTAGAGCCGAGTTGAAAATGTATCCAATTATTTGAATCAGACCAATTCCGACAACGATGTAATAGATTATTTGTTTCAACGATTATTTTTTGGAGGGTATTCGTTGTTTACATTTTTAAAAAACAACATGGCGGACAGTCGGATTTCGCGCTCAGGTTTAAACCCGCATTTATCGTTCATTTCTTTTGGATTATTAAATGTCCCAAATAAAATGTCCCAAAGCGGTATATCGGAAAAATTACAGTAATGTTTTCCGCGCTCGTGATGTATCCGGTGCATTTCAGGGCGCTGAAAGAAATAGCCGACCCAGTGGGGTGTTTTAATATTCATGTGATAAAAATACTCTCCTAACGCAGAAAACAACAGACACCAAGCCGCACCTTCTGCGTTTAACCCGAGAATAGAAAAACTAATGGAGCCGATTATAAGCGAGTTTACAACCACCTCAAATGGGTGCTTAAAAAAAGATGTTATCGTTTCAATCCTTTGTGGGCTATGATGTACCTGATGCATGCTTAACCATAAGAAGTTAACTGTGTGTCTCCATCTGTGCCACCAATAAAAAACGAATGTAGTTACAAGATAAGAAATGAATCCGCCTAAAGGATTGTTTACAGCCTCACCTAGTGAAAATAATTTTACTGCTCCAAACCAGTTGTCCCAGGTAACTTTTCCAACTACCAAAATACCAAATTGAAATAAATTCAGAAGTATAACCCTCGGCCACCATCCTTTAACGTTTGGTAACCGCTGATCGGGAATAATTCTTTCTAGAATCATTAAAAATAGACCAACGCCCACAATAATTAGTGTCATACCTCAGTAAAATTAGTTAATTGATTTTTAAAGTTGACCTTTAAAAAAAATTTATAAGTTAAATTCCTATTAATTTTGTTTGCAAGATGAATAAAGACGAAATAAATTTATATCTCAATCAGTTAAAAAACTGGTGTGCCTATCAGGAGCGGTGTCAGCATGATGTAAATGAGAAATTAAGAGATATGAAAATTAAATTTACACCTGATGAAAGAGATTCGATTGTTGCACAACTGATCTCCGAAAATTTTATTAATGAAGAAAGGTATGCATTGGCTTTTGCCGGCGGAAAGTTTAGGATAAAGAAATGGGGCAAACTGAAAATAAAATCAATGCTTAAGTTCAAGGAAATCAGTGACTACTCTATTAATAAAGCATTACAATCAATTGACTCCGATGAGTACACGCTTGTTATAAATGATCTGGTTGAAAAAAAGAAAAGGGATTTGAAAACGGAAACAAACAAAATCAAAAGGAACTATAAAGTTTTAAAATTTGTACAAAGCAGAGGGTTTGAGACAGATTTAATACTTGAAGTCTTGAAACGAGAATGAGATTATTCAAAAATTTTAAATGCTACAGCGCTTAAATAGCCTGCTAGAGTACTGAGTCCGACTATTTTTGTACCGCCTAAGTGTACCGCTTCAGGCAACATAGTTTGCCCAATCATTGTCAACATTGCACCGGCCGCCAAACCTTCTATTCCGATTTCAATTTCGTGGGGTATTGAAGACCCTATGTAATATCCGGTGAGTGAACCTATAGCAATTATAAGTACAAGTGATAACCAAAGCAATATTATACGAAATGTGCTCAGTCCACTTTTTTTCATTCCCAAACTCGCGGCTAGCGCCTCAGGAAAGTTTGAGAGAAAAAGTCCTGCGATCAAAGTAAAAGGTAATATTGAAGTAAAGGCTGGGTCGTTCTCTCCTGATGTTTTTTTTGCTTCTAATAACCCTAAAAATCCTGCACCAATGACGAAACTTTCCGGTATTCCGTCAATGAGTAGTCCCAACCATATTGCCATTGGTGCACCACCGGATTCATGCTCGTTATTTGTCTTAGAAAGTGTTGTGAATTCATCTTCGGTTACTTCACTGTTTCTATTTTTTTTCTTTAAAATATTCACATAAGAAGCTACCCTTCTTATTACACCTCCCCTGCTATTGATTAATTCATCAAGTGTGTAGAAAAGAAAACCCCCTGCTAGACATCCTACAATTAGTGCGCCCATGTTAAAAACAGCATGATTTTTTTCATGTGCACGGTGTTCTACAGAACCACTTTGTCCTACAATGTCCATTACGGTTGGAGCAATAAGCTCAACACTCAGCGCCGCTAGTAGGGCACCTGCTCCAAATGCTGTAAGTGCTGATGTTATTTTTGCACCAGGTTGTAAGCTGAGCCCGGTTACTGCGCCAAGCGGTAAGGAGATGGTTGCAATAGCACCAATTAAAAAAGCCCAAATTGCATATTTAGTTTCAGGATGTAATATTGCAGAACTATCTTCGTTGCCCTGCCAGAATATCCATCCACCCGCTAAAAATAGTATTACAATTACAATAGAAACAGTTACTTTTTTCATTTACTTAGCAAAAATAGCAATATACTTAATTTTACAAACATTCTTTCACCTTAACTTTTCAAGTTCTCTTTTTATAAACTATTTAATGCTACACAGCCTTTATTATGTTATCTTTGCACCCGTTTTAAAATAAAAATCAATTCGATTTTAAACTAAAACAACGAATTCAAATTATTTAATTTTATGTCAGGAATACGAAACATTGCGATTATTGCACACGTTGACCACGGTAAAACAACTCTGGTTGATAAAATTCTTCATACCTGTAAACTTTTTCGTGAGAATCAGGAAACCGGCGAATTAATTCTCGATAATAATGATTTGGAACGTGAAAGAGGAATAACCATACTTGCGAAAAATGTTTCTGTAACTTATAAAGGAACAAAAATTAACATCATTGACACGCCCGGACACGCTGACTTTGGTGGAGAAGTTGAACGCGTAATGAATATGGCCGACGGAGTTTTATTGCTTGTAGATGCTTTTGAAGGTCCGATGCCACAAACAAGATTTGTAACTCAGAAAGCAATTTCTGCAGGTAAAAAAGCAATACTCGTTATTAATAAAGTAGATAAACCTAATTGTAGGCCGGATGAGGTACATGACGCGGTGTTTGATTTGTTTTTCAATTTGGATGCTACAGAAGAGCAATTAGATTTCCCAACAGTGTTTGGTTCTTCAAAGCAAGGATGGATGGGGCCTGATTATAAAACTCCAACATCAGACATCACCCACTTACTTGATATCATTCTTGAAAAAATTCCTGAAGCACCAAAGCGTGAAGGAACACTACAATTGCAAATCACTTCACTTGATTATTCTTCATTTATTGGTAGAATTGCAATCGGAAGAGTTTATAGAGGTGCGATTAAGGAAGGAATGCCTGTAAGCGTTGTAAAGCGTAATGGCACCATTCAAAAATCTCGTGTTAAAGAATTATTTGTTTTTGATGGATTGGGTAAAGTAAAAGTAAATGAAGTTCAGGCAGGAGACATTTGTGCCTTTACAGGTATTGAAGGATTTGAAATAGGGGATACCATTGCTGATTTTGAAAATCCCGAATCACTCCCTAGTATTTCCATTGATGAACCAACCATGAGTATGTTGTTTACCATAAACAACTCACCCTTTTTTGGTAAAGATGGGAAATTTGTAACATCAAGGCATTTGCGTGACAGGCTTTATAAAGAGCTTGAAAAAAATCTTGCCTTGCGTGTAGAAGAAACAGGCTCTCCAGATTCTTATCTTGTTTTCGGAAGAGGCATTCTTCACCTCTCAGTTTTAATTGAGACCATGAGACGCGAAGGGTATGAGTTACAGGTTGGACAACCTCAGGTAATTATTAAGGAAATAGATGGTGTAAAACACGAACCTGTTGAAGTATTAACTATTGACGTTCCGCAGGAGTCTTCAAGTAAAGTAATTGACCTTGTTACTCAACGCAAAGGAGATATGCTTGTTATGGAGCCCAAGGGAGATTTGATACATATTGAGTTTGAAATTCCGAGTAGAGGAATAATTGGCTTGCGTAATAATGTTCTGACTGCGACGGCAGGAGAGGCAATTATGGCTCATCGTTTTAAGGATTTTGAACCGTGGAAAGGACATATTCCGGGAAGAATAGCTGGTGTTCTACTGAGTAAAGACCGCGGAACATCTGTTGCTTATAGCTTAGACAAGCTTCAGGATAGAGGCAAATTTTTTGTTGATCCGGGAGAGGAAATTTATCCGGGAATGGTTGTGGGAGAACATATACGTCCTGATGATCTGGTTATAAATTTATGCGGTGAAAAAAAATTGACCAACATGCGGGCGAGTGGTTCTGACGAAAAAATGCGCATTGCTCCAAAGGTTCGTTTTAGTCTTGAAGAAGCAATGGAATATATACAGGCTGACGAATATGTTGAGGTTACTCCTCAACACATAAGAATGAGAAAAATAATTTTGGACGAGAATGAAAGAAAACGTGTAGCAAAGGCAGTTGCTAACTTAGATTAAAGTATTTGTAACAACTACTAAAGTCTCCCGAGTTTATTTTATTCCCAAAAAATATTATTCCTCAAGAACAGAGTAAATAATATCTCGCCCAATCCGTTTGAAAGATTCATAAATAATGAAATGATTTTTCACGTTGGCAACCGTGTATCTTGTATCCTTGATCTCTGATTCGTATAGGATTTCCGTTTTCCAGGAATAACCACCTTCGATAGGAAATTCCGCAGTACTTGGCCTATCAGTGAAATGAATTTTTGCAAATAATTTATGTTGCTTATCTACTCCGTAAGAAACATATGCTTCAAATGGAAGCAAATTATCTTGAGGTATAACTGTGATGCCAATCCAAAAGTCTTGTCCCTTAAGTGGTGTAATAAGCCTTGCATTTATACCGGCAAACGAACTGATAATGGTTACCAAAGAATTCATGTTTCTTACCAATTCATTTCGCATTTGTTCAATTCGATAAACACCTATGTTTCCTAAACCTAGTTCCAGGTCTTTTGACCATTCTTCATTTGATGTTCTTAATGTTAAATCTAAAATCATAATTGTTTTTTTATTATTTATAATTTAACCCTATTTTATTTTGTCGGCTGCCATTTGAAGATAAAGTTTGAAAGAACAATTGTAGGTCATCTTCACCATTTGTTTGTTTTTTTCTAACGATACCTGCAATCATTTTCTGTTGCTTGAAGGTTTCCAGATTGGCTGCTGTAAACTCATAATCATGTGAAAGATGATACAATTGTTCCGTGTTTATTTCCGGAAAATTGTGTTTCAGTAGTTGTGCTCTTACCATTTGCGATGGTTCATTGATTTTTATGTGCATAAGGTTAAAATGATGCCTGTAATTGACTGTCTTTAATAACGTCACTTGGCCAAAAAAAATCCCCAACTTTCATTGGGGAAATTGATTTTTTGATGAGGTCCCGAGCGGACCTATTTTTACTTGATTTATCTGAATTTCAGTTAGTTAAACTTTATCAATGTATCTTGCTGGAATACAATAGGTTAATTAAGTTTTATTAAGTTTTGTCAAGTTTAGTTAACCGATTTTTGTCGCCTATAGTGTCACCTTTTTTGGTAGGAGGTGACAGTAAATTTTGTAGTTTTAATCGTCATATTTTTAGTGATTTTATGGCTACAGTAAACTTCTTTTTGAAACAAAACAACAAGTTAAATTCAAAGCCCACTTTGATCTATCTATCATTCTTTTTTGAAGGAAAAAGATTAAGAATTTCTACAAAAGAAAAAATTCATGCAAAGAACTGGAATCAGAAAGAACAAAAAGCAAGAAGAACAGAAGATGGCTACAGTGCGTTGAACCAAAGATTAGAAAAACTCACTTCAGATTATCAGCAAGCATATAGGCTATTAAAAAGTGTAAATAAAAAAATCACTGCAGGAAACTTAATGGATAAAGTTGATGAACTGAATGGTGTAGTGAATAAATCCAATAAAACATTAATGAGTTTTATTGAAAGTTATATTGAAAATTCTAGTTTCAAAGTAAAATTTGGAACCATAAAAAGCTATAAGACTACGCTTGCTGTTTTAAAAAGATTTCAGTCGCACCGAAGAAGCAGAATTGATTTTGATTCTATTGATCTTAATTTCCATGATGAATTTACATCCTACTTATCAAGAGAACTAAACTACAGCGGTAATACAGTTGGTAAGCACATTAAAAACACAAAGGTTTTCATGAATGAAGCAAGAGAAAGAGGACTCACCAACAACTCTGAATTTTTGAAAAAAGGGTTTAAAGTATTCAAAGAAGATATAGACAGTATTTACCTTAACGAAGAAGAAATTAAAAAATTATATGATCTTGATTTGAGTGATAAAGAACGTTTAGCGTTTGTACGCGATCTTTTCATTGTGGGTTGTTATACAGGATTGCGCTTTTCTGATTTTACTCAAATCAAGCCGGAAAATATCAGAAAGGGGATGATTTCACTAAGAACACAAAAAACCAATGAGATGGTAATCATCCCGGTACATCCTATGGTGGAAGACATTATGAAAAAGTACAAGGGTAAATACGCAAACAGTCTTCCGCCAGCCTTTACGAATCAGGTAATGAATAATTATCTAAAGGAAATTGGGAAACTAGCACAGTTGAATGAAAGCAATCTCGTGAGCAAAACAATAGGCGGAAAAAAAATATCCATTAGCTATAAAAAATACGAACTCATTACTACGCATACAGCACGCAGAAGTTTTGCTACAAATCTTTATCTGCAAGAGTTCCCGGCAATTTCCATAATGAAAATAACAGGTCACCGAAGCGAAAAGAATTTTATGAATTACATAAAAATGTCACCACAT
>JBKCIQ010000054.1:0-50083 GCA_046302135.1 Bacteroidota bacterium | reverse complement strand
TGGTTTAATCCATAGCCTGACTCAGCAGTTCCATCATCAAAGGAATAGTAATTTGAAAAATGATGGTAACCGAACAATGTATCATTCCAATTTTGATCAAAATTAAAATCATTTGGAGTAATTGTTAGTTTTGT
Organism: Bacteroidota bacterium; assembly: GCA_046302135.1. Classification (GTDB taxonomy): domain Bacteria; phylum Bacteroidota; class Bacteroidia; order B-17B0; family Aurantibacillaceae; genus AM-1111. Next base: position 49,949 of record JBKCIQ010000054.1, on the reverse strand, counting down.
TTTGTAGGTTCCTGAATCAGACATTCCGGATGGTACAGGAATACTAATTGTTTGATTGTTGTGAGGAGGATAATTATCCCATCCACCAATTACCCAGTTGTCTATGTTGAAATTGCCTGGTGTTACTTGAGGAAGAACGGGATTATTCAATGTATCAAAAACCTCAAGCTTAACTGCATAATTAGAGGCAGATGTAGTTGTGTCATTATTTCTAATAAACACAGGAAAACTTGAAACAATATCACCGCTGTTATTGAATTGCCAAAAAGGAATAGAGGAGTAGTTACGTAATATACTTGGCGACTGATAACCAAATGTTATATCCTTAAATGAGGAGTCAGATTTTGTTCTACCAGCGTTTAAATAAACATAATCAATATGCCAATGGTCCAAAGATCCGCTTAAGGTTGCCCTGTTTCTAAATCTGAATTGGAAATTATTGTTGAAATAACCCGAGTTAGAAGGGATATTTAATAATACAAACTTCCAAGTACTGTCGTTTACTCCCGGATTAAAACCTGCTTTACCCCAAAGTCGGTTCCAAGTTGTATCTCCATTTTTAAAAATCTCTACAATTAGAGAATCAGAAGTTTCAGGAGCATCACCCCATCCTCTTGTTTGATAAAAAAATGATAGAAAAAGACTTGTGTCTCCCGCATTTAGAAAAGAAAGGTCAATAATTCTTGATGTCATTGTATCTGCTCCACCACTTGAATTTACTGTTGCGTTTGGATTGTAGGGATAACCAAATTTATTTAATCCATCGAAGGTGGCAACTCCAATACTAAATGGCGCTCTCGCAAACCCGGTATTAACGTAAACTGATGAATTACTCATCCATTTAGTTGAATCTGGTCTTGTGAGTGGTTTGGCAAAATCATCAAAGAAAGGAAGACTTAGATTGCTAATATTTTGATTATATAATTTGGAATTAGTTTTACTGAGGTTTTTCAAATTATTCTGTAAAGCAAAATTATATTTTAATGGGTATAGAGAGTCTGACTGAGAAAATATTCCTAAAAATGCATATTGCAAAAAGATATAGAAAATAAATCTCTGCATCAAATCAAAATCTATTTGGAAATAGTGTCGAGTACAATTTCTTCCTCTTTGCCAACAACTAACGAAATTTTACTTCCTTTTCGTATCATAATGGGATTATTTTTTTTTCTAGCTTCTTTGATTTGCTCGGCAGTATATTCTTTGCCATCAACAATTTGCTTGAGTACAGCTCCGGGAAATCCAACTTCATAGGTCGTTTTACCAAGTTTTAATCCATAACTTTGAATCATAAATGTAGCTTGCCTGTAAGACCGATCTACTAGTTGTGGCATTTCCATTTTTGGAGGCAATATGGTTGAAATATAAAGGTAAACTGTTCTGCCAGGCTTAACGAATGAACCTTTCTTTGGTTCTTGCTTAATTACAACACCGGGTTTTGACTTCGGTAAATAAACACTGTCTGTAATTTCAAATTTAATGTCTTTGTCTTCAAGAAATTTCTCCAACTCAAAAATACTTTTTTCACTGAAATCCGGAACTTCCACCTTGTCGCCGTGATCTGTGTAGAAATTGAGGAATTTAAAGAGCAAAAACATACTTATAAACAAAGTGAAAACAGAGAGACCTAAATGAATGAAAAAACTTTTTGTTTTAATGAAAGATAAATAACTGCTTAAAAATGAATCTTTTTTATGCTCTTTTTTCATGTTTATTATAGAAACTATAAAAGTAACACTTATTAATTAAAAATAAGCATGTTAGGTTATCGATTTGATTCTGTTAAACTACATTTTAATTTATATTTTTGTGCTTTACACAAATTTAGCTGAACACTTTAAGATATATATTATTAATGCCCTTTTCTATTGGTTATGGGCTGATTACCTTTATTAGAAATTTTTTATACGACTGGGGAATTTTAAGGTCACATTCATTTAAGGAGCATAACATATGTATTGGGAATCTTTCGGTTGGTGGTACCGGAAAAACACCACATATTGAATACATTATAAGATTACTTAAGAAGGATTACGCTGTTGCAACTCTAAGCAGAGGGTATAAGCGAAAAACATCAGGTTTTGTTATGGCAAATCATCAAAGTACAGTTGATGATATTGGTGATGAGCCGAAGCAATTTAAAATCAAGTTTCCTGATATTAGAGTTGCAGTTGATGGCAATCGAGTAAACGGAATAAAAAAATTACTTAATCAGGCAGAAAAACCTGATGTTATTTTGTTAGATGATGCTTTTCAGCACAGAAGATTAAAGCCGGGATTTTCAGTTTTATTGACAGATTATGCAAAAATATTCAGACGTGACAGTATGTTACCAGGCGGTTCTCTTAGAGAATATCAATCAAATTATAAAAGGGCAGATGTTATCGTTATAACAAAAACTCCGGAGCGAATAAGTAATCTTGATCTCAAAGTTTTTTCTAAGGAGATTAAACTTTTACCCCATCAGAAACTTTTTTTTTCATGGATAAAATATGGAGAGCCTTACTATTTCAGCGACGTGAATTTTACACTTGAGGTACATAAAGAGTTGTTCAAGTTCAATGTTTTTATATTTACCGGAATTGCCAATCCTAAGCCTTTATTAAATTACATCAAGGAGTATGCTAATCAGGTTACACATCGACCTTTTGCAGATCATCATGAATTTACTGAATCAGACATTTTAGAAATCAGAAAAGACTTCAATAATCTTTCGGGACAGAAAAAATTAATTATTACTACTGAGAAAGATTTTATGAGATTAAAAAAAGGTAAAATATTAGATGAGTTTACGGGCTTGCCATTATTCATCATACCAATTGAAATCGATTTTAAAAATAAAACAGAAGAATTCAACCAAATAATTACAAATTATGTTAGAACTAATAGAATCTACCACAGCAAGTATTTTAAAGACAACTGATAATTTCAAACCTGAGGTTGGGATAATTCTCGGTACCGGCTTGGGCGGCCTGGTTAAAGAAATTAAAATTGAGTATGAGTTGCCATACGAATCCATTCCAAATTTTCCGGTTAGTACCGTTGAAGGCCACAGCGGTAAATTAATTTTTGGAACCCTTGGAAATAAAAAAATCGTAGCAATGCAAGGCCGTTTTCATTATTACGAAGGTTATACAATGCAGCAATGCACCTTTCCTGTTAGGGTTATGAAGCATTTGGGTATTGAGAGTCTTTTTGTGTCCAACGCGAGCGGTGGGGTTAATCCGGAATTTGAAATTGGAGAAATAATGATCATTACCGATCACATCAATTTCTTTGGAACAAATCCACTACTTGGAAAAAATGATGAAAGATTAGGGACGAGATTTCCTGACATGAGTGAGGCCTATGATAAAAAGATGGTTGCTGATGCTTTAAAGGTTGCAAAGGAATTTGACATTAAAGTAAGTACCGGTGTTTACCTCGGTTTATCAGGTCCAACACTTGAAACTCCAGCTGAATACAGAATGGTAAGAATTCTTGGCGCTGATGCAGTTGGGATGAGTACAGTTCCTGAAGTAATTGTTGCAAGGCACGCCGGTATACCGTGTTTTGCAATTTCAATTATTACTGATTTGGGAGTTGATGGTAAAATACAGGAAACAACACATGAAGATGTGCAACGAGTTGCCTCGCAAAAGGAACCTTTGATGACCAAGATTATGAAAACACTTATAGAAAGAAATTGATTTTTTAAAAAAAACACTATGAAAAAATTTTATTTCCCCTTTTTTTTCCTGATAACCATCAGTTTGTTATCTCAGAATTATTCGAGTTTTAACGTAAGCCTACTCGGTAACTTGAACCCTTGCACCGTTAACAATTGGTATGCAAATGGTTCTAATACTAAATACTCAAGCGTAATCGGTTGGGCTAATCCAATTGATGGAAAGGAATATGCAATACTTGGAGGAACAGATGGATATTATTTTATCGATGTGTCAAATCCATCTTCGCCTGTATTAAGAGACTTTGAGCCTGGGGTAAACTCTAATTGCTTATGGCGTGAAATGAAAACGTATGGAAAATATTGTTATCTGGTAAGTGATGACAACGCGCCAAACGGATTAATAATTGCTGATCTTTCATACCTACCTGACTCAGTACATATCGTTCATAAGAGTAATTCTATTTTAATTAGATCTCATACAATATTTGTTGACGGTAATAAATTGTATGGTGGATATGTACACACGTCTACAGGTGCCGCAAAAAGTATGGCTGTTTATAGTTTAAATAATCCTGCTGCTCCTCAACCTCTGAGGTATCTAGATCAAGATTATCCGAATATTGGAAGTGTTCATGACATGTGGGTTCAGCAGGATACTGTTTTTGCAAGTTGTGGTTACGATGGTTTACATGTTTACAAATACGATAGCATACAAAACAAGTTTTTTGAATTGGCAAGCTATACCGGTTATATTCAAGCGGGTTACAACCACAGCAGTTTCAGAACAGCTGACAGAAAAACTTTGGTTTTTTGTGATGAAGTTCCTGCCAATACAGTTGTAAAAATATTGGATGTTTCAAATTTAAATAATCTTACACTTTTGGATACAATAAAGTCCAATCAAGGCGCAACACCACATAATCCTTATATCGTTGGTAATAACTTATGCTATGTGGCATATTATCAAGATGGGCTTTATATTTTCGACATTTCGAATCCTTCTAACGTTTCAATTGCAGGGTACTTTGATACCCATTATCAAAACGGTTTAAATAATAATTATCCGTCTTTTCCAACTACCTATATGGGAGCATGGGCGGCTGATCCGTTCTTGCCAAGCGGAAACGTGTTGGTTAGTGATATGCAAAACGGATTATTTGTTTTGGATGTTTCCTTGGCCACAGGGATATCGGATGGCAAAAGTTCAAAAGATGATTTCATATTTTTTCCAAATCCTTCCTCAGATTTTTCAATGGTTAAATTTTTCAACTCTAAAGATTTAAATCTTTTGGAGGTTTTTGATTACAATGGAAGGAAAATATTAGAGTACTCAATTTCGAAATTAGAATTACAAAATGGTTTAAATTTGAAAACGATTGATCTTGCTTCCGGAGTTTATTTTGTGAAGATTTCAGGGGATAACAAGTCGATCACTAAAAAACTGATTAAAAATTAATCTCTTTAAAACTTAAGCTGAAGTTTAAGGTTGATTTGTCTGTTGGTTAAAAAATTTGGGATGGCGTAAGTACGGTTCGTTACATCTCTCACCCAAATGTATGAAATTACATTTTGTCTAGCAGTTAAATTCAATATCTCGAGACTTAACCAAGCAGATTTCAGCCATTGAAATTTTCTAGGTTGATTTAGATTGTATAATTCATCTTTACTTAATTCTTTTCTAATCATATAAGAGAAACCGCAGTCTATTCTCCAGAACCCCGGCATTCTGAGCGTATCACTTACTCTGTCTCTTGTAGGTGGGCCGAAAGGAAGAGATGATCCAAAAGTATTAAGCATGTGAACTCTGCAGGTTTTAATGTTTTTTAAATAATCCTGAAAAAAAACTGAAACACTCACACGCTGATCTGTTGGCCTTGGTATGTAACCGGGTGTGTATTTTATCGAGTCAGCAACCGGAATAACACTGTATCCTTTGTACCAAGGGTTACCTAATGAGTCATAATAGCGGTAATAAAAATCGTTTAAAAGATTTTCTCTGGTTTGCATAACACTTAAACTGATCCAGGACTCAATATCTTTTACAAATTCTCCATTCATTCTGAAATCAAAACCGGTAGCGTAGCCAACTGCATTATTTTTGGCATAATACCTAATTCTTACATTGTCTATTTCATAAGGAATTAAATTATTAAGTTGTTTATAATATAAAGCCCCAACCATTTTAAAATTTCTATTCCATATTTTCAAATTGTAATCGGCGGTAAGTGTATAATGAATTGATTGCTGTGCACGAATGTCATTGTTGATCTTACCTTCAAAATCCCTAAATTCTCTGTAAAATGGAGGCTGATAGTAATAACCGGCGGAAGCTTTAAAAACAAGCATATTGTTGCCTAGTTTTTTCCAGTTCGGTCTCCATGCCAAAGTTACCCTTGGTGAAATAACATTTTGATTATTAAAGGTCCAGTAATTACTTCTTATCCCTCCTGTTAATGAAAGGTCAGAAGTGTCTTTTAATTTTTTGTTTAAAATATATTCGGCATAACCCATAATTCTGTTACTACTAAGACTGATTTTGTTTTTAACTACATCTTGCAGTTCAATTATTGTCATATTTCCCTGAGGTAAAGAATATCCTGCAGAATCGAGATATTTCCATTCACTGATTCTATCATTAATCAATTCATTTTGAAATCTTATTCCCCATAATAGTTGATTACGTCCTGTCATCCATTTACCTTTATGTTCCAAATTACTAACGTTTGCCGTTAAATCATTTCTTCCATGATTGATTAGTGTGCCAATGCCACGGTTAAAAGCAACATTTCCAAAATCAGGATCACCGAAATCGGTTTCAAGCTGATCAATGTAATATTGCCCCATTACAGTAAAGTGTTCTTCCTCTCTTGTGTTGTAGTTGGAAGCAATAAGCTTTAATTTAAGACTGTCTTTTTTTGAACCTTTAAGAGGCTTAAATGTGGCGCTTATAGCATTAAAAATGGTTTGGAATTTACTTTGTTCCTTTCCATCAAAATAAACTTTGAAACTATAGGCCTCATTTATTGTTCCGAATCTTGTTTCTCTGCTAGAAGGTATTACTTGGTAATCGTTTACAGCAACGCTTGATAAATACTCCAATTGAAAAGATTCAGTGAAATCAAAATTCAAAAATGCCTGAATGTCATAAAATTTTGGGCGATAATCTCCCTGAACATCCAAGGTTCTTAACAAATACTGATTGGTTTTATATCTGGCACCAACCATCCAGCCCAATAAACCATTTGCACTTCTTCCTTCTGCGTTGGCATTAGCCCCCATCATGCTAACGAATGAAGAGGCTGAAAATGATTTGGGCTTTTTGTAAAAAATATCTAACACTGAAGACATTCTATCGCCATACTTTGCTTCGAATCCACCAGGCGAGAATGTAAGATTTTTCACCATTTCTACATTCGCAAAACTTAGACCTTCACTTGCTCCTGATCTCGCAAGAAATGGTCTGTAAACTTCAATGTCATTTACATAAACCAAATTTTCATCATAATTTCCACCTCTAACATTGTATCCAGTACTTAGTTCGTTGCTTGAAGATGTACCTAACATTCCTTTTAAAAGCGTACTAATGTCTGTGGCTCCAGGAATAAAGGTTACTCTCGCAGGATCCATATCAAATCCTGTATTACCCCAATTTTCAACATTAACTGCAATGAGCTCTTTTTTATCGGTAATTTCAAAATCTATTTTTTTAATTTCGTTTTCTTTAAAATAAAGTCGGACTATTGTGTCAACGAAGCCTAGTCCGGTTAATTTTATACTTATTTTTTTTTCAGCGGGAACATTAAGTAAAAAAGATCCGGTGCTATCGGTAGATGTTTGAAACGTGAAATCTTCTAAAACGACTAGCGTGAGTCCAATTGCAGGCTTATTAGACTGAGTTTTAACCTTTCCTGACAGTTTAGCATTTTGGCTATAAATCAAGGTTATTTGAAATAGTAATAAAATAGATATGCATGATATTAATCTGTACATTTTATTCAACTCAGATAACGAAAATGTTGCACCATTATTGTAGATTAAAGATGTGCAAAGTTAAACTTGTAGAGGTTAAAGTTATAAAAGCTGTATAAATAAATTTAATCGTGTTTTTGTATGTGAAAAATGTCGAATTTTGTAATTGAAAATTTTCAAATGAAAAATATATTTTTCTGTTTTATTATATGCTCTTTATTTGTGAGCTCTTTTTTCAGTCTTCAATCTCAGAATTCATACAAATACTATGTAGACTTAAATGATTCAAAAAACGATGAGCTAAAAGTTCTGCTAAAGGTTCCTAATTTAAAACAACAGTCTGTTTTCTTTTGCTTTCCTGCGATGGTCCCCGGAACCTATAGTGTATACGATTTTGGGCGTTTCGTTAAAAATTTTTCAGTTAGAGATAAAAACAACAATAAAATTTCTTTTGAAAAAATAGATATAAATCGGTACAAAATTGCTGATGGGTCTAAAATTTCCGAAATATCTTACGTTGTAGAAGATTCTTGGGATACGAATGATACAGGCGAAGTAATCTTTGAACCTGCCGGTACAAAATTTGATTTTAAAAAGCACTTCGTTCTTAATAATCAGGGGGTATTTGGTTTTTTCAGTGGGTTAGAAAAATTACCATTTGAGATTGAAATTACAAAACCTGAAAATTTTTATCCTTCAACGGGTATTGCAAACCTTAAAATTGGGCCCAAAAAAGATTTATTGATTACCGAAAGTTATCATGAGCTTGTTGATTCACCTATCCTTTATGCATTACCGGACACCACAAAAATTGACATTTCCGGAACGGAGATATTAATTTCAGTTGTGTCGCCAAATAAAAAAATTACTTCATCTTTTATTGCAAAAAACATTTCTGAGATTCTTAATGCGCACAAAAATTATTTGGGCGGAAAATTACCTGTAAATAAATATGCCTTTCTTTTCTTTTTTACAGATTCAATTACAAAGTCTGGTAGTACCGGTGCTCTTGAACATTCTTACTCATCTATGTATGTTCTATTTGAATCAGATTCAAATTTGATTAGTCAGACAGTAAAAGATGTTGCGGCTCATGAATTTTTCCATATTGTTACTCCCCTGAATATTCATTCAGAAGAAATTGGAAACTTTGATTTTTCTAATCCTAAAATGTCTATGCATTTATGGCTTTATGAAGGAATGACTGAGTACGCGGCGCATCATGTACAAGTTATGAATGGAATTATTGATTGGGATACTTTTTTTGAGGTAATTCGTGAGAAAACTTTAACCGCAGAAGATTATTTTAACGACACACTTTCTTTTACTAAAATGAGTAGGGGCTGTCTTAAAGATTATAAATCTCAATATGGAAATGTTTATGAAAAAGGAGCATTGATATCATTGTGCCTTGATATATTGCTTAATCATTATTCGGCAGGTAAATATAACAACCGTATGCTGATCTCCGATTTATCAAAAAAATACGGTAAGAATAATTCATTTAATGATGAACAGTTATTTAATGTTATCGAAAGTTTAACCTATCCGGAAATAAGAAAATTCTTGAATGAGCACGTATCAGGAAATAAGAAATTACCATTTAAAGATGTATTTAGAATGGTAGGAATAAAATATGATAGTAAACTTGTTGAAGATGAAATTACCTTAGGAGGATTTGAGATTGGATATGATGCAGAGAGTAAAAAAATAATAATTGAAAGTGTGGCTGAAATGAATGAGTTTGGAAAAAGTATGGGTTATAAAGAGGGCGATTATATTGTTTCCTTTCAAGGTAAAAAGGTTGAGCTCGAAAATGCAAGTGAATTATTTTACAATTTTATTGAAAATGCAAAAGAAGGAGATTTACTGAATGTGGAAGTGTTGAGGAAAGATAAAAGAGGTAAACTAGTTTCTAAAAATCTATCTTCTAAAGTAAGAAAAATGAAAGTCACGTATCGTAATGTTATACAACCGGATCCACTTGCAACAGATGAGGAGTTGGGTATAAGGAATATGTGGTTACAAGGTTCCAGATAATGCAAACTGCTAACTGAAAATGAGAAAAAAGTTTTTGTACTGGTCTTTTCAGTTTGGTGGATGGGCCCTATTTATTTTACTGCAGATACTATTTTTCAAATTATCAAAGAATAAAATTGATTCCAGCGCTGTTTTTTATTTTTTATCTAGTTATATACTTGGTATATTTTTAACCCATGTGTTCAGATGGATTGTACTCAAGTTTTCGTGGCTATCTAAAAGTCTAGTTTTTCAAATTCCTTTACTTATGGCAGGAAGTATGGTTCTTGCTGTTGTTTTTGAATTGATTCATTATTTTATGTTTCAATTTGTTTTTTTAAAGGGATTAAATTTTAATCTAACAGAATTTCTTCAAAACTCTATCAATATAGGCTTTGTGTTTGTTTTATGGAATCTAATTTATTTTTCTTTCCATTATTTTGAAAAGTACCGTCAATCTGAAATATCAAATCTTAAATTTCAATTCTCAATGAATGAAATTGAGCTGAATAAACTCAAATCACAACTCAATCCGCATTTTATGTTTAACGCCATGAACAGCATTAGAGCATTAATTGATGAAGATCCTGCAAGAGCTAAAATGGCCATTACTATGCTTTCTAATATTCTACGAAATACACTTCAAATGGAAAAAAATAAACTTATTTCTTTTGATGATGAATTAAGTATTGTAAAGGATTACCTTGAATTGGAACATATAAGGTTTGAAAAAAGACTTTCATATAATATTCAAATCACTGAAAACTTAAAAGATTTCAGGGTACCAACTATGATGATTCAAACGCTTGTTGAAAACGGGATTAAGCATGGAATTTCAAAACTTGTAGATGGAGGAACTATAACATTACATGCATCTGTGTATAATGAAAAGTTATTTATCAAAATAACCAACCCGGGTAAACTGAATATGTCTGCTACTAATGAGAATGGATATGGTATAAAAAACACAAAGCAGAGATTAGATTTGTTATATGGTACTGAAAGTAAATTTGATATTTATCAATCAGGAATTGAGGTTGTAACGGAAATTTATTTACCAAAGTTCAAAAAAGAGGATGGTCGGTAATATAGCGGTGCAAATTTATCAGGTTCTAAATTTATCTTTTTAACTTTATAAAAACTTAGTTCAAATTTATTTCCTTTTAAATTTTCAAAATGAAAGCACTTTTAATTGATGATGAAAGACTTGCAAGGCAGGAACTACGGAGTCTGCTTGCAGAGCATAAACAGATAGAAATTATTGGAGAAGCTGAAAATGCCAAAGAGGCAAAAACAAAAATCGATGAGCTCAAACCTGATGTAATTTTTCTTGATATTCAAATGCCTGGTAAGAATGGTCTTGAGTTAATTGAGGAAATTTCTGTATTGCCCGAGGTTATTTTTGTGACCGCCTATGATGAATACGCAATCAGAGCTTTTGAAGTGAATGCTTTGGATTATTTATTGAAACCTGTTTTGCCTGCAAGGCTATCTGAATGTATTAAAAAGCTAGAGGCTAAAGAAGAAAAAGAATTTGCCCGTAAGGAAAGTTTAACACCTTTTGAAGATGATGATCAGGTTTTTGTTAAAGATGGAGAGCGGTGTTGGTTTGTTAAGCTAGCTAATATAAGACTTTTTGAAAGTGAAGGAAATTATGTTAGGGTTTGTTTTGATAATAATCGGCCCCTAATTTTAAGGAGTTTGAACAACCTGGAGCAAAGATTGAATCCAAAGACTTTTTTTAGAGCCAGTAGAAAACATATCATAAATTTAAAATGGATTGAAGGAATAGAAACTTGGTTCAATGGTGGTCTAATGGCAAAAATAAAAGGTGGCGAACAAATTGAAATTTCTAGAAGACAGGCTGTAAAGCTAAAAGATATGATGAGTCTGTAATTTCAAATTCATGAAAAATGCTATTGTAATTGGATCAGGCATTGGAGGTTTAGCCTCAGCAGTTCGTCTAGCCGCAAAGGGGTATGAGGTTCAGGTTTTCGAGTCCAATTCTTACCCCGGCGGTAAATTATCTGAATTATCAAAAAATGGATTTCGGTTCGATGCAGGTCCTTCACTCTTTACTATGCCGGAACTTGTTGATGAACTATTTTTAATTGCAGGTAAAAATCCAAAAGACTTTTTCAAATATTCTAAGCTTAATAAAATATGTAACTATTTTTATTCTGATGGGACAAGTTTGACAGCATACTCTGATGTTGAAAAATTTATAAGAGAGGCAGTTTCAAAAACAGGTGTTGAAGAAAAAATATTGAGAAATCATCTTAATAAAAGCAGATTCATTTTTGATGCAACATCACATTTGTTTATTGAAAGATCATTACATAAAATAAGTAGTTATTTAAGGTTTCAGACATTTTTATCAATTTTAAAATTACCGTTTCTGGATATTTTTAAAACGATGGATGATTCAAATAGTCATTCGCTCAGAAACGAAAAAATGCGTCAATTATTCAACCGTTATGCTACCTATAACGGATCAAGCCCCTATAAAGCTCCGGGAATATTAAATATCATACCACATTTAGAATTTTCAAAAGGTGCATTTTTTCCAAATGGAGGTATGCATGCTATTACCAACTCCGTTTTTGAACTTGCAAAAAGTTTAGGTGTTCGTTTTGCTTTTAAATCTAATGTTGAAAAAATTTTGGTCGAAAATGATAAAGCAGTAGGTGTAAAAGTTGGAGAAAATAAGATAATGTCTGATTTGATAGTTTGTAATTCAGATATTTTCCCGACCTATAAAAAATTACTTACGGATCAGCCTCCTCCTGAAAAAATTTTAACTCAAGAGAGATCTTCCTCTGCCTTAATTTTTTACTGGGGAGTAAATTTGCAATTTGAGCATTTGGAACTACACAACATATTTTTCAGTGGCGATTATAAAAATGAATTTATACAAATATTTGAAAATAATAATATAGGAAATGATCCAACCGTATATATTAATATTACCTCAAAATATAAAAAAGATGATGCCCCGGAAGGTATGGAGAATTGGTTTGTAATGATTAATGTTCCTTCAAATATCGGTCAAGACTGGAATCAATTAATAAAAAAAGCCCGTAATTCAATAATTGAAAAACTAAATAAAATTCTCAACGTTCAATTAGAGTCATTGATTATTACGGAAGAAATACTAGATCCGGTTAAAATTGAGTCAAAAACTAACTCTCATCAAGGATCTCTTTATGGTACAGCGTCAAACAGTAGGATGGCTGCTTTTTTTCGTCACCCAAACTTTACAAGCAAGATAAAAAATCTTTATTTCTGCGGAGGTAGCGTACATCCGGGAGGTGGAATACCTTTAGCATTATCATCCGCAAAAATTGTAGATTCTCTTGTGCCGGCTTTAAAATGAAAGATAGGAATAATGTACTCATATTAATTTTAGCTATACTCTATACAGTTGGGGTACTTGGCCTTTTAAATTCTTCAACAAGACCATATTTTATAATGCTAACTCCTTACAATTTACTAATAACAATGATTTTTTATGTTTGGGCTAATAGAGATTTTAGGTTTCACTTTTTTCTACTTTCATTTATTGTAATGGTATGTGGTTGGACAATTGAGTGGGCAGGCGTACATACAGGAGTTCTTTTTGGAAAATATGAGTACGGACATACTCTTGGTTATAAAATTCAACGTATTCCTCTAATTATTGGCGTTAATTGGTTTTTACTTTGTTTCTCCTCTAGGGCAATATTTAAAAAAGTATTTAAAAATGTTTGGTTGGTGACAGTTTCGTCGTCACTTCTTATGTGCGGTCTTGATTTTTTAATTGAACCTATAGCTGTTAAATTTGATTTCTGGAATTGGGATAAAAATATTATTCCTGTTCAAAATTATTTTATGTGGTTTATTAGTTCATTTATGTTAAACATGATCATTCAGAAATCAGACCTGAAATTAAATTTTAAATCGGGAATTATAATTTTTTCAACACAAACAATGTTTTTCGGCGTTTTAAATTATTTTTTAAAATGATATAATATGGAACTTTATCTAATAATTATTTTTCTATTTACCTTTTGTTTAATGGAATTTAATGCATGGTTCATGCACAAATATATTATGCATGGTTTTATGTGGTATTTCCATGAAGACCATCATCAACCAATTCCAAAGCTGTTTGGCTTTTTTGAACGTAACGATATTTTCTTTTTAATTTTTGCAGTCCCAAGCTGGCTCTGTATTATGCTAGGAATGATCTATGAATATCCTATTCCTGTTTCAATTGGTTTCGGAATTGCTGCATATGGTTTTGCCTATTTTATGGTACATGAGGTTTTTATACATAGAAGGTTAAGTTGGTTCAAAAATTCAGACAATGTATATTTACGTGCCATAAGAAAAGCACACAAAGTTCATCATAAAAAATTAATGAAAGAAGATGGTGAATGTTTCGGGATGTTAATAGTACCTATTAAATATTTTGTCGAAGCGAAAAACAGTATGCGGAGTATGAAACCCCCAAAATCATGAGATTCTTGTATTTGTCAATAGATTTATTTTCTATTGCAGGACCCTTCTTACTTAGTTTCGATAAAAGAGTTGCATTTTATACTCGATGGAAACCGTTATTTCTTTCTATTTTTCTTATGATGCTGGTTTTTATTCCATGGGACATATTAAAGACAGCAAAAGGAGTTTGGGGATTTAACCCAAAATATTTATGTGGAATTTATTTTTTTAATTTACCAATTGAAGAATGTCTTTTTTTTGTTTGTATACCATATGCCTGTATTTTTATTTACGAGTGTTTAAACCATTACGTTAAAATAGATTTTTTCAAAAAATTTTACAAACCTCTTTTGATTACGTTTTCTTTTTTTTTATTAATTACCGGACTCTTAAATATTTCGCGGTGGTATCCATCTGTAACGTTTCCTTATTCTGCAATTTTACTTTTTGTTATGTTATACATTTTAAATGCGAATTATTTAAGTAGGTTTTTTTTCGCTTATCTTATAACGCTAATACCTTTTTTATTTGTTAATGGAATTTTAACTGGTTCCTTTATTTCTGAGCCAATCGTATGGTATTCTTCTAAAGAGATTTTAAATATCAGAATTGGTACAATACCTATTGAGGATACAATTTATAATTTGGGAATGTTAAGCACAGTAATAATTCCTTATGAATATTTTAAATTAAAATTTAAGATATCGAAATCTTGAGAAATAATTTCAATGATTGAAAGGTTAAATTGAGATTATTGATTGTATACAATTTTGAAAACATAATTGGTTCCATTTTAAAAAGATAGGCTAAAGAATATATATAAGTATTTGTAAATTAAATTATTGTGTTTAGGTTTGAGTGTTATTAAAAAGTTTTTTTTCATTTAAAATCTCCGAATATTTGCAGCAAATTTGTGTTATGGATTTCTCATTGAACACAAGGGCAATAACAAGCTGGTCTCAAGAAGATCGTCCCAGAGAAAAATTTTTACTTAAAGGAAAAAGTGCACTATCAGATGCAGAGTTAATGGCAATTTTGATAGGTAGTGGAACAAGAAAGGAGAGTGCAGTAGAGTTGTGCAGAAAGATAATGACTGCAGCCGGAAATGATTTGCATCAATTGGGTAAATTTACATTGCAGGATTTTAAAAAGTTCAAAGGAATAGGTGTAGCCAAAGCTTTAACCATTGCATCGGCACTTGAGCTTGGAAGAAGAAGAAGTGATAATAGTCCAACGGAATTAAAACGGATAAAATGTAGTAAAGATGCCTATGACTTAATGAGACCAAAATTTATAGATCTCCCTCATGAAGAGTTTCATGTTGTTTATCTCAACAGATCAGCCGGAGTTATTAAGCAGCAAATGCTCAGCAGTGGTGGAACTAAGGGCACTGTTGTGGATGTTAAAATAATTATTAAAAATGGTATAGAGGTTCTCGCATCAAGTATACTTTTGTTTCATAATCATCCCGGCGGAAGTTCAAATCCAAGTAAAGAAGATATTGCTGTTACAAAAAAAATAGTTGAGGCAGCTCGGTTATTTGATATGTCTGTTTCCGATCATATTATAATTTATGAAAATAAATACACAAGTTTTGCCGACGAAGGACTTTTATAATTTTTAAAATGAAAATACTCACAATAGTAGGTGCGAGACCACAGATTATTAAAGCGGCCGCTTTAAGCAGAACCATTGCAAATCATTTTTCAAATAATTTAGTTGAAGTCATTTTACATACCGGACAGCATTACGACAATAACATGAGTAATGTTTTCTTTGAGGAGCTAAAAATCCCTATTCCAAATTATACGCTTTCATTAAAAGGAACTACTCCGGAGGAGCAAATGATTGAAATGGAAAGGGAGATTAATAAAGTAATCCATATTGAAACTCCTGATTTAGTTGTAGTTTATGGTGATACCAATTCTACTTATTCAGGTGCCAAGGCAGCATTTGAATCTAAAATACCTCTTGTTCACATAGAAGCCGGTTTGAGGTCATGGAACAATAATATGCCAGAGGAAAGAAATAGAGTTTATGCAGATAAGGTATCGACTCTACTTTTTACACCAACTTTAGCAGGGTATAAAAACTTAATAAACGAGGGTTTCCAGGAAAATAACAACCCACCATATAGCGTTAGTAATCCAAAAATTTACCACTGTGGTGATGTAATGCTGGACAATAGTATTTTTTTTTCTGACTTGGCAGATAAAAAATCAGAAGTGTTAAAAAGATTTCATTTAACTCCGGGTAAGTTTATTCTTGCAACAGTTCATAGAAACACAAACACTGATCATCCTGAAAAGTTAAATGCAATAATAAATGCCCTAATTAAAATAGGGCAGGAGCAACAGGTTATTTTTCCTGTACATCCAAGAACAAAAAAAATGATGGAGCAATTTCTATCAATTGATTCTAAAAAAGATTTAATTAATTCGAAAAAAATTATCGTTTGTGAACCGGTTTCATTTTTGGATATGATATCATTAGAGAAAAATTGTGATATGATTATAACTGATTCAGGTGGTGTTCAAAAGGAAGCTTTTTATTTTAAAAAACCTTGTGTAGTGTTACGTGAAGAAACGGAGTGGATAGAATTGGTCGAATGTGGCGCAGCTATATTGAGTGGAAATTCTGATTCTGCAAAAATATTTGAGACCTTTTTACGTTTTAAGCAAAATCCTC
Organism: Bacteroidota bacterium; assembly: GCA_046302135.1. Taxonomy (GTDB): domain Bacteria; phylum Bacteroidota; class Bacteroidia; order B-17B0; family Aurantibacillaceae; genus AM-1111. The sequence continues at coordinate 33,121 of JBKCIQ010000054.1, read as the reverse complement.
CTACCATTTTCCCTGATTTTTATGGTAATGGGGATGCAGCTAAATTCGTAGCAAAATGCATATTAAATAATTTATCCTGATTTGGATTCTTTAATATTATATTCTACTAAAATTAGCTCAAGGCTTAAATATGCTGCAAATTTAATTTTAAAGGATAATTTGGGTCTTAATTTTTCTATAACAGATAAAAAGGAAGAGTTTATGGCTTCTAATTTGTTTAAAATAGAATATTCAGAAGGCCAAAATTATCAGGATTCATTTTACATCAAATCACATCGGTTACTATTTGAAAGCGGGATTAAACATCAAAATCTTGCAATTGGAAACTATTCGGGATTAGTAACTTTGTTTAGTAACAATTCTTCATCAGGATTTTCTTTTGATGTTTTTTCTGCAGTTTTTTTTCTCGTTTCCAGATATGAAGAATACCTTCCTCATATTAAAGATGGTTACAATAGATTTGAAGCTGAGAGCAGTGTAGCTTTCGCTCATGGCTTTTTGAATATACCCATCGTTAATCATTGGATTAAATTTTTTTCAATTGAATTAAAAAATAAATATCCAAATCTCATTCTCAGATTGCCTCAATACAAGTTCATTTCAACCATTGATATTGATAACGCTTATTCGTTTAAATTTAAAGGCCTGATGCGTTCGCTTGGTGGATATTTTCGTGCCATTTTGAACCTTAATAAAAATAATATTTTTGATAGGACAAAAGCAATTTTAGGAAGAATACAAGATCCATTTGACACCTATAATTATCAATTGGATATTCAAAAAAAGTATAAAATAGAGGTAATTTATTTTTTCTTATTAGGCGATTATGGTGTTAATGACAAAAACATACCTTCAAATAACAGACATCTTCAGCTTTTGATTAAAAATTTATCTGATTATGCAGAGATTGGTATACATCCATCTTTTGCAAGTACCGGGATTGCATCTGTAGTAAAAAAAGAGATTTCACGACTAGGTAGAATAACCCACAAAGAGGTTAAGTGTAGCAGACAACATTTTTCAGTTCTTAATTTTCCCGTAACATACCAGATATTAATAGAAAATGATGTAAAAAATGATTTTAGTATGGGTTATCATGATCTCCCAGGATTTAGAGCAGGAACTAGCAGTAGTTTTTTTTGGTATGATTTGGAAAATGAAGTTGAGACCTCTCTTAGAGTTCATCCTCTCGTTTTCTCTGAATCCTGTTTAAAATATAATATGAAAATGAATCCTGAGCAGGCTTTTCAATGTGCCAAATCATTAATTGATAAAATAAAAGAATCTAACGGGACTTTTGTGTCATCATTTCACAACGAGTCTATGGGTAACTATGGGGAATGGAAAGGTTGGGAAAATTTATATGAGCAAGTTGTAATTGAGGCAATTCGAAAATGATTAAGTCCATAGTACGATACTTTAAATATTTTTCAAATACGCTTTTAAAAAAGGAAGGAAGAAAAATTTTATTTAGAGATTTTAAATGGTATTTAGGATTAAGAAAAATAAACTTTTCTGATTACGAAATAGTTCAGAAGTCAAATGCATTGCACTCTTCCGCCAACTGGTTATTTAAAAATCAAAATTTTTCTAATGACTATGGCTTCAGTACTTATAGAATTATTGAAGGACATACAAGCAGTTATCCTGAAACATCCGGTTATATTATTGACAGTCTTTTGAACTATACATTGAAGTATAAAAAAGATAAAAATATTTCCCAACTCATTAAATGCGCTGATTGGCTTATTTCAATTCAAAAACAGAGTGGTGGTTGGCAAAGTGGATATGTGAATGAAACCAAATCGGAAGTAGTGTTTAATACAGGGCAAGTAATACGCGGATTGTTGCGTGTTTACAAATTTACATCTGAAAAAAAATACCTAAACTCATGCATAAAAGCAGGTGATTGGCTATGCATGGTGCAAGAGGATGATGGAAGCTGGAAGAAATTTGCTTTTATGAATGTGGCAAGGGTTTATGAAACCTATGTTTCTGCACCATTACTTTTGTTATGGCAAATTACCAATGAGGAAAAATATAAAATTGCCGCTGAAAAAAATATTAAATGGGTAATAAAAACGAAAATAAAAGCAAATGGGTGGTTTGAGGATTGCGATAATACCATAAAACACAACTCCCGTCCAATTCTTCATACTATCGCATATACACTAGATGGACTCATAGAATGTGCTAATATATTACCGAATAAAGACCTTGTTAAAAATGTTATGCTTGGAGCAGATGAAATTTTGAAGATTTTTGTAAGTAATAATTATTTGTGGGGTCGGTATGATGATCAATGGAATCCCTCCGAGTCTTTTATTTGTACGGGAGGAGCACAAATTTCGATCGTATGGCTAAAACTTTATGAAATATCTGGTGATAAAAAATATTTAGATGGAGCAAAAAAGATGAATTCATTTCTATGTGCTATACAGTCCGAAACTTTGAACATGGATATAAAAATAAATGGTGCTTTACAGGGTTCATTTCCAATTTGGGGTAGATACGAACCCTTTGCCTTTCCCAACTGGGCAACAAAGTATTTATTGGATGCATTAATGTTGGAGGAAGATTTAAATAAATAGCAGATGGATGACATTCTTGTTCATAGATTAGAATTATCATTTAATAAACGTTACAAAAGTATTGCCTTAAAAAAAGGGTCTGCAACTTATACTTACGAGGAATTAGATTTGTTATCCAATAAAGTTGCCAATTACCTTTTAAAGAATTTTATAGATGAGAAGTTTATTGGTGTATGGGCTGAAAAAGAATTTCCTACATATTCATTTATCATTGGAATATTGAAAGCGGGTAAAGCCTACATTCCTTTAAATCCGAAATTTCCAAATGCAAGGAATCAACAAATAATTAACGAATCACAAGTCAAAATAATTCTATCAGCTAACGAAATTGAATATAAAAATGTTTCTTTTTCAGATTTGTTTATTAATCCTGATAAAGTTAATTATGACAATCAGCGCATTAAATATAAATATCAGGCCGACGAACCGGTTTACATGTTGTTTACTAGTGGAAGTACCGGTAGACCAAAAGGGGTTTTAATTAAAAATAATCAACTCATTAATTATCTTGATTCGGTTCAAAATATTTGTAATGTTAATCCTGACGATATTCTTAGTCATACTTTCGATCTTACCTTTGATTTAAGTGTGCATGATATTTTTATGACATTTATTAATGGCGCGACTCTATGTGTTCCTACGGAAAATGATTTAATTTCACCTGCAAATTATATTAAGTCAAATAAGATAACTCACTGGTTTTCTGTCCCTTCATTAATTAGGCAAATGATAAAGTTGAAACAGCTAAAAACTGAAAATTTTCCCTCAATAAAAAATGCACTTTTATGCGGCGAAGCACTTTCTACTGATACCGCATTAAATTTTAAAAACAGTATCAGTAAAGCAGCTAAAATCTTTAATCTTTATGGACCAACAGAAGCAACAATATCAGTCACTTCTTACGAGATTAAAACTCAACCAAAGGAGCTACACGGTAACATTTCATTAGGAAAAGTATTTAAGTGCAATGAATTTTTAATTTTGAATGACGAAAATATTGCTTCTGAAGTAGGAGAGTTGCTACTAAAAGGTAAGCAAGTCATTCATTCATATTTCAATAAGGGAATAAATTCTAATCATTTTTTTACAGATTCTAATGGTGAGATTTGGTATAGGACGGGTGATTTGGTAAAAAAAGATGGAGAAGGAGACCTTTATTATCTTGGAAGAAAAGATGCGCAGGTAAAACTGAATGGTTTTCGAATAGAATTACATGAGATTGAAAATTGCATTATTCGAAACTTCAACTTTATGAATACAATTTGTTTTATTTCCGAAAATAATAATTATTCCAATTTGGTGTCGGTGATTCAATCTGATAAAGAATTAGAAATTTCAACTATTAAATCAAAATTATCAGAACTTCTTCCTACCTACATGATTCCTAAATTTTTTGTATTTTTAAAAGAGTTTCCTCATAACTCTAACCGAAAGATTGACAGGAACGCAATTAAAGAATGGTATCAAAAAGAATATGCAGAGAAAGGAATTAATTAAAGATTTTATTCAGGAAAGGTCAAATCTGCAGTGCCGATTATTAGGCATTAATGCCATATCATTAAAAAATGATACGGATCTTGTCAAAGAAGGTATTTTCGATTCACTGTCTTTTGTTGACTTAATTGGAATTTGTGAATCTGAATTTAAGGTTAATGTTGATTTGGAAAAATATAACCCTTCAGAGTTTACAAAATTTGGTAAGCTTGTAGAAATCATTGAAAATTCTTTAATTCCTTAGATGAAAATATTTATAGCAGATAATTCATATAAGGCAATTGATCAATTGTCTGAAATGTTCTTGGAATATTATTCCGAATTATCTGAGAGTGAATGCCTCTTGCCTCTGGCATCAAAAGGAAACGAATTGTGGCTTGACGCCTTAAAAAGAAGTGTGGGTAAAACATCTATTCTTATTATTGCTGAGTTTTCTGGAAAACCAATCGGATTCGCACATGGGCAATTAAAAATATCTCCTGATTATCTTGGCAATCTAAGAATTGGAACTGTAGCTCATTTTTACATTAAAAAACCAAATAGGGGAGGGGATACCGCTACTTTGATGTTTACAGAAATGATAAATTGGTTTAAAGAGAAAAATGTACACAGCATAGAGTTACAAGTATTAAAAAATAATTATACTGCTGAAAAATTTTGGAAGAAAATGGGATTTGAAGAAGAATTGAACCAAATGAGATTAAAATTTTGAGATGGATAAATATGTTCCTTACAAAAAAATTGCAGATTATTTTCATATTCAAAAGGGTTCAATTATTTATCTTGCGGCAGACATTACAAAACTCGCCAACACAGCAAGGAAAAACGGCGAAAGATTTGACCCATCAGTATTTATAAATTCCTTTTTAGAAAAATTAGGTACTGATGGCACGCTTCTGATTCCTACCTTTAATTATGATCTGAGAAAAAAAGGTTACTTTGACATCATTAATACTCAACCAATAACAGGTATATTGGCTCAATACGCATTAAGACAAGAAGGTTTTTTAAGAACTTTCAACGCCTTGCATTCTTTTGCTGTTTGGGGAAAATACCAGAATGAACTTTGTTCCATCAAAAATACTGACTCTTTTTCGGAAGACTCTCCTTTTGGTTTTTTATATAAACGGTGCGCTACCATGATTATTATTGATTTGGATTTACAATCTTCGCTTACTTTCGCACATTATACTGAGCAAATTGAAAATGTGAAATACAGAAGTTTCAAAAAAATACCGATCAATTACACTTTTTCAGACGGGCATTCTGAAAAAATAAAATTCACGCTATATGCAAAAAAATCAGGTTACATAAACAATGTAAATCCGTTGCATGGTATTTTTTTAAATAAAGGAATTTTGAGGTCAAAAGAAGTAAATGGATCACGGCTTGAGGAACTTGATTTATGCGAGGCACACAAAATAATGCAACATGATATACGTGATAATAAAGCCGCAAATCTCGTTTATTTCAACATGAAACAATGGGCTAAACATGTAGTAAAATCAGCCTTAGGCAGATCATGATTTTTGTTTATTCAGAACATATAACTGAAAGGTTTACTTATGTATGCGAATTTGTTTTTACAATTGTTTTAAAACAGGAGTATAAAATTATTGATGATATTAATTTGGCTGATACAGATTCGGCTATTATTTCTTATTCTAAAGATTCTTCAAGAGGTTTGCATGTTTACCCTTACGGTTTATTATCTGAAAACGGCGTTAGGGATTTGAATTTGAAAACATCAAAATTCAAAGGTCTTCCAATTATTTTTGAAACGGGAAAAAGTGATTTGCCTTTTGATATTTTTTCAATGGTATTTTATTTTATTTCCCGTTACGAAGAGTATCTTGATTTTAAATCTGATGAACATCAAAGATTTTTAGCGGAGGAGAGTTTCGCATTTAAAAATGGAATACTACAAATTCCTATCGTTGATAAGGTAATCAGAATTTTTGAAAATATATTATTTGAAAAGTATTCCCAAATTTCTTTTATTAAACCTGAATTTCTATACCAATCTACAATAGATGTTGATAATGCTTATCATGTTAAAGGAAAGTCATTTTCAAGATTTTTAGGAGCCTCAATTAAAAATATTTTGAATTTAGACTTTAAGGAATTCATAAGAAGAATATCTATTTTATTTAAATTGCAAAAAGATTCTTTTGATAATTATGATGAACAAATTGAAATTTCAAAGAAATACAATATTCCATTAACATATTTTGTTTTGTACAGTCGAATAGGGAAATTTGACAGAAGTCTCCCGCCTAAAAATTATGTATTCGAAAAATTAATTGATAAATTATATTCATCAGCTTTATTTGGAATTCATCCATCATACCATTCATCCGATGATAAGTCTTTGATGAAAATTGAAATTTCTTCTATTCGTTCAATGAATAAAAATATTACGCGTTCAAGGCAACATTTTCTTCGGCTAAAATTTCCTGAAACCTTTAATGCATTGTTGGAAAATGAAATATTTGAAGATTTTTCGATTGGATTTTCAAACTGTAACGGATTCAGAGCCGGCACAGCATACCCATTTTACTTTTTCGATTTAAGTAAAGATTTAGTCACTCCTCTTAGACTTTATCCTTTTCATGTTATGGATTCTGTTTTCTATGATTATCAAGCAAAAACTTTTTCTGAGGCATGGGATGAAATAAAGAGCATAGTTGATGAGATAAAAGTAAGTGGAGGAACATTTATTTCAGTTTGGCATGACAGGGCCTTTGATGAAATATCTCATCCTGGATGGAAAGATTGTTACATTAAACTTCATGAATATTGTGTAAATGATACAGCATCTGGAACATAATGAGATTGATTTTAATCTATGGGATGCTTGCATAGAAAAAAGCGGTGTAGGTTTACCTTATGCATTTTCTTGGTATTTAAATGTAGTTTGTGAATCGTGGAGTGGTTTGGTTTATGGGAATTATGATGCTGTGATGCCATTACCTTATAAAAGGAAATTGGGTATTAGGTATGTTTATCATCCTTTTTTTACTCAGCAATTGGGGGTATATGGAAATTCAGGAACTTTAATTTTTTTGGATTCTATCCCGACAAAATTTAAAAAAATTCATACTTTAATCAATCATACCTGCAAAGAGGTACATCCTCAATTACTTTCTCAGACAAATTTAGTTTTAGATTTAAAAAGTGAAAACATCTTCAAAAACTTTTCTAATAATTGTAAAAGGAACATTAAAAAAGCTGAACGGTTCAATTTAAAAATTAAAGACTGTAATTTTAAAGATTTAATTCAAATTTTTCGCGAAAATAAAGGTAAGGGAATTAAGCATTTAAAAGAGAAAAATTATTCTACTTTAGAAAGTTTGATTTTAAAATTTTCTGAAAGAGATATGCTTCATTCTTTAGGTGTATATTCCAATTTAGATCAATTATTGGGTGGCGTTATATTGCTTCAATACAAAAAAAGGATTATTTTTTTCTTTTCAGCTCTAAATGAGGAAGGAAAGAATCTTATGGCTATGTTTTACCTTATAGATTTTATAATTCAGAACAAAATGAATGATTTTGATCTATTGGATTTCGAGGGAAGCAATAATGAGGACTTAGCAAGATTTTATAAAGGTTTTGGTGCAAATGAGCAAAATTATTTTTCCTACAAAAGAAAGTTAAAACTTTAAATATTTGTTTCTTCGTAATAATTTCATTGCAAAAGGTCATTTATTTTATTAATTTCAATCCGATTAAAATGAATTTATGGTGAACATTTTAAATAAAAATAATTCTTTGTTGCAGTATTTTCTTTCTGAGATTCGTGACTCTAAAATACAGCAGGATCCCATGCGTTTCAGAAGAAATATGGAAAGAATAGGAGAGGTGATGGCTTATGAAATCAGTAAAAATTTAAATTACGAGCAATTCCAGACCGCCACACCACTTGGAACTGCCGAAACTTTTAGGCTAAAGGATCAGATAGTTTTAGCAACTATTTTAAGAGCAGGCTTACCCCTTCACTCCGGAATGTTGAATTATTTTGACAGAGCTCAGAATGCATTTGTTTCTGCTTACAGAAAACACCATAAAGACAATACTTTTGATATCGCTATTGAGTATTTATCCTGTCCAGATCTTACTGATAAAATTCTCATAATTACTGATCCAATGTTAGCAACAGGTTCCTCAATGGTACTTGCTTACCAAGCATTGCTAAAAAGAGGAATACCAAAAGAAATTCATATTGCAGCTACAATTGGAAGTAGACAGGGGGTAGAATATTGTACCAAGCATTTACCTTCACATGTAAAGATTTGGGTTGCAGCAGTAGATGAAGAGTTAACTGCACACGCATATATTGTACCGGGGCTAGGAGATGCCGGAGATCTTTCTTTTGGGGAGAAAATTTAATTTATTTTAGTGGGTATTCAGGATTTTTTTGAGGTTTTTTTTACAACGATGGTTCTGCCAAAAGCAGGTGTAGCACTTGCAAGGTTTTATCACTTTTCTATTTTAGATACACTCATTGCTTCGGGTGGATCATGTTTATTCAGCAGTATTTTATTTACTCTTTTATTTGACGGCGCTGTGAAATGGTGGGAGAATTATTTGAACAAAAAATTTCCAAATCGAAATAAAAACAAAAAAAAATTTACAAAAAAAAATAGATTGATTATAAAAATAAAAAAGCGATTTGGAACACCTGGTATTTGTTGTATCGGGCCACTTTTTTTGAGTATACCACTTTCATCTTTTTTAAGCATTAGGTATTTTGGCAGTAAAGGACAAACTTTATTTTGGTTGTGTTTTTTTTCAATTTTTTGGGTGATAACATTCTATTATTTTGCAGATGCCATTGTGAATCTTTTTGGCTAATCTTAAAAAGAATTATTAATGTCGTTAAAAACTCAAGAATTTAATTTAAATAGTTTTTATCCTGAATTCTACAAAAGAATAGGTTCTGCATTAATTGATTTTTTATTGGTTTCTTTTTCTAGAACTATTTTATTATTTCTATTTATCTATTTAACTGTTTCAAATTCAGAAAATTTCACATTAAATTTAAATGGAATATTTCAAAATAAATTAATCATTATTATGTACCTTTTTACTGAATCCTTGTTTTATTTCAAAGATGGCTTAAGTGGTAAAAGTTTAGGAAAAAAAATATTTAATCTGAAGGTCGTTGAAATTAATACATTACAAACAGTTTCACCATTAAAATCAGTTTTCAGAAACTTGATTACTATTTTTTTTCCAATTGAAATTTTGTTCTTACTAATTAACTCTAATAAACGACTTGGCGATTATTTTTGTGGAACTACAGTAATAAAAGATGAAGGCAGAGAAAAAGTAAATTTTCATTTCATTAATTATTGTGGAGCGTTTTTAATTTCACTTGTCTTTCCATTGGTATTTTACCTTCCTTTTTTGGCTTTCAATTTTTCTCCGGAAAATTCTAATGGGAATCAGATAAAAAAAACTGAAAAGTATAAAGAAATTGAGGAATCAACTGTTAATATTATCGATACCTTGAAAATAAAATACAATGACGAATTTGATAATGTTTTGTTAACTGTTCGAAAATCAGATGGTAATGGGTTAATTATAAAGGGTGCTTTAATATTAAAATTTGATGCCTTTGGGTCAGGTAAAATAATGGATTTAGAAAGACGAGTTAAATATGATATAACAAAATTGACAGAAGGGCGAAATTATTATATTGATATTTCAATTGTTTTTTCAGAAACAGACCCGCCAAAAATTCGAAAATTAATATGGAAAAAAAGAAATGATGAAGAATACAATTGAGCATATATTCTTTGATTTAGATAATACAATCTGGGATTTCGATGCCAATTCAAGATTAGTATTGACTGATTTATTTCTTGAATTTAATTTAGAGAACAGATGCGGTGTTAAGCTTGAAGAGTTTATTCAGGAGTATGAGAAAATTAATCATATTTTGTGGGATAGATTACGCAAGGATGAAATTACTAAAGAACAACTTCGGTCAAGCAGATTTTACAACAGTATGCAGTCCTTTGGTTACGATGATTTTGAATTAGGTTACACTTTAGAAGAGGAGTACGTTAAACGCTCTCCATATCAAAAGATCTTGGTGCCTGATGCAATAGAGGTTTTAAAAAAATTGAGTCATAACTTTAAACTTCATATTATAACCAATGGTTTTCGTGAGGTACAACACATCAAAATAGACAATTGTGGGATTAAAGAATATTTTTCAAATATTTTCATTTCTGAAGAGATTGGTTTTTCTAAGCCAGACAAAAAGATTTTTGAATTTTCACTTAAATCAGCATGTTCAAGATTAGAAAACTCGATAATGGTTGGAGATGACCTAAATATTGATGTTATTGGAGCAATTAATTGTGGTATGCGAGCTATTCATTTCGATCGTAGTGAACACCTCAAAGAAGATTCAAGTGATATTCTAAAAATTAATCAGCTTAAGCAGATCTTTAAATACATTTAAAATTATTTTTTTAATTCTGCTTTTGCGGCTTCCACATTTTTTTTGGAATTGCCAATAAAAATTTTTCCATTAATTATCATAACAGGTCTTTTCAAGAATGTGTATTCTTCTAATATATATTTTTTATAATCGTTTTCGCCTAATTTCATTTCATTTAATCCCATAGATCTATATTTCATGGCGACTCTACTAAAAAGAGTTTCGTAATTTCCGGATAATTTTTTCATTTCATCCAGTTCTTTCAACGTTATTTTGGTGGTTTTAATGTCCTGGATTAAAAAGTTTTGTTCATTTATGCCCAATTCTTTAATGATTTTTTGACATGTTGAACAAGCTGATAGGTAATAAATTTTATTCATTTTTATTACAAAATAAATTAATAAATTTTTTTTTTAAAAGAAATTGAAATAGAATTATTTCCGTTCATAACATCAAATTATGTTTAAAATAAATGTTAATTAAAATCTTTTCATAAGGTAAATATTTGGTAAAAAATTAAAGTGGGATGCTTTATCTTTACATAAAACTATTTTATGAAAGATTTTTCCGATTTTGGTTTTGGCACCCGAGCAATTCACGCGGGTCAGGAGCCTGATCCGTCAACTGGTGCAGTAATGACTCCTATATATCAGACCAGTACTTATGTTCAGGAATCACCTGGAAAAAATAAAGGGTATGGTTATGCTCGCGGAAAAAATCCAACAAGGGTTGCTCTTGAAAAATGTATCGCCGCATTGGAAGGAGGTAAATATGGAATTTGTTTTTCTAGTGGTATGGGTAGTGTAGATGCAGTTATGAAACTCCTTAAGCCAGGTGATGAAGTGATAACGGGTGATGATTTATATGGTGGATCCTATCGTATGTTCACAAAAATTTTTGAACCTTTTGGAATAAAATATCACTTTGTGAATATGGGTAACCCGGATGAAGTGAGGTCAAAAGTTAACGAAAGAACAAAAATGATATGGTTGGAAACACCTACTAATCCGACCATGCAAATAGTTGATATTTCAGCAGTTTCTAATATTGCAAAAAATGCCAAAATATTATTGGCTGTAGATAATACTTTTGCCTCGCCCTATTTACAAAATCCATTAGCTCTTGGTGCGGACATCGTAATGCATTCAGTAACAAAATATCTTGGTGGGCATAGCGATGTAGTGATGGGTGCTTTGGTAATGAATGACGATCTTTTGCACGAAAAATTATATTTTATTCTGAACTCTTGCGGTGCAAACCCTGGACCAATGGATTCATTCTTGGTTTTACGAGGAATTAAAACGCTTCATTTAAGAATGGAGCGACATTGTTATAACGGTAGGCTGGTGGCTGAATTTTTGAAAAATCATCCAAAGGTTGAAAAAATATATTGGCCGGGTTTTCCTGATCATCCAAATCATGAAGTAGCAAAAAAACAAATGAAGGATTTTGGAGGAATGATTTCATTTACAACTAAAAATTCCACCATAGATGACACTTTTAGATTGGCTTCATCCTTTAAGGTTTTTTCTTTGGCTGAGTCTTTGGGTGGCGTAGAATCACTCGTGAACCATCCTGCGACTATGACACATGCGAGTATTCCAAAGCTAGAGCGCGAAAAGGCCGGTGTTGTAGACACCTTACTAAGATTGAGTGTTGGCATTGAGGATTCCGGTGATTTGTTAGGCGACCTTGAACAGGCCTTGATGAAATTATAATTGAAATTAGCTTTCATATCCTTATTATAAGGATTAATCAAGTAAACATGAATAATACAATTTTTAAATTAATTGCGATTGTTGGAATCGCTTTATCATTATTTTCCTGTAGTGAGAATTACTCTAACGGTGAGAGAATAGGTCTAGTTACTCAATTTTCAAAAAGAGGAATGGTTTGGAAAACATGGGAGGGTCATTTAAACATTACCCAGACGGGAATGAACTCTGCAGACGGATTTGATTTTTCTATAGATAGTGATAATGAAAAAGAAACAACTGTTCGTTTCTTAGATAGTGCTGCGAGTTATGGTTGGAAGGTGAAATTAATTTATCACGAAACTTACGGAAAAAATTTGTTTCAAAATAGAGGTGAAACAAATCACTTTATCGACTCGGTAATTATTGTCGACAAAAATTTTTCTACTCATGAAAATAACAGTAATTTAAAGAAGCAAGACATGGTGAATGGTAAAATAATTGATACAATTTACGTTGTAATTACTCCTGATAACCCAGATTATAAAAAGTTTTTTAAATAATCTTCTATTTAGTGATTTTTTTTAAAAAAATAATTTCTGAAGTTATTAGCATTAAAGACAATAATATTTAACTCAAATTATTTCGTCCCAATTTTTTTTCTCTTGATCCCAACCGTAAGATTTTTTTGTTTCATTAATGTTTGATTTCCATACCAAATATTCATTTGAATTTAAACAAAATTGAATTCTTTCAGCTATATGAACAGGATTGTGATTTTCAATAAAAGTCCCTATATCGTGTTTCAAAATAATTTTTTCAATTTCAGGTAGTCTACTGGAAAGAACTGGAATTCCTCCATAAATGTAGTCGAATATTTTATTTGGAAGACTGAATCTATAATTTAAATTGGTGTCTTTATCTAATGTTACTCCCAAATTGGCGTTGCAGGTGTAATGAAATAAATTATTCGAACTCATCTTAGGTAAAAAAAATATTTTACTTTCTAAGTTTAAACTTTTGCTCATTTTTTTAAGAATTGATATAACGTCGCCTCCTCCAATAATCAATAGTAAATAATCTTCCGGAACGTGTTGCATCGCTTCAACAAGTTCTTCTGCGCCTCGATCGATGTTTATACCTGAACCTTGAAGTAGAATTATTTTCTTGTTTTCAGGAAGATTCAATTCATTTCTTGATCTTATTTTTTCTTTTGTTTTTTGCTCAATAGGGATATTTCTAATAACATGAAACTTAACATTGTATTTGTTTTGAAAATAATTTGCAATGCTTTGATTAACTGTAATGCAATGGTTTAAACGTGGAATAATTAATGATTCAACTTGTTCCCATATCTTTTTTTTGAATTTTGAATTTTGTAATTCGGGAACCTCTGTAAATATCTCATGGCTATCATAAATGATTTTTGTTCCTTTTATTTTTGAAACTATAAAATTAGGAATCAACGTATCTAAATCGTTTGAAATCAATAAATCTGCTTTTTTTGTTACCAGCAGAAAAAACAGTCTTACGTTATAGAAAAAATAAAATAAAGGTCCTTTAGTAAATAACATTTTCACACGAATACTTTTGAATGGTATGTGATCTATATTGGGACTATCTGCTAATCTTCTTCCGATAAGAATTACAGTAAACCCTTTTTCTTTTAGAACATAACAAGTTCTTTGAACTCTCTGATCAGTAGCTAAATCATTTATTACTGAAACTATGGCTATTTTTGAACTCAGGTTTTAGAAAGTTTTATACAAAAATAATCTGTTTTTTCTATTCACCTGCTATTGATAATTAACTTATCCTAAAATCTAAGGATTATTATAAAAAAATGAAATAAGAAAAATTAAAAGAAAACTAAAGGTTTTATTTAGAGGTACTAATTATTAAATTTTTTATAAATTAATTGGTGGAAATTTGAACATGAATTGTCATTTCATTTTTGCTAAGATTATATTTATCATGCTTACTTAAAACATGTACCACAAGATTTTTAATTGAAATCGGAGATCCCATTTCTACAGAAGTTATATTCGTGTCTTTAATATTTCTACCATCAACTAATATTACCAAACCTGAGCCGATTGCTTCCATATTGTTGCCTTCAGAAATTAATAGTCCGGTATCTTCACCTAATCCAATTCCTAAAGTTTTAGGATTACTTACAACCGCTTGAAATAATCTGCCAATTCTTCCTCTTTGTACAAAGTGAGTGTCAATTACAACGTCTTCAATTAAGCCTAGCCCACTTGTAATTTTAACTTCTCCCTTTAGTAGCGCCTCACTACTTGAACCTTGATAAATCATACTTGCTGATGCGGCAGCCGCACCTGCAGATGTTCCTGCGAAAATAAAATTAGTATCCTGGTATTTTTTTAGTAATAAGTCATGTACCTGCGTTCCACCAAGTATTGAAGTAAGACGAAGTTGGTCTCCGCCTGTGCACATTATAACATTGGCTTTTTTAACCCTTTCTGCAATGGAATCGCTTAATGCTTCTTCTCTGTTTTCGATGTGTAAAACATTAACATTTTTTGCTCCAAGATATTCAAAAGCTCTTGCATATTCCGGCCCAACTACCCTTGGGATTTTTGAGGCGGTTGTAATAATTTCAATTGATGAATCTTCTTTTTTTTCTGACTCAATAATTATTCTTTTTAATATTCCGGTTTCAAAAAAGTTCAGATTTTTTTCAACCAGTTGATCAAAATCCTTTTCAGTGAAGCTTCCTTTATCTACTGCTCCACCTATTACAATAAGTTTTCCTTTTGGACTCATAACGTAAAAGTATTTAAAAAACTCTTCTTCTTTTTAGCGTATTTCAATCATTTATTAAATCAAGTGTGTGAAAAGATATTTTTAATCCTGTAAATCGGTAAATTATTTCACTTTCTTCAAAATAAAACTTATCTTGCAATTAGCATTAAAATTTACTGAAATGAAAATTATAAGTATTCAGGCACTAAGAGGTCCCAATATCTGGAGCGTTCGTAGAAAAAAACTTATACAGATGAGATTGGATTTAGAAGAAATGGAAGAACTTCCTACAAATAAAATTTCCGGTTTCAGAGAACGATTAGAAAAAATGTTTCCATCAATGATTGAGCATAGATGTTCGGAGGAAGTAAGGGGTGGCTTTTTTCAACGAGTTGAACGAGGAACTTGGATGGGTCACGTAATAGAACACATTGCGCTTGAAACGCAATCTCTTGCAGGTATGGAGACTGGTTTTGGTAGAACTAGAGAAACAAAAACTCGTGGTGTTTACAATGTCGTTTTCAGCTATGTTGAGGAAAAAGTTGGGATTTTTGCGGCTGAGTCAGCGGTAAATATTGCTCAAGCATTAATAAAAGGAGATAGTTATGACCTCGTTGCAGATATTAAAAAGATGCGGGAAATAAGAGAAAATGTTCGTCTGGGCCCGAGTACCGGAAGTTTAGTTGATGAAGCAGTTGCAAGAGATATTCCTTGGATAAGGCTAGGAACCAATTCTCTCGTTCAGTTGGGTTACGGTGTGCATCAAATGAGATTTCAGGCAACAATAACTTGCAAGACAAGTAATATAGCTGTAGATATTGCGTGCGATAAAGAAGAAACAAAGAGAATGCTCGATGCCGCATCTATTCCTGTTGCAAAAGGAGATATCTGTGTTGATGAAGAAGATTTACAAAAAACTATTGACAGAATAGGTTATCCGATAGTTATTAAACCATTAGATGGAAATCATGGAAAAGGAGCTTCCATTAATGTGAACGATTGGGATAACGCGGTTGCAGGACTAGCTTTTGCAAAAAAATATTCAAGAAGAGTTATTGTTGAGAAATTCATAACCGGTTTTGATTTTCGTGTTCTTGTTATTGATAACAAAGTTGTTGCTGCTGCGCAACGTGTACCCGCAAATGTAGTGGGAGATGGTAAACACTCGATACAGCAATTAATTGAAATTACAAATAAAGATCCGAGAAGAGGTTATGGACACGAAAATGTACTTACAGAAATTGAGGTAGATAGAGATACCACTGATTTATTAATAAAGAAAAATTATAATCTTGAAACTGTACCAAAGAAAGATGAAATCGTTTACCTAAAGTCAACTGCAAATTTAAGTACAGGTGGTACTTCTATAGATGTTACAGAGCTGATGCATCCGGAAAATATTTTTCTCGCGGAAAGAATTTCAAGAGTTATTGGTTTAGATGTATGTGGAATAGATATTATGGCAAACAATTTAACTCAACCGCTAAAAGAGAGTGGTGGAGTTATTCTTGAGGTTAACGCAGCTCCCGGATTTAGAATGCACTTGGCTCCATCTGAAGGGTTGCCAAGGAACGTGGCGGCTCCTGTTCTTGATATGTTATATCCTCCTGGAAAACCATCCAGAATTCCCATAATTGCCATAACAGGAACTAATGGAAAAACAACTACAACACGATTGATTGCTCATATTGTGAAAAACAACGGATATAAGGTTGGCTTCACAACAAGTGATGGAATCTATGTGCAAAATCACATGCTCGAAAAAGGAGACACTACAGGACCATTGAGTGCTGAGTTTATTCTTAAAGATCCTACTGTTGAATTTGCAGTTCTTGAAACTGCTCGCGGAGGAATATTAAGAGCAGGTCTTGGATTTTCTAGATGTGATATTGGTATCATTACCAACATACAAGAAGATCATTTGGGGCTAAGTGATATACACGATCTTAAAGATTTATCAAGAGTTAAATCTGTTGTTGTAAATAGTGTAAAGAAGGATGGTTGGGCGGTACTAAATGCTGAGGATGAAAATTGTGTTGAAATAGCAAAAGAACTGGATTGTAAAGTTGCCTATTTTAGCATGAATGAGAATTCTCCTGTTATTACTGAGCATTGTAAGACAGGTGGAATTGCAGCTATATATGAAAATGGTTTCATAACTATAAAAAAAGGCGATTGGAAAATGAGAGTAGACAAAGCTTCTCACATTCCATTAACTATGAATGGAAAAGCAAAATTCATGATAGCAAATGTCCTTGCCGCCACACTTGCTAGTTACTTATGGGGTTTTAAAACAGAAGATATAAAACAATCATTGGATACTTTTATTCCGGGTGCGGCGCAAACGCCAGGGAGGATGAATATTTTCAATTTCAGAAAATTCAAAGTAATGATTGATTTCGCACATAATCCAGCAGGTTACCTTGGCATAGAGGATTTTCTTCAAAGTATAAATTCTAGTCATAAAATTGGAATTATTGCCGGGGTCGGTGATCGAAGAGATGAAGATATTAGGGATTGCGCGGCGATTGCTGCAAGAATGTTCGACCACATCATTATTCGTCAAGAAAAACATTTAAGAGGTAGAACAGAAGATGAAATAATCGGTTTAATACTTGAAGGTATAAAATCAGTTGAAAAGAATGTTACCTACGAAATTATTCCTAAGGAAACAGATGCCATTAAACATGCAATCAATATTGCGGATGAAGGAACCTTCATAACTGCATTAAGTGACGTAATTAATAATGCGATAGAAGTTGTTCAGCAACATTTAGATAAAGAGGCTGAGGAAAGTGCTGTTTCCTAATTATATTTATATGAGAACAACTGATGAGATTTTTCAATTGGTTTCTGTTATTCCTGACCCAGAAATTCCTGTTATAAATATTGCTGAACTGGGAGTGTTGAGAAAGGTTGATTTTATAGAAGGCAATTATGTTGTTTATATAACTCCAACCTACAGCGGTTGTCCTGCAATGAAACAGATGGAAGATGATATTTACGAGTTACTAAACAATGCCGGAATATTAAATTCAAAAGTTGTTACTGTTTACAATCCTGCCTGGACAACCGACTGGATTACTGAATCTGCAAAGAAAAAATTATTTGCATACGGAATAGCCCCTCCTATAAAGTCTTCGCCTGATAAATCACTTATAACAGGTGAAGAAAAAAAAATAGTTTGTCCTCGTTGCAAATCTAAGAACACAGATATGGTCAGTGCATTTGGAAGTACTGCATGTAAAGCGCTGTATAAATGTTTAGATTGTCTAGAGCCATTTGATTATTTTAAATGCATTTAATAGCATTTATTAATGGTCTAGTATTTTTTTGTTATAACGTTAATGATATTATCTAACTTTATTTAAATTTTTCTTATGAAGTTGAAATTTTTTGGTGCCACTGACCAGGTAACAGGAAGTAAACATTTATTGACCACAACAAAAGGAAAAAACTATCTTCTGGATTGTGGAATGTATCAAGGGAGAGGAAAAGAGATAGCATTTTTAAACCAGGAATTCCCTGAAGATCCTGAAAAAATTGAAGCAATTATTCTTTCACACGCTCATATAGATCACTCAGGTCTAATTCCATATTTTTTTAAAAAAGGATTCAGAGGAAAAGTTTACTGCACACCCGCAACTTTTCAAGTATGTGAAATTTTACTTCAAGACTCCGCGCACATCCAGGAACAAGATGTAAAGTTTGTAAATAAAAGAAGAGCAAAGGAAAATCTTACACCGATTAAACCACTTTATACAACTAATGATGCGGAGAAATGTCTTAAACTTTTTAAAGTTGTACCGCTACATACAAGATTTCGACTTTGCGACGAAGTAGAATTTATTTTTACGGATGCAGGTCATATTTTAGGTAGCGCAAGTATTCATTTAAAACTTTTTGAAGAAGAGAAAGAAATAAATCTCTCATTCTCAGGCGATGTTGGCAGGTACAATGATCTTTTGTTGAAGTCACCTGAAAGTTTTCCTCAGGCAGATTATATTATTTGCGAATCTACATATGGGGATGAATTGCATGAAAAACATAGCGATGGCGAAATGGTATTGCTTAATCTGGTTAGAAAAACTTGTATAGAGAAGAAAGGAAAACTAATTATTCCTGCATTTAGTATCGGCAGAACTCAGGAAATTGTTTTTTCATTGGATAAAATGAAAAATGCAGGATTGCTTCCACCAATTAATGTCTATGTTGATAGCCCATTGAGTACCAATGCAACTGATATTATGCGAGACAATTTAGAGTTGCTAAATGATAATATTCAGGAATATGCAAAAAAAGATCCTGATCCTTTTGGTTTCAATAACTTACACTACATCAAGAGCGCTGAAGAATCCAAAAAACTTAATTTCAAAAATGAACCTTGCATAATAATATCTGCTAGCGGAATGGCTGATGCAGGAAGAATCAAACATCACATCATGCACGCCGTAGGTTCCTCAAGAAATACGGTACTTATTGCCGGATATTGTTCTCCAAATTCTCTTGGAGGTGAGTTACTCGCAAGAAAAAAGTCGGTACGTATTTTTGGTGATTATTTCGAAGTGAAAGCTGATGTAGAAAATGTTTCCTCATACAGTGCTCATGCAGATTATGAAGAATTATTAAAATATCTTTCGTGTCAAAAGCAGGAAATGGTTAAAAAAGTCTTTTTGGTTCATGGGGAGAAAAATGCAAAATCTGAATTTTTAAAAAAATTAAATAAAGTTGGTTTTAAAGATGTTTTGATACCTGTGAAAAATGAAATTTTCCAATTGTAAAACTTTAAATTGATGTTTTCCAAAACTAGGATAATGTTAATTGTTGTAATTATCGGTGTTCTTCTGATGGTTATCAAATTTTTTGCATGGTATATCACAAAGTCAAACGCTATTTTAACCGATGCACTGGAAAGTATAATTAATGTAGTGGCAGGATTTTTTGCACTATTTAGTGTTCATTATGCCTCAAAGCCAAAGGATGTTGATCACCCATATGGTCATGGTAAAATTGAATTTTTTTCCGCTGGAATTGAAGGCTCACTAATTTTTATTGCAGGAATCAGTATGGTGATAAAAGCCGGATATGGTTTTTTTCATAAAACAGTCCTGGAGCAAATTGATTTTGGATTGTGGCTTTCTGTTTTTACGGCATTGGTGAATTTTATTATGGGAAGAGTTTTAATTAACCATGGCAATAAACAAAATAGCCCTACATTAATTGCAGATGGTAAGCATTTGGTCTCCGACACGATTTCAACTGTTGGCTTGGTTGTAGGTTTACTAATTATTCTCCTTACGGGTAAATTTTGGATCGACAATTTACTCACAGTCTTTTTGGGCCTTTGGATTATTTATACCGGATTTAATTTGGTAAGGGAAAGTGTCGGAAACTTATTAGATGAAACGGATATGCAAGTTGTAAATAACGTCATCAATCATGTTAATCAGAATAGAAGCGAGAAATGGATAGATATGCATAACTTGAGGGTTTTAAAGCATGGTTCTTATCTCCACATTGATTGTCATATCACTCTGCCTTTTTATTTCTCTTTAGAAGAAGCCCATGATGAAGTTACCAAAATTGAGAATCTAATTAAGAAAGACTCTGATAATGAAGTTGATTTATTTATTCATTCGGACCCTTGTATTCCGTCTTCATGCGCAATTTGCAGAATAAATGACTGCCCAGTTAGGAAACAAGAATTCGTAAGTAAAAAAGAATGGACTTCGGAAAATGTTTTACCGGATAGGAAACACAACTTAGATTAATCCTTTTCTTTTTTAACTTCAGTAGATGGTTTTGAAGGTTTGTATTTTTTTCCTGTAGGATCATCTAAAATATGTATAACATCTGTCAATTGCTCAGCTCCAATTCTTTTAAATTTAATGGTATTGGTTTCATCCAATATATAAATTACAGGAGTACTGAAAATATCAAATTTCTCTTTAAGATTTTGTAAATGAACTCCATCTACAACGTTTTTCCAGTTCGGATCTGATAACTTCATTTCTTTTAATGTTTTGAACCATTTGGTGTATTCGTGTTGTGTGTATACCGCATGAACTTTCACGTCTATTCCCTCTTTTCTCAGTTCCTGGAATTTTTCAAAAATGATCGGAACCTCTTTTTTGCAATGTCCGCAATCAACATCCCAAAATAAAAGCACTTTAAATTTTGCTTTTTGACCATACAAAGAGATCAATTTTTCATCGATTTCCGTTTTCTTGGACATATATTTTCCAGTAAGACACTCGCTTGTTTTGCAACTATCTAATCCGAGTTTAATACAGAGTTTGGCTCCTACAGTGTCAACAGCAAGCAATTCAGGACATTTTTTCCCGATAAGTAAAGGACCCAAAATATTTACACGATCGATTATCTTTTTTAATTGTTCCTGAGTATAGAAATCAACCTGTCCGGTTTTATAATAACGCTCACCAATATAAACGAAAACGGCATCAAAGCCCATTACCTTATTGGTCTCACTCCAATTGGTCAACCAGTATAAAACCCATTTAAACATTTCCGGGCTGGGCTTACAACGATCGACTACCTTGCCGATCTCTTGGTTTATAGAATCTGGTATTTGGAGGATTGATTTTTGAAAATAATTTTTCATTTTCTCACCGAAAATTGGTGTGTGTAATATTCTTTCATCCCCCAATGGTATGTCTTTCCAGTAATTATTTTTGAAAGTTTGATATTGCCATGCGGAATCAGGTCTTCCATTACTCGCTTTTGGAGGATTACTAACATCCGGTTCCATTTGCAAACGAATGAAATCAGAAACAAAACCACTAGGATATTTGATTAAGAATTCTTTTCGGAATGCATCCACTTCTTTATTGATACTTTTTGTTTTTTCAATTAGTTGTTTTGTTGAATCGCTTGAAGAACCCGGTCTCATGGAAGATTTAAAATTATTATAGTCCATTGTTTTTACGGCCATAAATTTTACCAACTCCAAAAACCTATCATTTTCAGGAGACCCTGAAAATTTCATACTCCTGATTACATCGCTTGTGTCAAAACTACAAGTAAATTTATCTTCTTCATTTATAATTAAATCAATGTATTTTCCTTTTCCTTGGCTGATGAGCATATACATTCCTTTATCAAGATTTCTTTTCTTTTTGAATGTATAACTTCCGTCTTTGGCTTTTGCAGCAGTATCAATTAAATATTGTTTATCAAAGGTGTATATGGCCAGATACATCAACGTATCCTTTGCTCCTTTAACATTAAACCTAATTTCATAAGGTTTAGAAGTAAGATCGGTTTTCTCGAGCTTCTGTCCTGTAGGTGAGGATTTTTTTTGGGCAAATGCATTCAGCACTCCCATAAATATAAACAGGTAAATGTATTTTTTCATTTTCTTTTCTGTTTTTAGCAAAATTACATTTTTATATTGATGATATGTTTCTTTTTAAATCTAAAATCATGAGGTCCAAACGACCATTAAACCTTTCGTCAAGGACTCGATTTAAAGAGTCCTCCAAAAAATTGTACCTTTTAAAATGCATTAGGTAGGCATTTCCTGAAGTGCTTAATTTTTTTGTGATTTTCTCCATTGATTGAATTTTAATGAGCTTAGATTCTTTCAAATTTTCAAGTATTCTATTCATTTCCCTTTTCTTTAATTCCTCCGCCTTTGCGGTTGATATTTCTCCTGAATTAATTCCGTTGTATTTTTTGGTCAAAGTGTCAATTCCATTCAACATTATTCTATTAATGAATTTCTCTTTTTCCATTTTCTTTGTATATTCAGTAAGGTTTATATTGTCAGATTTTAAAAATCTAATGGTGGCATTTTTTGCAACAAATTCAGCGAGATTTTCATTTAACTCAGCCGCTCCTGGAGCATAAATTGTGCCATGAAATAGCTCATGAAAAATTAATTCACACAACTCTCCTTTAGGTTTTTTTAACATTTCGGAAAATATAGGATCATCCAAATATCCTAGAGTTGACCATGCTTGTACACCTGATACATCAACATCATATCCCAAGCTTTTTAGCTTACTATATTCTTTGACTGCTTTAATTGAATCAAAAAAACCTTTGTAGCTCAATTTGCCCAAAATAGGATAGTTCCAATCATATGCATTAAAGGCATAAGGGTCGCAGGCTGTGACATTCCAGATTAAACTCTTGTTTTTTTGATCATAAAATGATGTGTAACTGTTGCTTGGTTTAAAATTTAGTTGTTCAACTGAGTAAGATTTTATTTCATCTATCAGTTTCAGCTTTTCAAGTTGTTCTGCTGAAAATTTACCATTTATTTTAAGCTCATTAATATCTTCGGATAAAAAAATGATTTTAATTTGACCTACCGCCTGCGACACGAGATATGTACCCATTTCTGTATTGGAAATAACAAAAAGTAATAAACTAAAAAAAAGCAAATCGAATAAAATATTAATGATTGCTGAAACTTTTTTCATTTATATAATTAATTCATTTCTAAATGAAACTGATTTTGTTTATCTCCATATTGAAGTATAATCATCGTTTTTCCATGTACATCTTTTAGATCAAGAGTGGAATAAACTTCACTAAAATTTTGCTCCTTAATGATTTCATTTTTTTGATTTTTCACTATAACTCTAAAACTAAAGTTAATACCTGAATTATTTGTTATTTTGTATAAACTGTTACTCATTGGATAAAATGAAATGAAACCAAGTTCTTTTTTCATCTTTTTCTTTTTTCTCATATAAGGTTTTACCTTTTTAAACTTGGGAAGTTCTGATTTTGACAGATTCAAATTTTTGGTGTTTTCATCAAAATCAAAGCTCAAAATATTTCTTTGCATAAAAGCAGAATCTTCAGGAACTTTCCAAACCCGGATGTAATCCACTTCCATTTTAGCCGGAAAAGGAGTATTTGCATCGGGTCCAGGCTTAAATGCTCTTCCGTCGACGGCTACTGCGAGGTTGGCAATAACATTCATAGAATTTTTAAAACTTCCCTTGAAGTAGGCAAGCGGATCACCGTTTAAATAAAACATTACGTAACCGGGCATCCATATTCCGGAAACTATGTTCCATTCTTGATTAATATTTGAACTGACTTTAACCCATTCGCCCCAATTTTTTGGAAGTCCTAAGATTCCCGGATAGCCTCCGTCGCATCTTTCGGGGCAATGAACATCCACATGAATTTCATTTGGCCTTTCACCTTTTAATTCCATAAAGTCAATTTCATCATTCGGGTTTCCGCCATATAACCAGAATGCAGGCCACAATCCTTTACCTGCAGGCATTTTACATCTGCACTCGAAATATCCGTAACGAATTGGATTTTTACTCCATATAGCAGAACCTGTAAACTTTAAAGGATATTTTCCATCAATTAATTTTTTGCCGTACTTTTTCATTGCATTGGAATCTATCATCCAATCAGGAAATTTCTTAAGTTCATTGCTTCGGTTTGCATATAGTTCAAGAATGCCATTTTTCAGTTTAAGGTTGTTAGGATCGGCATACTCATCTTCCGCAATTGAAAGTCCTCCCCATGGATAACCACGATGCCATTTTTCATCATTAATATCAGAATTAGAAAATTCATCACCAAAAAAATAATTCCAACGAATAATCGTGTCAGGCTTTAATTGAAACATTATAGGTTTCAGTTGAGATTGAAGAGTACCAATTAAACTAAGTGTACTCAGAAAATAGTATAATTTTTTTTTCATTTTTTCTAGGGTTTTTTCATTAGAATTGTCCAAGCCTGATTTGTTTCAAATTTTTTCACCTTCTCAAGCCTAAATTCTTTTGTAAAATTATTAAGTTCATCAGGATTTTCAATGTTGGTAAAAAGATAATATCTGCATGGGTCTGATGCATGTGTTTTGAGATTTTTAAAATAGAAATCACTTGGAACAAATCCGCCATAATGATTTTGAAGTTCCTCTTTCATGTTAAACCACACGTAAATTGTATCATTTCTATTTAGATTTTTCATCATGTAGTTAATAGCTTCTTGATGATTTTTTACAACATTTGAATAGCTAGGATTTACATCACTGTTACCTGGATTTGATGTCAAGGCGTAGCCATAAGAAATAAAGACTACTGAAATTATAAATATCTTAATAGCCTTATTGATTGAACTTAGTATAATTGTCTTAAAGAAAACCATATTAAATAACACAATACATACAAAAGCATATCTGTCACTATAGTAATTCAGAGAACTAAAGAGAATAAACAATATTATAAAAAAAATTGAATTAGTTGAAAATTTGTCACTTATTATTCCCTTATCTTTTTTAATAAACTGATATATTATAATTGAAATAAAACTTAATGATAATATATTTCTTCCCTGTGCAAGAAAAACAAAATAGAAAACACGTTCTAATTTAGGCCACATTTCACTCCACTTGAATGAAACGTAGTCGGCATGTTCGTGAAAAAGAAATGTGCCAAACTGAATTTTGTGGAGCAAAAGATGAATGAACCAAAAACTCAATGGTATATTAATCCAAAATAATTTTGAAATTAAAATTCTAGGGTTCCATTTTTTAGAAAAAAAATTAATGATTGTTACAAAATTCAATAATGCAAATACAACTATAGCTGATTCTTTAATTAAAATTGCGATTGATAATGAAATAAATAATAACCATTTTTTCTCGAAAGTGAAGCCATAGATTGATAGCAAGATAAAAATGGATAATAGAACTTCCGGCAACACCAATCCGCTTTGTGCTATAAAAACGGGTTGTATTAATACTAATAGACTTATGATCCATCCTGATTTTACTTTAATGGTTTTTTCTGCAATTAAATAGATTACTAAAAGAAGTAAGCAAGAAATAATTAATGCTAAAATATGTGCATTCAAAATAGTATTTCCAAATATTTTTAAGAATGTAGCAAATCCTACATGAAATAATAATGGATGACCTCTTCCGATTTCGTAATTTAAAGCATTCGGCATAATGCTTATTCTAGCATCAGCCATAATTCTTACAGCTTTGCCATAAACCCAACCTTCGTCCCAATAAAATGGTAAATTAAGATCATTATGTTTAAAAAAAAATAAAATAAATACTCCTAAAATGAATAAAATCAGAGCGTAATATTGTCTTAATTTGCTAATCATGTTGTGTTTCAAAAATAAGGAAAAAAAGCTGTCTTACAGGGTAACTTATTAATACAAAGGACTAACTTTGTAAGAAACAAAATCTATTTTATAAATCATGATAACTGCTGAAATGCCTGTAGCATTTGATAAAAAAAATAAGTCAGATAAAGAATTAATTACACTCTACAGAAATATCCTTAAACCAAGGATGATCGAAGAGAAAATGCTCATCTTACTTCGTCAGGGAAAAATAGCAAAGTGGTTCTCAGGTATTGGGCAGGAGGCAATTGCCGTTGGTGTTGCATCTGCAATGGAGCAAGATGAATTCCTTTTGCCTATGCATAGAAATCTTGGGCTGTTCACAACCAGAGGTATTCCGCTAAATAGATTATTTTCTCAATTCACCGGGAAGCCAGGTGGTTTTACAAAAGGAAGAGACAGATCTTTTCATTTTGGTACACAGGAATATAAAATTGTGGGAATGATATCTCACCTCGGACCTCAGTTGGGTGTAGCAGACGGCATAGCCATGGCATATAAACTAAGAAAAGAACAAAAAGCAGTTGCTGTTTTTTCAGGAGATGGTGGAACCAGTGAAGGTGATTTTCATGAGAGTTTAAATGTTGCGGCAGTATGGAACCTCCCTGTAATTTTCGTAATTGAAAATAATGGTTATGGTTTGTCCACTCCAAGTAACGAGCAATTTCGTTGCAAGCAATTTATTGATAAGGCTATAGGTTACGGAATTGAGGGTGTTCAGGTGGATGGTAATAATTTATTGGAGGTTTTTGATGCAGTTAAAAAAATAGGAGATTCAATAAGAAAGAATCCACGACCAGTTCTATTGGAATGTATCACTTTCCGAATGAGAGGACATGAAGAAGCGAGCGGAACAAAATATATCCCTAAGGAGTTATTTGATGTTTGGGGTAGAAAGGATCCGGTAAGTAATTTTGAAAAATATCTTTTAGAGGAAGGAGTAATTAGTGAAGAAACTATTGAAAAAATTAGAGCGGAATTTAAAGATGAAATTGATAAAGGTTTAGAAATAACTTTCTCTGAAAAAATACCGGATGTAAATACTGAAACCGAGTTGAAAGATATTTATTCCCCATTTCAACTTCAAACTACTAAAGCCGATGGGAAAAAATCTGAAAAGAGATTGATTGATGCAATTTCTGATGGGTTAAGATTAGCAATGCATAAGCATAAAAATCTTGTTCTTATGGGGCAGGACATAGCTGAATATGGTGGAGTATTTAAAATTACAGAAGGTTTTGTTGAGGAGTTCGGAAAGGAGAGAGTGAGAAATACTCCTTTGTGTGAATCTGCCATATTGGGTTCTGGATTTGGCTTGAGCATCAATGGTCATAAAGCAATGGTAGAAATGCAATTTGCAGATTTTGTTTCTGAAGGCATAACGCAAATCGTTAATAACCTTGCAAAATCTCATTATCGTTGGGGTCAGCATGCAGATGTTGTGGTAAGAATGCCAACAGGCGCGCAAGTAGCGGCAGGTCCTTTTCATTCACAAAGTAATGAAGCCTGGTTCTTTCATACACCAGGATTAAAAATTGCTTACCCAGCTTTTCCTTCTGATGCAAAAGGACTTTTATTGACAGCTTTTGAAGATCCGAATCCTGTAATGTTTTTCGAACACAAAGCGCTTTACAGAAGTGTAACCGAAGAAGTTTATGATGATTATTATACTATTCCTTTTGGTGTTGCAAGAAAAGTTCGTGAGGGCGATAAAATTTCAATTATTACTTACGGACTAGGAGTACATTGGGCAATAGAAATTTTAAATGAGCAGCCTGATATTTCCGCTGATTTAATTGATTTACGAACTTTATGTCCTTTAGACAAAGAAAGTATTTTTGAATCGGTTAAGAAAACGGGAAAGGTGATTGTTCTGCACGAAGACACAATTACCGGTGGGATAGGAGGGGAGATTGCTTCTTTAATTGCAGAGAATTGTTTTGAATATCTAGATGCTCCCGTTATGCGTATTGGTAGTCTTGATACTCCAGTGCCTATGAATGCGGATCTCGAAATGAATTTTCTTGGAAAGAAACGCTTTAAGCAGGCATTGTTAAAATTAATTGAATATTGAAAATGAAATTGTATTCTATCCCCACTGGAAATTTTAAGTTGGATGGAGGTGCTATGTTTGGTGTAGTACCAAAGAGTATGTGGAATAAAAAATATCCTGCTGACGTAAACAATATGTGCTCATGGTCAATGCGTTGTTTACTCATAGAGACTGAAGGCAGATTAATTTTGGTGGATAATGGTTTGGGTGATAAGCAGGATGAAAAATTCTTCGGGCATTATTTTCTGCATGGTGAAGATAATCTAGTTAAGTCTTTAGGTAAATATGGTTTTACTCCTGATGACATCACTGATGTTTTTTTGACTCATTTACATTTTGATCATTGTGGTGGTAGTATCAAATGGGCAGATTCTAATAAAACTAAGGCAGTTCCGGCTTTTAAAAATGCAACCTATTGGTGCAATCATCAGCATTGGAATTGGGCAACTGATCCGAATCCAAGAGAGAAAGCCAGCTTTCTTAAAGAAAATATACTTCCAATAAAAGAAAGTGGTCAATTGAAAATGATACATCGTCCTGGAGAATTTATTCCCGGTGTTGAAGTTTTATTTACATATGGTCATACAGAGGCAATGATGCTTCCTTTAATTACATATAACAACAATAAGATTTTATTTACTGCAGATTTATTTCCATGTACACATCATATCGGAATGCCCTGGGTTATGGCTTATGATGTTCGTCCATTGGAAACGATGAAAGAAAAAGCAGAAGTTTTGAAGCGTGGTGTAAATGAAAATTGGATTTTGTTTTTTGAGCATGATGCAGTAACAGAATGTTGTACTCTATTGCAAACGGATAAAGGAATTATTCCGAAAAAAAAGATGTTATTTTCAGAATTGAACTAATTTTAAAAATGAAGCCTTCCATACCAAAAGGAACCAGGGATTTCGGACCTGAAGAGATGAAAAAAAGAAAATTCATTTTTTCTGTTATAGAAAAACATTTTAGACTCTATGGGTTTTCACAGATTGAAACTCCTGCAATGGAGAATGTTTCAACCTTAATGGGTAAATACGGAGAAGAAGGAGATCGATTGATTTTTAAAATTCTTAATTCAGGAATCAACGATTCAAAAGAAAAAGAGAATTTAAGGAAGGAATTTGATAGGATGCTTGATTCACCTTATACAACTGAGCATGTTACCGAAAAAGCTCTTCGTTATGATTTAACGGTTCCATTTGCAAGATTTGTTGTACAGCATAGGAATGAAATTACATTTCCATTTAAGCGATATCAAATTCAGCCTGTTTGGCGTGCAGATCGTCCACAGAAGGGTAGGTACAGAGAATTTTATCAATGTGACGCGGATGTAATAGGCAGCGATTCACTTTTGAATGAGATAGAATTGGTCCAGATGATGCAGGATGTATACAATGAACTAAAAATTCCTGTAGTCATAAAAATGAACAACAGAAAAGTCTTGACAGGAATTTCAGAAGTAATTGAAGCACCTGAAAAAATAATTGATATTACTGTTGCGATTGATAAATTGGAAAAGATCGGATTGGAAAAAGTAATTGAAGAACTGAATGAAAAGGGTCTTTCAAAAAATTCAATTGAAAAGCTGCTTCCTTTATTTAATATAAAAGGTGATAACAATGAACGTTTGTCTCAATTGGAAAATTATTTAAGTACATCACAGAACGGTTTGAAGGGAATTGAAGAAATACGGGAAATATTGAATGATATAAATTTGAATTCTGAGATGATATCCTTTGAGATTGATTTGACTTTGGCTAGAGGTTTAAATTATTATACCGGAAGTATATTTGAAGTTAAAACCAATAAGGGAGATTTTAAGGGTAGTATTTTAGGAGGAGGAAGGTACGATGATCTTACCGGTATTTTTGGTGTACCCGGACTTTCAGGTGTTGGGATTTCATTTGGCATAGACAGAACCTATGACGTTATGGAAGAACTAAATCTTTTTAATTCTGATGAATTTAAAGATGAAGCTTTGAAAGTGCTTTTTGCAAATTTCGGGAAGGATGAGGCGAGTCATTGTCTGAAATTGGCTAAGCTTCTTCGTGCCTCTGGTTTAAGCTGTGAAATTTATCCGTCAACAACCAAAAAGATCCAAAAGCAATTTGAATACGCTGAGAAAAAAGGAATCCCCTACATTATATTTGTAGGAAGTGATGAAATTAATTCAAGGATTTATCCTATTAAAAATATTGGAACCGGAAACCAAATAAATTTGAATATTGAGGAGATCATAAATAAATTAAAATCGGAAAACTGATAAGCTTTTATTTTTTGAAGTAGCAGAGCTCTAGTTTTCCCTCAGAATAAACAGCATAGCTGTTATAGGAAATCCACTCACCCAAATTTATGTACTCTGAATTTTCATTCAGCTTAATTTGAAGTGGAAGATGTCTGTGACCGAATATGAAATAGTCTATTTTTTCTTTTTTTAATCTTTCTTTGCAATACTGAATGAGGTATTCTTTGTCCTCACCCAAATATTTTTTATCGGTTTCTGATTTATTTTTTCTGCTGAATTTACTGAATGAATTTCCCAACCACATTGAAAAATTTGGATGTAGCCTCGCGTAACACCATTGCCAAAATGGACTAATGAAAAACCACTTGTAAAACTTATAAATTTTATCGCCTGGACCCAGTCCGTCTCCGTGCCCAATTAAAAATTTTTTGCCGTTAAAATTTTTTAAGATTGGTTCACGATATATTTTCACATTTAACTCTTTTTCAAGATATCCAAACATCCACATATCGTGATTACCTGTAAAAAGATATATATTAACACCATTATCAGTTAATTCAGCAATTTTCCCAAGCAATCTTGTATAACCTTGCGGGGCTGAATATCGGTGTTCAAACCAAAAATCAAAAAGGTCCCCTACAAGATATATTTCATTTGCATCCTGCCCCGCAATAGTTAGCCATTCACAAATTAGTTTTTCACGTTTTAGGCTTGTATGTTGGTCAGGAGCCCCTAAGTGGAAGTCGCTTGCAAAATATATTTTTTCTTTTTTCATCAGAAATCAACCAGTCCTTTAAATAAAGATTTTGGATTCAGTCTATCCAATCTCATACTGATCATAATTCTTTCACCAAAACTCCAGTCGTTGGCAACTATTCCTGATTTAATATCTTTCGAGTAAAATAATGGCAAGTAAACACAAATCGACTGATTAAAGAAATCAAAATTAATACCCATATCAGCCAATACTTTATTATTTAATAGGCCATCATCACCGCATGTGCCTAGGTCTGCAAAAAGCCCAATAAATTTCTTAAACTTCGGTGACTTTAAATTTAGGGCAATTAAATGTGA
Organism: Bacteroidota bacterium; assembly: GCA_046302135.1. Classification (GTDB taxonomy): domain Bacteria; phylum Bacteroidota; class Bacteroidia; order B-17B0; family Aurantibacillaceae; genus AM-1111. Next base: position 1,605 of record JBKCIQ010000054.1, on the reverse strand, counting down.
ATTACTTTGGCCTAAAAACATCCTTGTTTTAAATGCTCCTTCTTCTTCAATAAATTGTTGTAAATTAATTCCGTTTTGAGCATTCCTGTCAAAATATAAATAATCAAATGCGTAATCCTGATAACCATAAATTCCTCCCATTCTGAATCGTGTATCAATTTGATCTATTTGGTTCAGCATTTTCCCTGCAAATATCCTAACATCAAATCCATTATTTTTATAATCTGTGGTAATATGAAAATTAGCTTCAAGAGAAATTTTTGAAAATGTTTCTGAAGAAAAAATAAGATTTCCTGGATTACCTGTTTGATATCTTATTTGAATATTGTACGGATGCAATACCTGCTTATTATTATGAAAAAAAATCAAATCTCCAATAGAACGATAATCAATTTTTTTGTCAGGTAAATTGTAAAATTGTGTTTCAGTTCCAATTTGTGCTAAACGAAAAATAAGTTTATTCTCTATTCTGCTTCGTGGATTCTGATTTTTGAAAATGAAACTTGTTGTATTATCCAATTTGTAAAAATTGAGTGGAATATCCGTTCTCTCAAAGGCAAATTTTCGAATTCTGAAGGATGAATTGACTGTTTTAAATATCTTATTAAAATGAAAATTTAATTCAGCTTTCGCTGTACCTGCGAGTTCTTTACTTCCAAAACTATATAATGGAGTAACATCAAATTGTAATTTCCTTTCAAATAAAAAATAATTACTAAGATTCAATCCTGCCATCCAACCATTGTTGTTGTTATAGCCAACAACAGGCAAGTAATTTATTTCCGCTGTTTCTGGATTATCAATAGAACCGATAAATTTGATTCTGTAAGGCTTTCTTTTCTTTAAAATGCCTGAGGTTTTTATAAAATTATTTTTTCTGTTTTTTTCAGGAATGTAATACTCAGGATCAATTCTAAATTCTTTAATGTTTTTCGCTTCAATTTCAAGTTTCTTTCTCCCATTAAATCCTTCAATCCAATAGTATTTAATATTATTTTCTTTTGATAAGGATCCAATTACTAATGGTGAATTAACTCCACCTTTGTTCTTTAATTTCAGTACATATTTATTTAAATCAAGATTACTTTTTGATTTTCTAATTCCTTTAATTGAATAATCAATTTTTTTTGTTGTGTTGATCAAGTCATCAAAAAACCAAGATAAATTCTTTGTTGTGTTTGTTTCAAATATCTCCCTTAAATTTTCGGGCTGTGGGTGTTTGAATTTATATTTCTCAAAGTACTCTTTCATGCATTTGTCAAATACTGTATCACCTAAATAATGATACAAATAATCCATTACAACTGCCGTTTTCGAATAAACAATTGCACCATAATTACTTTCTGTATATTTTTCTGAGTTTAATTCAATTGGCTGATCTTTATTTTCTATTGCTCCTTTTGCATAAAGTAAATAGTATTGGTATGTATTTTTTAATTTATTCAATCCGACAAGTTTTGTTCTTGTACTAATTCCAAATTGTTCACCAAATTTACCTTGTGGATATTTAGTTCTGGTGTATCTTAATTCATTAAATGAGTTAATACCTTCGTCCATCCAAGCATGATTCCTTTCGTTACTACCTAAAATACCATAAAACCAGTT
>JBKCIQ010000053.1:0-12404 GCA_046302135.1 Bacteroidota bacterium | reverse complement strand
GTTTTACGAATGATAAAATTGCGTTAATCAAGGAGTGCAGCTCTGAGTGGACACGAAGAGATCGCGCTACTTATAGCAATTTTTGAAGAAGTAAAATTGCGAGGAAACGAGTAAAAGAAAAAATGAAGCCTTGACTTTTTTGCTACCCCAACGCACTTCCGGGCTCAAATGTGCACTGCACATTTGCCCTGATCAAGCAAAAAAGTAGGGAGGGATTTAAATCTTCGCTATAAGAAAGATTTTTTGGTTCTTTTTGATCATGCAAAAAGAACGAAGAGAGTTTCAAAACGGTGAAGGTGGCTGATCCTGAATCTCTAGAAAACGGAAAAGTCATCCGGAAAAATCGAATGGAATATTTCGAATAAAAAATTTAGAATTAACTACGTTACTTATGCAACCAATCCTCAGGATTGAGTTTTGTTTGACCTTTCCAGATCTGCAGGTTTAAAGTAATTCCTCCTGATTCTTCATTAAATAAAATTTCACCTATGCTTTGTTTTAATGAAACCTTATCGCCCTGCTTCACAAAAACTTTTGCAAGATTGGTATACACACTTAGGTATGTACCATGCCTAATAATTAAAATTTTCGAATTACCGTCAGGCATAGGAGCAATCAAAGTTACCTCTCCACCGAAAACTGATCTTGCTGTTGCATTTTTTGTGGTTGAGGTAATGTCCACACCCGAATTGTTTATGGTAACTTCTTTTATCTTGGGATGCTGATGCGGACCAAACCCTTCCGTTATTACTCCATTGGGAACCGGCCATGGTAATTTGCCTTTATTTCCTGCAAAGTCCGCAGATAACTCTTCATCAATATCTCTTTCCGGTGAAGTAACTTCTACCTTCTCTGTTTTAACCTTAGTATCACCACCGGACTTTTTAGACTTTTCCTTCAAAGCAAGTTCCTCGGCCCTCTTTTTTTTCTTTTCAAGTTTAATTCTCTCTTTCTCCTCCCGCTCTCTCTGCTCCTTCAGCGCTATTTCAGCTATCATTTCTTTTATCTTTTTATCTATCGCTAAAACATCTTTCTTCTTTTCCTCAAGCTCTTGCTTAAGCTTTTTTTCTTTTTCTGATAGTTTTGATAACTCAACTTCCTGTTGATCTTTTTCTATTGCCAAAATACCTTTCTCCTTTTCTTCAGAACCAAGCAAAATATTTTTTTCCTCTGCTTTTTTACTCAATACGTCTTTTTCGTACAAAAGTCTTTTATGTTTTGAAACTATTGAGTCTGCATGGACACGCCTTTTTAAATTTATTTCTTGCATATAATTAATTCTCTGAAACGCCTGATTAAAATCTTTACTTGAAAAAACAAACATTAGTTTATTAAAACTACTATTATTTTTTTGTGCATATTTCAGCAGCTTACTGTATCTGCTTTTCAATGTGTCAAGATCTCTTGTAAGTTGTTTAATTTGATTGCGTTTAGTTTCTAGTTCTCCATTAACCTGTTTTATCTCATAATTAATATTACCTATCAACTCCTCTCTCTTGGATATCTTAAGGTTTAGGGTTTGAACATGAAGCATCGCAATGTTTCTTGAGGTCTTGGTTTGACCTAAAACAGCATCAAGGTTTTTAATTTCTTCATTTAATTTCTTTTTATTTTTCTGAGCATCTGAAATGTTTTTTGGCTGTTTTTGCGCAAAGGCTGAGGCACATGTTAAAAATAACAACAGCAAAAAATTATATTTTCTTATTGCTGATTTTAAAACACTCATTTCTTTTCCTTTAAAATTAATTGCTCATAAGAAGAAGGTACTTTGTACGGAAAAGATACAGGCTCATTAAACGTGAACTTAGACCAGTTCATATCAACTTTTACTGATTTTTCTGCTGAAATATTGTAAGTATGCTTAAGAGGAACACTTGTATTTTCAAATTGCTGAAACTGTCCGTAGCATGCAGAGAATTTCCTATTTGTTGCAACATCAATGAATTCTAACATAGTTATTTTCCAAGTGAGCGGATCAAGCCAGATTGCCTGCAAACTTTCTTTAGGCTCCTTGCCATCGATTATTTTATTAAATTTTCTTCTTCTCACCGTACTTAGGTAATATAGGCAATTACTTTTGTCTTTTCCTCCCTTCATTCGAATGCTGTCATTTAAAAAATCAGCACTGTTTCCAACCAACAAAGATTGAAGCATATCATAATCCAAATCTGCATTGAGCGCATGGTTTATGTAAGAGTAGTCCCCTTTAAAATATCCTTTATCCAGCTCACCTAGGTTGGTCATAATCATAAATTTCACAGTATCTCTAGTGATTAACATGCGAAGCGCATCAATTCCCAATTTTGAAATGTTGATCCAGATCGCCGAATCTTTACGACACCTAACCGAGATATTAAAACTATTTTCCTCCTGACCCGAGTTCACTTCACAATTCAATTTTCCACTAAATGTTTTAAACTCCAGCTCGTGTTGTTTCATCAGGCGAACCAAAGTTTTACTGTTTTTATAATCCATCTTACATTTTTCATCAACACTATCTATAACGGATACCGATTGTTTATTTGTAGCTTCCTGCGCTTTCTTTTTTGTTTTACAAGAAATGGAAAAGAATAAAACCACAGCGCAGATGAACAAAAAATTTATTTTTCTAGAAACTTTATTCATAGATTTTTCTTTCAGATATTTTCTTGTCTATGAACTCTGAATGCCTGCCTGTAGATTTTGATTTGTTCCAGTAATCTACTGCAGTTTCAATCTGATTAAGCTGAAACAAAATGTCTCCGTAATGTTCAAGTATTACTCCATTTTTGTCACCTTCAGCTTTTAATGCCTTTTCCATCCACACTTTAGCCTCTTTATATTTACCAAGCTGATACAATATCCACGCATAAGTATCCAGAAATTGCGGGTTATCGGGTTGGAGTTTGTTTGCCTTTGCCGATAATTCCTCTGCCAGATCTAATTTCTCCTTTCTCAAAGACAAATAATAACTATAATTGTTAAGAAGATAAACATTCTCAGCATCAAGTTCATTGGCACGCTGAAACGCGATATCACTTTCTCTGAATTTTTTTAGATAATTGTAAGCATCCACCAAATTAATATTTATCTGAACGAGAAGCTGTGTATCTAGAATTGCCAATTCTTTTGCCTCATTCAAAAACTCAATTCCTTCCTGGTATTTTTTCAATTGAATCTTTGCTGCACCCAAATAAAAAACCGGTAAGGGTTGCAAAGGAAAAAGCTCGGATGCTTCTCTACTGTGTTTTTCAAGGGAATTATAATCTTGCAACTCCACATCTATTTTTAGTACTTCCTGCCAGATGGCAAAAAAACCGGACTCATAATTAAGGGCGGATAAATATTGTAATCGTGCCTCTTCTAGTCTTCCTTCGCGGGACAAATAATCGGCGTAGATGGTATGAGATTTTGGGTTGTCAGGATGAACCTCATTTAAAATTTCACATAGTTCAATTCCCTTTTGTCTGTATTCAGGATATTGATCGCTGATCGTATAAAAAGAAATTAAAATTTTACTTTTCTCATTCAGCTCAAGCACCGGGCTATAGAATGCAGATTTTAACTCTTTAAAAAACATTGAATCATTTCTTTGGGATCTGTAATAATCTGCCAACGATAAATGAACGAAAGGATTATCAGGATCTTTTTCGGAAATTTTTTTGTAGATCTCCATTGCTTTTTCCGCGCGATTATTCTCCTTGTACAAATCAGCAAGATGAATGTAATAATTGGTTTCTGAAGGATTCTCTTTTATTAATCGTATCAATAAGAGTTCCTCTTCAGCAGATTTTTTTAAAGTACGTAAAACCTTCAATCTGTTTAACAATATATCCTGATCAACAGGGGGAAATTTCTTCTCGATCAATTCATACACTTTTAGTGCACTTTCGTATTTACCTGCGTTTTCGTATTCCTCAGCTAAACGAGAATGGAAATCTTGGTTGTTTGGAAATAATTTTACCATGCTTGCACATGCCTCTGCCGCTTCGTTATATTGATGAGCCTCACTTAAACAGTCGATGTAAAGCAAATGGTACCAAGGATTTGAATTGTCTATGTTTATTGCAGATTTTGAGTACTTGATTGCCGCATCATATTTATGAATGTGTTTATAAACGTTTCCTATTTCATAGAAAATTGCGGCGTTTTTCGGTGAGAGCTCGAGTGCCTTTTTAAATTGCTCGAGTGCCAGCTCAGGATTTCCGAGTGCCTTATGCCTGCATGCTTCAACATAAAAACTTTTACACTTAGATTCCTCAGGCGACTCTCTGTATGATGTGTGGTTTGCAGAACTCTGAGTTTTTTTCACTGACTTACAAGAAAAAACAACAATCAAGAAAAATAAAGAGATAATAAAAACAACAATAGATTTAAAACTAGAGCCCATTGATAAACGGAGTATTTTGCTCTGTGACATTACTCAAGATAATGTTGTGAAGTCTCCAATGTTAAGGTCGCGTGAATTACCAAGTACCTCAGCATTGTTTCCTATCATTGAATCAGCAATATTAACCGAAATCAATTTGCTGTTATTCTGAATGATTGAATTTCTGATAACAGAGTTTTCAACACTTGAAGCCTTTCCAATTGAAACGTGTGGTCCGATTACAGAGTTAATTATTCTTGAATCATCACCCAAAAAACATGGTTCGATTATGACAGAGTTTTCAATGTGTACATTTTTCCCTCTTAATCTAGGGTTCCCTTTGTCATATTCGAGTATACGCTGATTGGTATTTACTGTTGCCGCCTTGTTACCGCAATCAAGCCATTCACTCACTTTTCCGGGAACGAACCTGGTACCTTTTGCCTTCATGTTTTCCAAAGCATTTGTAAGTTGATACTCTCCTTTTTCTCGAATGTTGTTGTCCAACAAATAACGCAATTCAGATTTAAGGTAAGCACCGTCTTTGAAATAATAAATTCCAATAATCGCAAGGTCACTGACAAACTCCTTTGGCTTTTCAAGAAAATCGGTAATTACATTATCCTTATTAATTTTTACTACGCCAAACTGACTTGGGTCGTCAATCTTCTGTACCCAAATTACACCATCATGCGTTGTGTCCATTTTAAAGTCAGCTTTAAACAAAGTATCTGCAAAAGCAACTACAGTTTTGCCATTTAATACAGGCTCAGCGCACATGATTGCATGCGCGGTTCCTAATGCCTCTTCCTGATACCAAATGCTTCCTTTTGCACCCTGATTTTTTGCAATTGCAAGCAAGTTTTCTTCAACTGCTTTTCCAAACGAAGGATTGATTATAAACGCAATTTCATTTATTTTTTCACCACAAACCTTTGTGATGTCCTCCACCAATCTCTCAACAACGGATTTTCCTGCAACCGGAATCAGTGGTTTAGCAGTAGTGAGGGTATGTGGCCTCATTCTTTTTCCGAGACCGGCCATAGGTATGATTATATTCATTTATCTATTTGATTAAAAAAACAAAACATCAGGTAAAACTCTTGTGCTGAAATCAAAAAAACGGGAAATTTTTATCTTTTAAATCTAAACTCAATCCGAAATTTTTAATAAAGCTTACACAAAAATAAAAATAATGAACCAACGCATTTATTTCAAATGAATTTTTTATTCAAGATTAGCAAAATTTAGGAATGAAATTCCCGGATTAATAAGATATTCTCAATAAGGGAACAGGTTAAAAAAATAAAGCTCACGTATTCAACAAATTGAGTTTTGGTACAGAAATTCCCTATGCTGTGGCGTAAATGTTTAAAAAATGAAAAAGTTAATGGTAATGTTGGGAGTTTTTACCTCAGGTATTTTCTCAGCACAGACAGCTTCACAGCTGTGGATAGGTCCGAGTGTGGGTGTCGGACATGCGTATTTTGTTCCTTATAACAGCAATGTAGAGTTTCAGCCTCAGTATAGTGTTGGTTTAACCACCAATTATAACTTTAATGATTATTGGGGTATAACGGGTTCTGCCTTATTTTCATCAGAAGGCAGATTGATGGACGATGGACGAAATAAATCAGACATAAGGTTAGACTATATTAGAATTCCTGTGAGAGGCGTATTGTTTTTTGCCGGAATGGATGAAACAGTAAGGCCTAAAATTTCTGTTGGTCCCTCGTTAGGTATTTTGGTGAATGAGGATGGAACAACTGTTGGTAAAAAGGCCGAATCTGCCGACTTCGGAGTTAACGCTACGGGAGGTTTTGACATAAAGGTAAACGATGATGTTTGTATAACCGCTGAGGTGAACTATTATCAAGGATTTATCAAGAACAGACCAAACTACAGTAAAAAAGAATACAACGGAAATGTTGGTGTTAGTGTAGGTCTTTTATTTTCAATTCCCGAATAAAATAATTTAAGGATTTAAATTATTGGAAGGCGCGTTATTTTACGCGTCTTCTTTTTTTGGTTTGACGAAATCGATATTTCTTTTCAATCCTGAAAATTTTGTTCTTTTGATCGGACTCTCTTTAAATACCATAGTAAAAACTTCATGGGTAATTTCTTCCCACTCCTCATTTTTCCAATTAACGAATTGTTTGGTATTAGAAAAATCGTCTATGCGGGTCGGTTTAGAAAACTTGTTCCACGGGCATACATCCTGACATACGTCACAACCAAAAATCCAATTGTCCATTTTTCCTTTAAAGGAATCGGAAATATTTTCCTTCAGTTCAATTGTGAGATAAGAGATGCATTTGCTACCATCTACAACATAGGGTTCGACAATAGCCTGTGTAGGACAAGCGTCTATACAAGCTGTACACGTACCGCAATAATCACCAATAGGTGAATCAGCTTCAAGCTCCAGATCCAGAATTATTTCAGCAATGAAAAAAAATGAGCCGTTTTGTTTGCTAATGAGGTTTGAATTTTTTCCAATCCAACCTAAGCCGCCCTTTTCAGCCCAAACCTTATCCATTACAGGAGCAGAATCAGTAAACGCTCTTCCATTTACATCACCAATTGATTCTCTTATACGCTCAATTAAAAACTTACATTTTTCTTTCAATACAAAATGATAATCTCTGCCATAAGCGTATTTTGAGACCTTATATTTTGTATTTGGGTTTTGAGATTCGTTAGGATAATAGTTCATCAACAATGAAACAACACTCTTTGCTCCCGGAACCAAGATGCGTGGATCTAATCGTTTGTCGAAATTTCTTTCCATCCACGACATATCAGCCTGATGTTTTTTGCTCAACCAATTTTCAAGTCTTGGAGCCTGTGTCTCCAGAAATTCAGCTTTGGAAATACCACAAAAATCAAAACCCAAATCTTTTGCTATTTTTTTTATTAAGTGGGAATAATTATTCAAGATTTAAAAATAGTGGTTATAAAAATAAAAAAAGGCCGTCTTATGAGACAGCCTTCTATATAACAACTTGCGGGTTATTACTTCAATTGCTTTGATAACAACTTTGCCATATCAAACATTGATACTTGGCTCTTGCCACCAAATACAGGCTTCAATTTAGCGTCAGCATTAATCATACGCTTGTTCTTTTTGTCTTGAAGACCATTCTTCTTGATGTAAGCCCAAATTTTCTTTACAACTTCGGTACGAGGCATTGCCTTGCTACCTACTACTTCGCCAAGAATTTCGCTTGGTTGCATTGGTTTCATGAATGCTGCATTAGGAGTGCGTTTTTTTGCAGCAGGCTTTTTAGCAGCCTTTTTTGCCGGTTTCTTCGCTGCTTTTTTTGTTGCTTTTTTTGCCATGTGGTTTTTGTTTTTTTATTCCCAAATTGGGCTTTAGTTTTTTCCGAACTATTTCGGTGAGACAAATATGATACTTATTTTCATTGGGAATTGCAATGTGGTAAACAATTTTTCTAACTAAATATTAACAATTGTATATTGATTTTTCATTCGAGAAAAAAGAAATTTCAATTAGAACAATTCAATTATTTCATGATTTCACATAAAATTTCATTCTAAATATTTGAACCATAAGAAGAATTTCCCCAATGAAAACCGGCTAATTTTAAGTCAAGCATCTGCCATTAAATAAATTTGTTTGTTTTATAAGAGTTTATTCCTAATTTAGTTAGTTCAATTCGTTTAAGTAAACATTTGTAAAAATAAAAAAATGAAAAAAACATACCTTTTATGGTTAGTTGGATTTACTTTATTTACTTATTCGCGCTTGTTGGGTCAGGGAAATACTTGCGCAACAGCCCTTAGTTTAGGTACCTTACCAACACCGGCAGGTTGCGGGGGAGCAGGAGGCGGAATAGGTGCGGCAGTAACGCAAAACGGAACTAACATAGGAGCTACAGCGGCAAATCCATATACTTACATTGCTGATTGTGGTACAGGCACCGCAGATATGGTTAATCCTGCACTTGATGTATGGTACAGCTTCGTTGCTACCGGCACTTCTGTAAATATTAATATTACAAACATCACGGGGAGTTTGGGAACGCCAAATATCGGGCTTTATTCTGGCACCTGTAACTCATTGGGTGGAGTTGGATGCGATATTGATGGTTCTCCGGCAACTTTTACAGGTACGCAGCCGGGACAAACTTATTACATTCAAATAAGTGGAAGTACTCCGACTGGTGCAGGTAATTTTACAATTTCTGTCAGCAATAATATTGAATGCGGAGACTGTTTGCAAAACTCCAACTTAACTGCAAGTCCAATGCCTGTAAACGGTTATTACAGCCCGGGTCAAACTGTAACCTTTTGTTATCAAATTACCGGTTACACCCAGGTAAATACAAATTGGTTACATGGAGTTCAGTTTTCATGGGGGGCAGGTTGGAACTTTGTTTCAGCGACTCCTCCTCCAGGATGCTCACAAGGTAACTGGGTATGGATGCCAACAGGAATTGGTAATGTCAACGGAACAAATTGGGGCACTGGTTTTTATTTTGAATCCAATCTGGGGTGTAATAATTGTAACACCAGTAATCCCGGTGACAACTATGGAGACAATAATGCGCAAAATTGTGACCCTACGTTCTGCGTCACGTTACAAGTGGATGCGACGTGCACCAACCCCTTGTCCTCATTAAATTTAACAATCAATACAAGCGGTGACGGAGAATCGGGTTCATGGAGTAATTTATCATGTCAGAATGATAACCCAACAACGTTTGATCCTACAATGACATGTTGTGCCCCTCCAACAGTTACTACAGTTAACTCATCTTGTACCAATACATCAGACGGGTCTGCTACAGCTACTGTAACGGGTACAGCAACTCCATGGGATTATTACTGGTATGATGCAAATGGTAACCTTGTTGGTAGTACTATGAACACAGGGAATTCCAATATTCAAGGCGGTCTACCTCCTGGAGATTATTCAGTTGTAGTTATTGATAACTCAAATTGTTCTTCGGGTTTATTGTTTACAATTAATTCCAATCCCGGTCCAACAGTCACAGTACCTACAAACATCACTGTTTGTAGTGGTCAAACTATTAATGGAACAAATTTTACATCTGCAGGATTTCCTAATGCATCATTTACCTGGATAAACTCGAACGCAACAATCGGAATTGGTGCAAACGGGGTAGGAAATGTTCCTACGTTTACCGCAACCAATACCAGTACCACACCGATTACCTCAACTGTTGTCGTTACGCCTTACAGCGGATCTAATCCATCAACATCTTGCGCTGGACTTCCATCAACATACACAATTACAATTAATCCTGCACCAATTACTTCCGTAACACCTGTACCATCACCAACAATTTGCCCTGGGCAAACAGTTACTCTTACAGGCAACTATTCTCCATTACCACAGGTTACCAATAAAAGTTTTACCAACGGAAATACTATTAACATACCGAACGGAAATGGAAATGCAGGAACTACCAGCGTTACATCATCCGGAATTTTACCTGCTAATTTTATAACGGGTCAATTGGTTTCAATTTGTTTTTCAATCAGACATGAAGATTTTACAGAGTTTACCGTACTTACGTTACAAGTTGGTACAACAATTTATACTTCAGCAAATCCTGCACCTGCAGGGCAAACTCATAGTGCAGATTTACTTACCTTACTCAATCAAATTAAAACCACACCGCCAGGCGTAGGTAATCCAACTCCACCGGTGACAATCACTGCTTGCATACCTCAAGGACTTTTGACAATCATTGAGAATTCAGGTGTTGCAACTAATACTAATTGGTCTATTTCAATTATTGACGGGACTACAGGGCCCGATAACGGAGCAATTCTGAATTTTGAAGTTATTATAAAAGATTATCAAATTAATACATACAACTGGTCATCACCTACAGGAACATTGAGTTCAGGAATCAGTAACGCAGGAAACGTAAACACGCTCACAGTTTCAGTAAGTCCAACTACAACTACAACCTACACCTTTGCAATTACAGATGAATCAGGTTGCACCGGCACAAGCTCAATTACTGTTACTGTAGGCGGTTCAACTCCAACTGTATTTAATCAATTAGGTCCATACTGTTTAAACTCTACACCGGGTACGCTACCAACGACCTCTCCATCAGGAATCACAGGAACATGGGCCCCTGCTACTATAAGCACATCTGCCGCAGGAACTAATGTCTACACCTTTACGCCTGCAGCCAACCAATGTGCTGCCGCCGCAACAATGAGTATAACCGTTAATGCCTTACCCAATGCTAACGCGGGAAGTGCGCAAACAATCAGCTGTGCCACAAGTACCGTTAGCCTCAATGGCTCCTCAACTTCCAGTCCAGTGAATTATTCATGGTCTGGTCCGGGAATAGTTTCCGGAAATAATTCCTCTTCTCCTGTGGTAAACGCTACTGGAACCTATACGCTAACCGTTACTAATACTTTAACCGGTTGCAGTAACACTTCTACGGTTTCTGTTAACGCAAGTGCAGGGGTTCCTGATATTACTATGGCTAGTTCACCTACCATTACCTGTACTAACTCTGTTGTTACGGTATCGGGTAGTTCTACAGTTTCAGGGGCTACTTTTCAGTGGTCTTCGGGTGTGGCAAGTACTACTTCTGCAACCACTACGGTTAATGCATCCGGAACCTATACGTTAACCGTTACTGATCCGTCAAACGGATGCAGTAATTTTGGAACTGTTACTGTTTAAACCAATACAACGACTCCAAACGTAAATGCAGGCAATCCACAGCTCATTACCTGCTCCACTAACTCTGTAACATTAAACGGATCATCAACAACTCCGGGAGCAAACTTCCTTTGGAATCCGGGGGGCAGTAACTCTAATTCTTCTAGCACTTCTGTTACGAGCATTGGAACATATACCCTTACCGTTACTGATCCATCTAACGGATGCACTGCTCAGGCTACTGTGTTAGTTTCTTACGACACGCTGTCGCCTGATGTGAATGCGGGACTTAATCAAACACTTACTTGCTCATTAACCAGTGTAACCTTATCAGGTAGTTCTTCCGTTACCGGAGCTGTTTTCAGTTGGGAGGGACCTACTACAGGAACGCCTGCAGGGAATTCTCCTTCCTTTTCTTCAACTCAGGTTACTTCTACCGGGACTTACAGTTTAACTGTTACCAATCCTTCTAACGGATGTACTGCTACGGGTACTGTAAGTGTTGTGCCGGATGCCAATCTACCCAACATTGATGCAGGAAACGATGCGCTGATTACTTGCCTTAATGCTTCACCTACATTGAGTGGTAGTTCAACTACAAGTGGGGTAACCTTTAGTTGGAACGGACCTGGTGGTTTTTCTTCTAATCAGACTAACGTGGGTGTTTCTGCATCCGGAACCTATACCCTCACCGTTACCAATACTGTTACAGGATGCGCAGTAACAGATTTTGCTGTGGTGATTGATTCTACCCAGGCACCTAATGTGAATGCAGGAACTGACATTACTTTGACTTGCTTAGTTACCAGTGCTTCAATTAGTGGAACTTCATCTACTAGTCCTGTTGGTTATTCTTGGAGCGGGCCATCTGGATTCACTTCTACTTCTGCAAATAATTCAGTTACTTCTGTTGGTGATTATACGCTTACCGTTACTAATTTATCTACCGGATGTTCATCCACTGATGTGGTGAGTGTTCTAGACGGAACCAATGTGCCTAATGTAAATCCGGGGGCTTCGCCAACTATTAATTGCTCTAATTTAACGGTTAGTTTGAATGGAAGTTCCACCACTACTAACGCGCAATTTAGCTGGACAGGTCCCGGTGGGTTTGGTTCATCCGTGTCTAATCCATCGGTAGGCAATGATGGTGTTTATAATTTGACTGTAACGGATCCTGCAACAGGATGCACAAGCAATGCTAACGTGACTGTTTTAATTGATACTATAACACCTGACGTTAGCATTTCAGTGTCTGAAGACACGCTTAATTGTTTGGTTAATTCGTCAATCTTGACCGGTTCGTCCAGTACTCCTGGAGTAATCATGATTTGGAATCTTACTTCAAACAACCCGGTAAGCGTTAAT
>JBKCIQ010000052.1:0-1982 GCA_046302135.1 Bacteroidota bacterium | reverse complement strand
ATAACGCATACTACAACTGGCGCTACGGGTATTGGAACAGTAACTGGATTACCTTCAGGTGTAACTGCAACTTGGGCTAGTAATACGATTACTATCAGCGGTACACCAACAGCAAGCGGAACATTTAACTATACCATTCCATTAACAGGAGGTTGCGGAAGTTTAAATGCAACAGGAACAATAGTAGTAACCCCACTTCCCGGATGGTACAATACGCAGTTTCCTTCATCAGCTACTATTTGCGTAGGCGGTTCAGCAACTGTTTATGGTCAGGTTTATCTCGCGGGAATAACCGATCCTGCAGGTCAGGCAAGTGGCATGACAGCTCAATTGGGTTACAGTACAAGTAATACCGATCCGTCAACTTGGTCTAATTGGATCAATGCAAGCTTCAATACTCAATCAGGAAATAACGATGAGTTTGTAGCAAGTATCGGCTCATCGCTATCATCAGGCATATACTATTATGCATTCCGTTATTCATACAATGGATGTACTTACGTTTATGGAGGTTTAAACGGACCATGGAATGGCACAACAAGTGGCAATGGTACTTTAACCATTGATCCATATCAGACCATAACATTAAGTTCAGCAATCGGTACCAACGCTCAAAGTGTTTGTCAGGGTGCAGCAATAACCAACATTACTTACAACATTGGCTCAGGAGGAACAGGAGCAACGGTATCTGGTCTTCCATCAGGTGTTAGTGGAAGCTACTCATCAGGCGTATTTACAATAAGTGGTACAGCCTCAGCTGCTTCCAACACATATACCTACACTGTAACCACCACAGGACCGAATTCGTGTACAACGTCTGTAACCGGTAGCATTGTTGTAAATCCTGCACCTGATTTTTACAACACTCAGTTCCCAGGAACCTCAACAATATGTCAAGGAGGAACAGCAACTTTTTATGGCCAGGTTTATGAAGGAGGAATCACCGACCCTGCAGGTCAGGCGAGTGGGTTAACAGCAGAAATAGGCTACAGTACAAGCAATACCAATCCAAATACCTGGACCAATTGGGTGAGTGCAAGCTTTAATGCTCAGGCAGGAAACAACGATGAATTTGTGGCAACAATTGGATCAAGCCTTGCGCCGGGAACCTATTACTACGCTTTCCGTTATTCGTTAAATGGATGTCAATACTATTATGGAGGTTATAGTGGAAGTGGTGGAGGACCATGGAATGGAACCTCCAACGTTAGTGGGGTGCTTACCATAACTCCAACCAATGTAGCAGGAGCAGCATCAAGTACACCAACGCTTTGTATCAATACTGCATTAACTAACATTACTCATACAACTAGCGGAGCATCCGGTATTGGAACAGTAACGGGATTACCGGCAGGTGTTACAGCTACATGGGCAAGTAATACGATTACAATTAGCGGCACGCCAACCGTAAGTGGTACATTTAGCTATACTATTCCTTTAACCGGTGGGTGTGGTAGTGTAAATGCAACGGGTACCATAATTGTAACACCGGCAAATACCGTTGGACTTGCAAGTAGCACACCTACATTGTGTGTAAATACAGCATTGACCAACATCACCCATACAACAACGGGTGCAACAGGTATTGGCACAACAACAGGATTACCAGCAGGTGTTACAGCTACGTGGGCAAGCAATACTATTACGATCAGCGGTACGCCAACAGCAAGCGGAACATTTAACTATAGCATTCCATTAACAGGAGGTTGCGGTAGTTTAAATGCAACAGGAACAATTTTAGTTAACCCGGCAACTGCAATCACAGCTCAGAGTACCGCAAGCCAAACAGTATGTATCAACTCAAACTTCTCAGCGATCAGTGTAACAGCAAACGGAGTGGCTTTAAGCTATCAGTGGTATAGCAATACAAGTGCAAGTACTAGCGGCGGAACTGCAATATCAGGAGCTACAAGTGCAAGCTACACTCCGGATGCAACCACAGCGGGTACAACATATTACTACGCGGTAGTAAGTGGTACATG
>JBKCIQ010000051.1:0-28742 GCA_046302135.1 Bacteroidota bacterium | reverse complement strand
ATGTTATATTCAGGGATTATCCTTTCAACAAGTTCAACAGCATTATCTATTAATATACCAGTCGGGGACCAACCCGGTCTATTGATATTTTTTGACTCAATAGATAAAGGGTTGAAGTTCCAGTTTACCGTGTCATTTTTATCAATTGTATTTTCAATACTCCCGCCTTGCAGAAGTATAGTGCTATTTATCCCGGCAAGTTTTAACGCACATGCATTTGCAAGCGCAGCGTGCCCGTCGATTCTGGTTAACAAAACCGGTCTGTCTGGAAACATAAGATCCAGTTTTTTTCTATCCGGAAATTGTTTCTTATCCCAGTCATTCTGATCCCAGCCTCGTCCGATTATCCAATTTTCCCGACTCAAATCATCTCTCTTTGGATGTGTTTTTGCAAAAGAACTCAATTTGTTCAAGACTTCATCAAATGAAGAGGTTCCGACAAGATTTACTTCCTGCAAGCCTAAGCCGTAATTATAAAAATGACAATGTGCGTCAATGAATCCGGGAAAAATAATTTTATTTTCTACATCAAGAATTTTTTCAGAGGTATACTTAGTCAATATTGTATGATTGCTCCCTGTTTCAGCAATTTTACCATCGATTACAGCGAAAGCTTCACAATTTGCAAAAGCTGAATCAACTGTATAAATCAACCCATTTGTGACAATTAGATCTGCTTTAATTTTTGAAGGCCCACAGGAAGAAATTGATAAAAGGAAAAAAAATACGAGTAGAGATAGAATCGTATTTTTCATTTTGCTAAATAAAATTATTTATTGACCAGTAACTCCTTACCAACCTTTTCAAAAGCGGCTATTGCCTTATCCAAGTGTTCCTTTTCGTGAGCGGCAGATAGCTGAACCCTTATTCTAGCTTGTCCCTTAGGCACAACAGGATAGAAAAATCCGATAACATAAATTCCCTCATCAAGCAATCTTGCTGCAAATTCCTGTGCTAGCTTTGCATCGTAGAGCATAACAGGAACAATTGCGCTTTCTCCATCCTTTATTTCAAGTCCTGCCTTCTTAATTCCCTGCTTGAAATAATTTACATTCCATTCCAATTTGTCGCGCAAAGAGGTAGTTTCATTCAGCATATCAAAAACAGCAATACTTGCGCCAACTATATGAGGAGCTAATGAGTTGGAGAATAAATAAGGGCGCGAACGTTGACGTAACATTTCAATAATTTCTTTCTTTCCTGTAGTGAAGCCGCCCATTGCACCGCCTAATGCCTTTCCTAATGTTCCTGTGATGATATCCACCCTTCCTAGCACATTCTTTGCTTCGACAGTGCCACGTCCTGTTTTGCCTATGAAACCTGTTGCGTGACTTTCGTCAACCATTACCAAGGCATTGTATTTCTCTGCCAGGTCACAGATCTTATCAAGAGGCGCAACAAAACCATCCATTGAAAAAACACCATCGGTTACGATAACTCTGAAACGTTGTGCCTGAGATTCCTTAAGCTTTTCCTCAAGATCTGCCATATCACAATTTTTATAACGGTAACGTACTGCCTTACAAAGACGCACGCCGTCTATAATTGAAGCGTGATTCAATTCGTCTGAAATTATTGCATCCTGCTCTCCAAAAAGCGGTTCAAAAACACCACCGTTAGCATCAAAACAAGCGGCATATAAAATCGTATCTTCTGTGTGTAAGAATTTTGCAATTTTCTCTTCCAATTCCTTGTGTATGTCCTGTGTTCCACAAATAAACCTGACCGAGGACATACCATAACCTCTTTTCTCAAGAGTTTCATGAGCGGATTGTATAAGTTTCGGATGAGATGAAAGACCAAGATAATTGTTGGCACAAAAAATTATTACCTCTTTTCCGTCCTTTACAGTAACGACTGCGCCTTGCTGAGAGGTAATGATGCGCTCATTTTTAAATAGTCCCGCCTCGCGTATTGCATTTAATTCCTTTTTTAGAAATTCCTGGTAAGATCCGTACATATATTTATCCTTTTTTGAATCCAATAATTACGGAAACACATCCTGAATGCATCATCTGGCTATGATTATCAGATTTATCGCTGGGAACTTCTACAACCAGAGTAAAACTCTGATTACTTACCGAAGAAAAATCCCATGAGTTTGCAAATTCGTGTTGAGCATTGTCGAAAACTACATTTTTATTTGCGTCCAATAACTTATAATTTATCTTTCCAAGTATTTCCTGTCCGCAAACGATTATTCTGTACTCAGTGTTCTCAAAAAAGGAAACCGGAATTTCAGCATGGTCACCGGGAGAAAAATTTGCTGTGTTGATTTGACCGTTGGTAACATAGGGTGCTAATGTAGGCAGGCACTTTTTCTTGACAAAACTTTTACATTGTGCCACGGCGAGATTCGAAACCAAAATAAAAAAGGCAACGAAAAATAAATTAGTTTTATTCATAAAATCTTTTTTTAAAATTAGTGCGAATTTGAAACATAAACAAAAAAATTCCCATAAAGGTTTATGGGAATTGTAGAAGGTTTAAGAAGTGCGCACGGAGGGACTCGAACCCCCACGCCGTGAAGCGCCAGATCCTAAGTCTGGTGCGGCTACCAATTACGCCACGTGCGCGCGAATTTACGGGAGCAAATATAAGAAATATTAAGTTGGATTATTTTTTATCCCTAATTTTTTTCAAAACCAGATTAATAGAGCAAGTGCTTCTTGGAAGTGTTTCGCCAACCTGCCTGACTTTCGTAGTTCACGAAATATATTTTTAAATCTGCCTGACTTTCGTAATTAACAAAAATAATTTTCTTCTTACATTGACTTTCATAGTTTACGAAAAACCATTTACCATCGTTATCCCCTGCCTGGCTCTCATAAGAAACCTTATAAACATTTAAATCTGCCTGGCTCTCGTAGTTAACTACATAAACCTTAATGTCTGCTTGGCTTTCATATTGAACAGTATAAATTTTCTGAGATATTCCTTTGACTGAAATAAACAGGAAAAATAAAAACAAAGTGTAATTTTTCATGATTGGTTTATTTAAAAGATTTATTATTATTCAAGTGCATTAATGTTTCATGTTTTTTTCTGTATTGCTTTTGGCACTTAGCTCACCTGCTTTTACAGACCTTGATCCTTTATATTTTTGTATGTAATTTTTGTATTGATAAGTTATAAAAAATCTCGCATTATTCGGAGTCCACCAACGAACAAATCTTGAAGGGTACGAATGTAGCCTTACGCAACCTAAACTTATCGGAGTACCCATATAGTAACCCGGCATTTTACCTCCTACAGCAAATTCATGTATACCATTGCTGAAAACTTCTGTTCCGGGATAATCTTTGTGTGGCGCCATATTCATAAAATTTGGCAAATCTACCTTGCCTTCATAACGCACCACGTGACTTCCTCCTCCACCCATAATTAAATCTCTTCTTATGTCCAAAGAGTCATACCTTAATCTGTTATCCCAACACCTGGAAGTAATAACACATTTAGGCGCGTAATAACGAGGTTGGCAATCGTAATCCTGCAATGGTCCATGATATAACGCAACATTACGTGAAGATGTAACAAACTGAGCAACCATTTTAATCGTATCATTCTGAACTTCGCAAAGACAAAGTCTTTGTCCAATACAGTACTCCGCACCTCCAATTTCAATTACGGGATCTCTTGTAAGTGGCGCGGTTCTAAATTTTTCTACTTTGTTGTAATAATTTCTCCACATCCAAAACGCGGTATAATGCTCGTTTTTCTTTTCCTTACTCAATTGTTTATACCATTTATGTACTGCGGCAGAATCATTTTCTTCAATTTTGGAGCTTTTAATCTCTGAAATAAAATTTTGGAATTCATCCAAAGTGGAATTGTTTGCGAAAATATCAAAACTCCCTCTGCAATTTCCATTGGCATCCGTAGAGTTAAAATCGCCAACTATATATCTGCCTGACAAATAGTTGTCCTTTGAATATTTAGGATTAAAAAGATCTTCGAAGGAAAATGCTTTATTATAAACACGATCCATCTTTGTAAGAATTGGAATATAACAAGGATTCCATTTTACAACACTGTCTGTCAATATACCTGACTTACGAATAAGTGCTGTATCCAAATAAATTTTTCTTCTTTCGCTCTTAAATTTTTCGACATCGGAAACTTTAGGGCATAAAAAAATACAATTATTCCACGCCGCTACTGTCTGCTCTTTAAGTGCAATTTTTTTTAATTCTTCAAACAAAAAAGAATTATACCACGAGTCTGATTTTAAGGTTTTAAGTTTTCCCAAGGCATATGATATCTCAGTTGTTGATGAGGAACTGATTTTTTTTAATAGGCCCTGAAGATAGTTGTTCTTCAATTTTGAAACTGTAACCGTATCAACTGCATCTCCGATAAGATTTAATGTTGAAAATATTTCTACCAACTTAACATTTTCGTCTTTTGTTTGAATTTTAAATTTACTGAGATTATAATCAAAGCTACTAAGCTTCAAATCCTCATCTTCATTTAATAGCTGATAAGCTTCAGCAATTTTCCCTTCATTCAACAATTCCTCAAGCTTGGAAACGGTGCTTTTTACAGGGACAAGATAGAAAGTAGCACCCAACATGCTAAACAACGCAAAACCGATTGCAATTAAATATTTTTGAGACATTTTTTAGACCTCCGATTGTTTTGAGGCCACGAAATTATTCAATAGTAAGACGAGGATAAAGAGCAGTTAATAACTGCTCAAAACTTGAAAAAAAATGTTGATAAGTCAACAATATGGTTTTTCTAGAAAAAATTTGAATTAAAAAGCTATTCTATAAACTCCAGTAGGTCAAGTCTTTTATCTTCCCCCTGTACAATCCCTTGATATCAACTAGAACTCCCTTTTTACCAAGAAGATTTGAAAAATAGGTCTCATTTAAATTCATGTATTCCATGTGGCCAACAGCAACAATTATCCCATCGTAGGACTTCCCGATTTTGACCAAACCGAAACCATACTCGTGCTTTAACTCATTAGAGTCAGCATGAGGATCAACGACATCTACTTTTACCCCAAAGCTTAATAATTCCTTTACAATATCGGCCACCTTTGAATTTCTGATATCGCTCACATCTTCTTTAAAAGTAGCGCCCATTACAAGCACTCTCGATTTTGAAATATTCTTACCAGATGCAATAATTTTCTTAACGCAATTTTTTGCTACGTATGCACCCATTGAATCATTAACGTACCTGCCGCTATTTATTATTCGCGCATGATAACCAAGTGCCTCTGCTTTGTAAGTTAAGTAATAAGGATCGACACCAATACAATGGCCTCCCACAAGGCCGGGTGAAAACTTTAAGAAATTCCACTTTGTGCCCGCGGCCTCTAATACATCAAAAGTATTGATTCCAATCCTTGAAAATATTATAGAAAGCTCATTCATCAAAGCAATGTTTACATCTCGCTGAGTATTTTCAATAATCTTAGCAGCCTCGGCCACTTTTATTGATGAGGCACGATGTGTTCCCGGTTCAACAATAATCTCATAGACTTTCGCAATATTCTCAAGACTTTCCTTATCGCAACCTGAAACAACTTTTAGAATTTTAGTAATGGTATGTTCCTTGTCTCCTGGATTTATCCTCTCCGGAGAATAACCAACTTTAAAGTCTTTTTTAAATTTCAATCCACTTTCCCTCTCAAGAACAGGTATACAATCATCTTCTGTGCACCCGGGATAAACTGTACTTTCATACACAACATAATCTCCTTTCTTCAAAACCTTACCTACAGTTGTTGAAGCTCCAATTAATGGCTTAAGGTCAGGTAAATTGTGCTCATCTATTGGAGTTGGAACAGCAACAATAAAAAATTGTGCTTTTTTTAAATCTTTCAATTCACTGGTAAAAATAATATCTGCATCCTTAAAATCAGCTTTGCTTAGTTCGTTACTCGGGTCAATACCTTTCTTCATCATTTCAACTCGTTCAGCATTAATATCAAAACCTATAACTTTTACTTTTTTAGCAAACGCAAGAGCTATTGGCAGACCCACATATCCCAAACCAATTACTGCAACTGTTTTGTTTTTTTGAATTATACCCTGATAAATAGAACGGCTCATAATTTAATAGTTTATGATAATTTTTTTAGTAGTTCAGCTGGCCGATGTGAATAGATTCGCTCAATTATATCAACTACTTTCATTCCTTCCATGGCATTGGTTGTTATAGTTTTTTCACCACGCAGTGTTTCAACAACGTTTTCAATAACCATTGCATGATTGTTTGCTGAACCCTTATAAGCGCCATAATCATTGGCAGGATTTGTAACTTCTAACAAAGGCATCTTATAGCCTTGAATATTACAAACCTCAACCTGATCCATATATTGTCCTCCAACCTTAATACTTCCACGACTACCAACAACGGTAAGTGAACTTTCTAAGTTTTTATCCCAAACCGCAGTAGAGTAATTGATGCAACCCACTCCGCCGTTAACAAAATTAAAAGATACCAAGCCGGTATCTTCAAATGCAGTAGAATCAACGTGTGTAAAATCTCCAAACTTCGCTTGTATATCGGTTATATCGCCAAAAACCCAATACAAGATATCAATCCAGTGCGAGAACTGTGTGAATAAGGTTCCTCCATCCAAATCAGCAGTGCCTTTCCACCCTCCTTTTTTGTAATAACGTTCGTCTCTATTCCAATAGCAATTAAGCTGAACAATGTAAATGTCTCCAATATTTTTATTCTGTACTACCTCCTTTAACCAAGCGCTTGGCGGAGAGTAACGGTTTTGCATGACGCAAAAAATATGTTTATTTTTTTGCAATGCTTTATATACCATTTGCTCACAATCAGCCTTGCTAAGCGCCATCGGTTTCTCACATACTACATGCTTACCGTTTTCAAGAGCAAACAAGGTTTGTGAGGCATGCAGTCCGTTTGGCGTACATACATTAACAACTTCGATATCTGGATGGGCAGTAAGCATCTCCTCTGCAGAGGAATAATAATTTTCACTAATCCCATTCAATTCGGTTTGATTTTTTGGTAATATATCGCAAACAGCTACCAACTCACAAGCGGAATTCCTGCGAATCATTTCAGCATGGCGTTTACCTATATGTCCCTGACCGATTACACCGAATTTAATTTTATTCATCAGTTCGCTTTTATTACTTTAACAATTTTATAACACAATCATCTTTAAATAAATATTTTTCATTTGATTCAGGGCATATAGCCATCCCCTGCTCATCAAATTCAAGACGATGTCCAAATTCACTCATCCAACCAATCTGACGTGCGGGATTTCCAACCACCAAAGCATAATCAGGAATGCTTTTCGTAACCACACTTCCGGCGCCAATAAAAGCGAAACGACCTATATCATTGCCGCAGACAATTGTAGCATTTGCACCAATTGATGCTCCTTTTTTTACTATGGTTTTGGAATACTGACCCCTTCTGTTTACATGACTCCTTGGATTAATAACATTTGTAAAAACCATTGAAGGGCCAAGAAAAACATCATCTTCGCAATTAACCCCTGTATAAATAGATACATTGTTTTGAACTTTAACATTATTACCCAATTTAACGCCGGGCGAAACAACAACGTTTTGTCCTAGATTGCAATTTTCACCAACCTCGCAATCAGTCATTATGTGTGAAAAGTGCCATACCTTGCTACCTTTTCCAATTTTACAACCTTCATCAATCACAGCTGTAGGATGAGCATAATAATCGTTATTATTCACTTCTAATTTTTAAAGAAACAAATTTAATATTAATTGCGTAAACAGACGGAATTACCGCTTAAGTTCAAAGGATGAAAATTGTCTTACCTCGCCTAGCTCTGCAATAACCTCAGATACCTCAGCGAGCCTTGGTCCAATCTGACACCATGAAATGAAATTATTTACATTATCCTCTTCTCCTTCAGCCTCAATATAAACATCACCATTAGGGAGATTCTTTACAAAACCATTGAGGTCGTAACGCGTGGCCTGCGCTTGAGCATTAAACCTGTAGGCAACACCTTGAACTTTGCCCTTAACTGTTATGTTGTAATGAATAAGAGACATAGATTATGTAATTGGCTTGGTAAAGTTATACCAAATTACAAAAGAATACAAAATTCCCGCCACCATTACCAATTTTAATAAAATACCTGATTTTTTATAAAGTCGCGGTGAGTTGCTTCTGTAGAATCTGAATGAAAAAAGTACAAGCGGAAATGCTATTAATAAAATGAAATAAACGAATGAAATCCAATCGGAATTTATATTTTCCGGAGACGCAACACCCAACTTGTACCATACAAAATCCCTATTCGGCTGAGCAAATTTAATGCTTGCAAAAATTGAAATAATAATTGTAAGAACATTTAAAACCTGAACCAGCGATCTGGCAAATTTATAGCCCATTGTAATAGGGATAGTTTTTCCTCCGGTTTCCAAATCTCCTGCAAAATCTTCTATGTCTTTTACAACCTCCCTTTGAAAATTAATCAGGAAGGCAAATAAACTGAAAAAATATGCAAAAATCATAGGGCGCATAATGTCTACGTTATAAAGATTAATAAACTCTAAATAATATATATCATTTATAAGCGCCCCTGCACAAGCTCTTGACATAGCAACATTATTGTATATAGCAACAGTAAGCGGAACAATGCCAATTAATAATGCAACAATAAGATTTCCCAAAATGAACATCTTTTTAAAGTTGGTTGAGTAAAACCAAAGGATGGTGGCAGAAAAAAAATGAATCAAAGACAACTTTATGTTTCCATAACTATAAGCTACATAAACGCCTAAACCTATACCCAGCAGATTTAAAACAACATGCAATAGCATTGCAACTCTGCGCTTGATGGCTTTACCTATTATTATTGAAGAAGGTCTATTGATTCTATCAGTTTTTACGTCAAAATAATCGTTTATTATGTAACCTGCCGCCGCAATACAAACAGTTGATAAACATAAAAGAAAAAAATTTAAATCTGATATCTGTAGTCCGAAATGAAATGGCGCATTAGATAATCCTTTGTCTGAATAAAACTTTTGTAAAACCTGATCGGGTACGTAAAGCAATGAATCTATTACGTATTTGCCAAAAAAATATTGGGTTGCAAAAATAATTACAAGGTTCTCCCAGCGAATCAACCGAAAGATGGACGCTAACTTTTCATTTTCAGAAGTATTATCCATTACAAATTATACCTAAAGTTAATCAATACTTTTTTACCAGCCCGAGATTTCCCATTTGCCCTGACAACGCATCACCTGCTCAATGATGTCACGTACGCAGGCCTCACCACCTTTACGGTTAGAAATATAAACAGAGATTTGTTTTATTTCCTGCGAAGCATCAAGTGGGCAAACCGGCACCCCTACTCTGCCCATTACCTCCCAATCAGGCAGATCATCTCCCATGTAAAGAATTTCTTCATCGAATAATTTATTTTCATAAAGGAAATTTTTGTAGCAAGCAAGCTTATCATGTTGCATGAAATAAAGATGTTCAACACCCAACCTTGCTAAGCGCTCCTTTAATGCCTCGGATCTAGACCCGGAAATTATACAAATTTTATAACCTTTTTTCAATGCCAACTGAATGGCATAACCATCT
Source organism: Bacteroidota bacterium (assembly GCA_046302135.1). GTDB lineage: Bacteria > Bacteroidota > Bacteroidia > B-17B0 > Aurantibacillaceae > AM-1111. Next base: position 19,154 of record JBKCIQ010000051.1, on the reverse strand, counting down.
TTGAGATTAAAACTTTTAATTGGTTTGTCGTCAAAGAAATAAACTTTTTCTCCGGAGATGACTCCATCTACATCAAAAATAAATGTAGTTACTTTATTTAATCTCTGCTTGAAATTCATTTCTATTTTATTGGGAGCTATTTTTTAGAATAAATTTGGAAAATAACGTATAAACTTCCTTGTGCTTCGGATAGTTTTTGAGTAGAGCAATATGATCCTTTATAGTTTTCGAATCTCCTCTTGCAGCCGGTCCCGTTTGTACCTTATCAGGAGGATATATTTTTGCTTTTGAAATTGTCTTTTCAATCAAAGGTATCAAATCATTAAGTTCTCCAACTTTTTCTTTTTTAATATAACTTGATGTTAGATCTAAAAGATAATTTACGAAGTTGGAAGACAGCACAGCGGCAAGATGTAGTTTTTTTCTTTTATTGGAGCTGAGTGGTTTAACTTTTTTACTCAGCATTGATGCAATTTTTTTAATTTTACTAAGAGCCTGTTCTGAGCTTCCCTCAATAAAAATAGGAACCTTATCAAACTCTAAATACTCGTCGTTTTTAGAAAAAGTATATAAAGGATACATCACGCCATAATTAATAGATGTACTTTTTAGCACCTCGATATTTACGGATCCCGAACAATGAATAACCAATTTATTTTTTAAAGCTAATGCCGAAGCAATATTTTTAATCTGATCGTCAGATACGCATAAAAAATATATATCGGCAGTAGAATCAATATCCGTTAAATCACAGGTAAATTTTGCTTTGAAAAAATCAGCAAATTTTTTTGTATCAATTTTTGATCTTCCTGCAACAGCCTTCAACTTTAAACCTGATTTCAATAAAGACTTAGTAAGATGAAATGCAAGATTTCCAGTGCCAATAATCACAAAAGATTGAGGCAATTTATTTGGCATTTTCAGCAGATTTTTTTGTTCTTTTAATACGGTGATAAACCGCCAGAAGAGAACCAAGAACCATAATCACGCAACCCGTCCATAATATATTAATCCACGGGAAAACGAAAGCTTCCATTACAATATAATCTGTTTTTTTATCTACATTTTGTGATAAAGTGATTTCGACAGTTCCCTGCTCCGGATTAATCTTCCAAAAAACCATCTTTAATCCTAATTTTTCATCAATACAATTTTCGGGAAAAACTTCTCCTTTCCTCATCACATATTTAGGATACATCTTGAAAACACCTCCATCCATGTCTCTTATTATCATCACAGCTGTTACTGAAAGTAATGAATCATTTTTCTTGTACTCTTCCTCGGACAGGCTGGTCTGCAAAGAATCTAATGTAATTATATATTCATTGGTGATGATTGAATCTTTTAGTCTTAAAATATTATTTTCTGTTTGGGTCCATCCGTTTGCCGCATCCTGATCTTTAGGGTCCACAAGCTCGGCGTGTGTAATGTCTGTGTAAATATCCTTAGTAAGAAAATGTTTGGTGCCGGGCTCTGCCGCATTTCCCATCATTTTATTTAGCTGAATTTTTGGATAGAGTGTAAATTGAGGAGTGTATTTTCCATTCTCTTTTGAGTAATAGGCAACTTCATATAACACGTTAATACCCTCCTTCTTTTTTCCTTTATAAGTTACAAAATAATCTCCCATTTTTAAAGTATCTCCTTTTTCCAAATAAATGTTAGTGTTGTTACTAAATTTTGCACCTAATCCTGTAATGTCTCTTCCTGATGTATTCTGTGATATAATTCTTTTTCCTGAGTTTGATAAAACACAACCGAGCATTATCAATGCAAAACCTGCGTGAGCAATTGAGGCACCTGCATTTTTAATTTTTCCGCCTAGAACTTTAAGGAGGTATTCAAAATTCGAGAAGAAACTGAAACAAGAAAAAAACAAAAATATGGGTGCAATAAAAAAGGAAGAGCGTTGAAAGTACGACGATGCTTCCCATGCCTCTCTATCAAAAAAACTAAACAAAATAATGAATGTTAGTATAAAAGAAAGTGCGAATGAAATAAGGTTACGTTTGTACCATTGCTTATCACCAGTTTTATATTTTAGAAATTGAGATTGAGCCATAAAAAGCAAAACAAAAACACCGAAAAGCATGCCCATTATATTGTAAATATTCATTCCGTTGTCTTTTACAATGAATTCCGTTTTAAAAACGCGATTGAAAACAGGAAATGAGGTAATTGCAGAAATACTGATTGCAAGAATGAATAAAACCATTGAGCCCATGAACAACCAAAATTCTCTGCTCCACGCGCTCTCTTCAATTGAACTTTCAGTCCAACTTTTGAAATATTGATAAAAGATCAGAACAATGCTTGCAACAAGCCAGGTGATGTATACAATTGATCTTGCCCCGTAAATTTCAGCTACAACAATAGATGCAACTGAAATCAATATATAGTTAAGTCTTAAGGTTTTATTTTCAAAAAAAAGAGTAACCGGTAATAAAATAAAAATCACAACAAAATAAATAAGCAATCTTTCCATTCCCAAATCTGTAAATGCGTGTACAGAAGAATCACCGAGTATTCCGCTTCGAGTTAAGAAGGTAGAATATAATACCAGTATGAAAGTAACGATTGAAAAGAGGTAGGTTGAAAAATAAGATGTTCCTCTTGCTTTATTTACCAACATCAAGTGTGCCGCTCCAACAAGTGTAAGCCATGGTACGAGAGAGGCATTTTCAACCGGATCCCAAGCCCAAAAACCACCAAAACTTAGCGCTTCATAAGCCCAAGCTCCCCCCATTAAAATTCCTGTACCTAACACTGCAACTCCTGCAAAAGTCCACGGCAGTGCTGTTTTTTGCCATTCCTTATGGCGCCCGGTCATTAGTCCGGCTATAGAAAAACAAAAAGGTACAACGGTGAGCGCGAATCCGAGAAAAAGTGTTGGTGGATGAATTGTCATCCAATAATTTTTGAGCAAAGGGTTCATGCCTCGTGCAGTAGCAGAAAGCTTAGAAACATAATCAACCACTTGTTTTCCATCTTTTTCAATTATTGCAGAAAACAACGGAATGTTTGAAAACTGAGGATGGTCGCGCATTAAAATAAAAGGATTAGTTCCAATGTTATGCTCGCCAACGTAAACCCCCATTACCATAGTACAAAGCCAAACCTGAACCAACGCGAGCGTCATCATTACCGGAGCCTCCCATTTACGGGAAGTGAACATTAAAAGGATCCCGATTACTGCGTGCCAGAAAGCCCATAATAAAAAACTTCCTTCCTGATCTTCCCAAAATGCAGCAAAAAGATAACGAGGCTCCAATTGAAGATCGGTATGTTTCCAAACATAGGCATATTCAAAATAATGATTGATCATCATGTAAAACACAGAACCAATTACCGTGAAGATTGAAATAGCGTGTATGCTGAAAAATATTCTAGAGTAATTTCGATATGAGATTACCTGAGGGTTTTTGTGATAAAAGAAATATGAAATAATTGAGAATAAAGCTGATGCAAAAGAAAGTGAGATGCAAAAAGTTCCTATCTGGCCGGGAAGCAAGTGCTCACCCAAATATTGAATCTCCTCCTTCATCTTTTTGAGTTACAAAGATAGGATTTGAATTGGAAAATTTTTTTCTTTAAGTAGCAAATGATTTTGGGGTTAAATTTCTACGCTTACTTGCTCGACATACCCATTAATAGGAGGGTTAAATTTTGTCACTTTCACCCTTATTTCTTTAGATTGTGGGAAGTTTCTTATCAATTCATCTTTAATTCGCTTGGCAACGTGTTCTATCAACTTGGAACGAACTTGCATTTGAGCTTTTACAATTTCGTAAACAATACAATAATCTATTGTTTCATTCAATTTATCCGAGATTGCCGCCTTTTCGAAATCAAAATCGAAAAACACATCAACTCTATATTCCTGTCCGATCCTTGATTCTTCATCAAGACACCCGTGATAGGCGTAAAGACGGATTCCTTCGATATTAATTTTTGACACTTAAAGATTACTTTTTGTTTTCATTATAACTCAAGACAAAAACAGTTCTCCTGTTTTGTTTATGTTCAGCATCGGAGCACTCAACTCCATTTGCACATCTGTTAGATAACTGAGACTCTCCAAAACCTGTTGCCTTTAATCTGGATGTATCAATTTGACCATTTTTAGTGATATACTCTACAACTGCGTTTGCCCTTTTTATAGACAAATCCATGTTGTACTCGTCACTGGCAACAGCGTCTGTATGAGACTGGACCTCCAAAGTAAGTTTAGGGTTTTTTTGCATCGCGTCTATAGCCTTCTTCATTATTATTTCTGCCTCAGGTAGTAACTTCCATGAGCCACTTTCATAATAAATGTTCTCAATTATTTTAACTTCGTTTTTTTCGTTATTCATTTTACCTAAGTTAAGCCAAGGGTCAATGTCTTCAACTGCTATGTGCGATAAAAAAAACCTTTCCGCAGGCAATGGCTTGAATCTAAAATTACCTTCAGAATCTTTAGTTATTTGTTTTAAAACACGTCCTTTATCATCTGTTACCAACAATCTCTCAAAAGGAATTCTTTTTACATCAATTTCATCTATTGCATATTCATAATCATAAGGAATTACGTTTTTGAACAAAAATCTCGCATCAGCGTCAGTGTTGGTAAAGGTCATTGCTTCCTTTCTCTCGTTAAGCAACAATATTTTAACATTTCCAATAGGTGTTTTATCATCATTATCCGCGAGAATTCTACCTTTTATATCTAGTTGTAATGGAGCATCTTCAACAGTCATTAAACTCAAAACATTATAATCCATAGGGAGAATTTCAAATTTGAATTTAGATTTTCCATCCTGCCTTGATGTCATTATTACTTTACCGTTTGCATCCTCCATTCTAAATCCAGTAATGTCACCAAAATCTCCTTCCTCAGCATCAATCTTCATAAGATAATTTTTTTCAAAAGGTAAATTTTTGAAGGTAAACTTCCCCTTATCATCGGTCTTTGCAGCAAACATGATTTCACCTTTTTCATTTACCAAAAGAACATTACAATTTGCAAAAGGTTTTGATAGCTCGTTATCGGTAACTATGCGCCCACTGAAAACAACTTTGACCTTGCTCTCGTCTACTATCCGCCCAATTTTAATTTTCTTGGAAGCGGTATTTCCGTATACATCTATTGCAATAATGTCAACCATATTAAGATCTTTTGTTGAAATCCTGCATCTGAATGAAGGGTTTTTTTCATTTTCAAATTGTGCCGTTATGCCGTTTATTACAACTTTCTCCAATAAACTTTTATCTTTAATATTTCCTTCAAATATTACATCCTGTTGATTGGCGAAAATATTAATGAATCCATCTAACTCTATAATCGGATAAATAACATTAATTTCAGGCGCGTCTTTCTCCCTGTTTAACTCAAAAAGTTTCTTTTGTGATTCATCTAAATATGCTTTCACCTCGTTGTCAGATGAATTTATAGTAATTGCCTTTGTAAAATCTGCTATTGCCTCTGTAAGCATATCCAATTCTTTGTAACATATTCCACGACTTTTAATTGCGGAAAAATTATTTTCCTCCATTTGAATTGCCTTTGTATAATCGCTGATGGCACTTTGAAACTGTTTTGTTTGCTGATAAACGAATCCTCTTCTTAAATATCCGTTTTTAAATTGACTATTTAAGACTATAGTTTTACACAAGTCGCCGATAGAATTTGCATAGTCTGAAATTGCAAGGTAAGACTCTGCCCTCTGAAAATAAACTGCCGCGTTTTTAGGCTCAACGAGATCCTTTGGATCTAAAAGAGTTGCCTGAGAAAAATTTTTAATAGCTTCTTCGTATTTTTTTAACCGATGCTGAACTAGTGCGAGATTGGCAAAATAGGGTTTATACCTTGAATTCTCATCACCTGACTTTGTAGACAATGTAGTCTGGTTATTTGCCAAGGTCAGTGCAGTAGTATATTCTTTCAATGCACTGTTATAGTCCTTAATACTATCCAAGGCTACCGCTTTAAAAAAATAAGTCTGATGACTTTCATTGTTTTTTGTAAGTGAAATATCACAAGTTGTGATTGCTTCTTTAAATTTTTTAAGGTTAATAAGACACCAGGTTTTCTTTGAGTATGCTGCAATATTACTGCCATCATCTTTTATCAATAAATCTATCTCAATCAATGCTTGTTCAAACTTTTTTAAAGCGATTTTAATATCTGCAACCTTCATTAATACCTTTGAATCTCCTGGTTTATATTTTAAATAGGCGACATAATCCTCCAGTGATTCAGGCATTTTATGTAACAATTCTCTTGCTTCTGCTCGCGCAAGAAAGCATTTGTAATTTTCCGGATCTAACTTAAGTGCTTCCGTTAGTGTATTTTCTGCTATTTGATAGTTCTTGCTTTCAATCTCATCATATGCTTGTTTCAGTAATTTTTTGGCTGATTGAGAAAAACAGTTCGCTGCCAAAAAAATGAAAAATATAAATAGCTTAAACTTCATAATTCTTAATTACTTAATTGTAAAAATAAAATTTTTATTTCAATCTGCTTTTTACATCTAAATATAAATTGAAATCAATTTTTAAGAAGATACTTTAAAGTTTGATTTTTTAATAAAACATGCTCCTTGTAACAATAACAGCTTTATTCATTATAATATTTAACACCCAGTACTATAAAATAAAAGTAAAATTTTTTATGAAGAAATTAGCTTTAACAATCCTGAGTTTAATGCAGTTATCAATAATTCAGATTAAACACATGAATTCAATCGATAATTCTGACATTCAGGCAAATTTTAAATCACATCATTTCAGTTGCAACAAAACCTCGGAAAAAATTTATGATTATAATCCAGAAGAAAAAGTATTAATTGTTGGAATTGACAATGTTGACCGGGCAGAAGTTTACAGGGCAGAGAAAATCCTTAAAGATTTTTTCAAATTCAGGACAACTGTTGTAATAAAAAATACCACAATAGAAGATAAATTCCACTACAATGGGGACCCGGAAATAATTGACGGTAATGCGCTTGTTACAAGCTTTAAATCCGAAAATAAAGTGTTAATGGTCACTGACAAAAAAATGATTGGTCAGGGAATTTGGGTAAGAGGATTAAGCTCATACTCGAACAAATTATTGATCACAGAGACAGGTAAATTCATGAAAGAAACAATCATTCACGAAATGGGCCATTCCTACGGCCTATCGCACTGCGGCAATCTTAGTTGTGTTATGGCAATTTATAATGACGAATATGATACCGGAAAATTCTGTGAAGAATGTAGTAAGTCAATAAATTTTTACAGGTAATGTTTTTTTCTGTAAGAAAATCAAATATTGAAATTTTACAATAATTAGAACATTTCCTAATTTTTTTAATCGGTGGAAGTAGTCTAAAAATCTTTTATTCGCAACTTCTGACTTTAAATTGTGTTTTATCTAATACCCTCAACTTAACATCGGAATAAAGTATATTAGATTCTTCTTTATTCTTTGATAATTCTTAAGTAAATTTGAATTCAATACTTGAACATGCAAAAGATTTTAATTGCCAACCGCGGTGAAATTGCGTTGAGGGTGATGCGCTCTGCAAAAGAAATGGGCATCAAAACCGTTGCGGTATACTCAGAAGCTGATAAAAATGCTCCTTTTGTGAAATACGCAGATGAAGCAGTTTGTATAGGCCCGCCTCCAAGTACACAATCCTATCTGAATGGCGATAAAATAATTGAAGTTTGTAAAGACTTGGATGTTGATGGCATACATCCCGGATATGGATTTCTATCCGAAAATTCTGGATTTGCAGCAAAGGTTAAAACAGCTGGTTTAACCTTCGTTGGACCTTCCCCGGAGGCAATGGACATGATGGGTGATAAACTTAGTGCAAAAGCAGCAGCAAAGAAATATAACATTCCAATGGTTCCCGGCAGCGATGGAAGCATAAAAGGTGTTGAGGAGGCTGTGAAAGTTGCAAAACAAGTTGGACTCCCTGTTTTAATTAAAGCCAGTGCCGGAGGCGGAGGAAAAGGAATGAGGCTTGTAGAAGATATTGCGTTATTGGAAGAACAAATGAAACTTGCTATCAGTGAAGCAACATCCGCTTTCGGTGATGGAAGCGTGTTTATTGAAAAATTTGTTAGTGGCCCAAGGCATATTGAAATTCAAATTCTCGCAGATAACCACGGGAATATTGTTTATTTATTCGAAAGGGAGTGTTCCATACAAAGAAGACACCAGAAAGTTATTGAAGAAGCACCTTCCTCCATACTTACTCCTGAAATGCGTAAGCAAATGGGTGAATGCGCAGTGAATGTAGCACGAGCCTGCAACTATTCCGGTGCTGGAACCGTAGAGTTTCTAGTTGACGACGGAATGAACTTTTATTTTCTTGAAATGAACACAAGGCTACAGGTAGAACATCCTGTTAGCGAGATGATAACCGGTATTGACCTTGTTAAAGAACAAATAAAAATAGCACGAGGCGAAAAATTATCTTTCAGTCAAGATGATCTCAAAATAAATGGACATGCTGTTGAAGTTCGAGTTTACGCTGAAGATCCTTGCAATAATTTTCTTCCCGATATAGGAAAACTTTCAACTTATCGCACCCCTAAAGGACCCGGAATAAGAGTAGATGACGGATTTGAAGAAGGGATGGAAATCCCAATTTTTTATGATCCGATGATTGCCAAACTGATCACACATGGTAAAGATCGACAGGAAGCTATTAATCGAATGATCAGAGCGATATCTGAATACAAAATTGTTGGCGTAGAGACTACCCTTGACTTTTGTACCTTTGTATTGAAACACGAATCATTTACCTCCGGAAAGTTTGACACCAACTTTGTTAAAAAATTTTTCACCCCTGAAAAGCTGTATACTACTAAAGATGATGACGCTAAAGCTGCGGCAATTATGGCATCATGGTTGATGGAGAGTTCAAAGGCAAATAATATGTCCGATGGTGAGAATGTTAAAATTAGTAAATGGCGAATAAATAGGGCTTAATTTCTCGGTTACCTTTTCGATACATTAAGGATTAATAGAAAAGTACTAATATGAAAAAGAAAACAAAAAAAATTATTCAAAGGATTAAAGATAATTCTTGTGAAATAAAATACTTTGTGGCATTTGTTTTTGGATTTATTTTTTTCTGTTCTCCAAAATTATCCCATTCCCAATATTGTAGCAATAATGGTGATGAAAACAGCATTCTTTTACAAGGTCTTGTAGTGGATGGCGATACATTTGCCGTAGTACAATTAGATGTTATTCGTATAGAGTCTGAAATGAAATTCGCCAATAAGAGAAAGAAAGAAGAATGGGACAGATTGAAGTACAATGTGAAAAAAGCGTATCCTTATGCAATAATCGCATCCGGAAGATTGCGAGAATATGAAAACATTCTAAGAAAGATGCCTGATGATGATTCAAGAAAAAGATTCATGAAGGTAGCGGAAGAAAATTTGAAAAAGGAATTTGAAGGACAACTTAAACAACTAACAGTAAAACAAGGAAGAATTCTTATTAAGCTAATCGATCGTGAAACGGGAAAGACTTCTTACGACCTTGTAAAACAACTCAGAGGAAGTTTTAGTGCGTGGATGTGGCAAGGCCTTGCCAAACTTTTCGGCTCAGATTTGAAGTCGGAGTACGATGCAAAAGGCGAAGACAGGATGATAGAGGTTGCAATTGCACAAATAGAAAATGGTTCATTTTAAATTTCTTCAGGCGTTCATTTCCTCAATCCACTCCAAAACAGCCCCCTCTTTTAAACTCCAGGTAGTGCTTCTTAAAGCGGATACTTTTATCCGCTTTAAGACATAGCTTGTTATGATAACTGAAAGAACAATCATCTCGGCACGCATAGGTATCAAACCTTTCATATTCAACCGTTCCTCCAATTTTGATTTAAGAATCTTATCGGCAATATGGTAATACTGAGGTAAGTTGTAAACGTAAACAGAGCGTTTTTCATTAAAATTCATAGAGGAGAATTCTATGTCTATCATTTCTACAAACGAATCAAAGGCACCTGAAGAACCTATCATTTCAATAACATTCACCTTTTTTAATTCATTAAAAAGTTCCGTTAACTCACTATCAAAAAACTGCTCGATATCTTTAATAGTTACATCAGCTATGGGATCCCCCGGCATAAATTTAGATAGCAATCTAGCAGCACCGAGTAAATAACTTTTCTTCCAATGAATTCCATTCTTGTTACCAATTATAAACTCAGTGCTTCCTCCACCTATATCAACAATCAATGAATAATTATCATCTAAACTTGCTGCAACACTGTTACCCTTAAAAATTAATTCTGCCTCCTTTTCTCCGGTGATGACATTAATTTTTATACCCGTAATATCGCGGACCTTATTAACAAATTCTAAAGCGTTCTTAGAGGTTCTTAATGCACTAGTAGCCAGAGCCCTTACGTTTTTTACTTCATATAGCTTTATAATCTCCGCAAATTCCGTCATCGCCTTTATTCCTCTCTCAAAAGCCGCATCTCCTATGATATCTGATGAAATCGTTTTCTCGCCTAACATAACCGGAACCCTATGAGCAAACAATTTTGAAAAGTTGTTACCCTCAATTTTCTGTGCAACCAACAAATTAAATGTATTGGTCCCAAGATCAATAATACCTATTTTATCAGAACTATTTTGCAGCATTAAGAAAGACTTAAAATTTATATAGCTATTCTAATTTAACTCTATAAATTAGTGCTACCAAAATAAAGAAGTAAAAGCTGATTTCAAAACAATAAATGGTAATGAAATTTGAAAAGAAATATTTTTCATTCTCTGTTCAAATGATGAAAAACATTTTAATAATAATGACAGTCACCTATCTTCTTTCATGCAAAGAATATTCAGATAAAAAGTCTTTCAAGGAAAATCATGGTTTATCTAAACCTCTCTTCCAAATTATCAACTTAAAAGACTACAAAATACTTTATGTTTACGGAAGCAGAATACCGCAAGACACAATAGCAACCTATGTTTTATATCATAGAGGAAGTAAAAAGCCTGATCTAAAAGTCCCCGCTATTTATATTCCAACGCCAGTAAAAAAAATCGTTTGTTTCTCCTCCATCTACATTGGAGCATTTGAAAAACTTAACGAACTTGAAAATATTGTTGCAGTTGACAATAAAAACTATATCTGGAGTGAACTACTAAGTAATCAAATAAACTCAGGAAAAATAAAGGAAGTAGGAATTACGGGAAACATTGATGTAGAAAATACTTTACTTTTAAAACCAGAATTAGTTTTCACTTTTGTTTCTTCACAAAATTCAGATCGAGGGCTCGTGCGACTAAATGAAAGTGGCGTTCCGACTGTTTTTTGTACTGAGCAATATGAATCAGATCCCTTGAAAAGAGCTGAATGGATAAAATTTTTAGCCGCCTTTTTTGAAAAAGAAAAAATGGCCGATTCACTTTTTAAATTAACGGAAGAAAATTATCTATCCCTAAGAGAAAAAGTAAATAATCAAATTTTAGACAAGAAAATCACCAGACCCAGTGTAATCACGGAAATTATTTATAACGGAACCTGGTTCGTTCCAGGTGGAAAAAGTTATATGTCCACGCTTCTCAAAGATGCAGGTGCAGATTATTTTTGGAAAGATGATATCAATAAAGGAAGCTTGCCACTAAGCTACGAAGCGGTTTACGTAAAAGCCAAATCCGCAAATTTTTGGCTGAATGTACAAGGCTGGGAATCATTAAGCGATTGCATAAATCAAGACACACGAAATTCAGAATTCAGAGCATTCAAAAAGAAAAATATTTACAACAATACCTTACTAAAAAATAAAAATGGTGCTAATGCATATTGGGAAAAAGGTGTTTTTAACCCTGAAGAAATTCTGAAAGACCTTATTAAAATATTTCATCCCGGCATTCTTCCGGAACACCAACTAAAATATTATAGAAAACTGTCGTGAAACAATTAAAGACATATCATTTATCTATTTTGGTAATGCTGTTGATTGCCTCCTTTTTATTTTCTCTATCAGCAGGAACAAAGGAAATAGGAATTAAAAATATTTTATCATTTTTATTTTTATCATCAGACTCAAATTCTTCGGAGATCATTTTAAATTTCAGGTTACCAAAATCTATTGCGGCATTGTGTTGCGGGTCAGCACTTGCTGTTTGTGGATTGATGATGCAAACTTTGTTTAGAAATCCTTTGGCAGGACCATATATTCTAGGCATCAACAGCGGAGCAAATTTATTTGTTTCACTCTTTATAATGGGGGCCGGTTATATAAATTTACCCTGGATAAATAATTTTAATTATTTCGGACTTCCATTTTTTAGTATGAGTGGTTCTTTTTTATCAATGCTTGCAATACTACTTATTTCCACTCGAGTAAAAAATACTTCTACCCTGTTGCTTGCAGGAATAATGTTGGGATTTCTATACAGCGCCGTTCAAGGATTATTGGAATATTTTTCAAATCCTAATCAATTAAAAAGTTTTGTAATCTGGTCTATGGGAAATCTAAATAATCTAAGCTGGAACCAACTAAACCTTTTTATCCCCATCACATTGATATCAATTATTGCTGCAGTTTTCAGTGCGAAAAATCTAAATAATTTTCTTTTAGGTGACAATTATGCTAAAAGTTCCGGAACCAATATTAAAAATTTAAGATGGATGATCATCACCACCGCTGGGATTTTGAGCGGAATAACCGTAGCTTATTGTGGTCCTATAGCATTTGTTGGACTCATTGTTCCTCATTTAGCAAGGATAATTTTCAGAACCAGCAACCATTTTACTTTAATTCCTGCGTGTGTTTTAATGGGAAGCATTTTACTATTACTTTGTGATGGAATGGGATCTTTCTTCACTGAAAATTTCACCCTACCAATTAATATAATTACTTCTATTATAGGAGCGCCATTTACCATTTGGATATTGATGAGAAAAAACAATTATGTAGAGTAAAAATGAAATTAATTGCAAAAAATATTGATATAGGTTACGGTACGGATAATATTATTCTTAAAGAGATAAACTTTACTGTTGATAACGGTTTAACAGGAGTGATTGGTGCAAATGGAATCGGTAAGTCTACCTTACTAAAAACAATTTCAGGTTTACTTCCTTTAATCAGTGGTGAAATATTTATTGATGAAAATAAATTACTCCCGTATAACGATAATAACTTGTCAAAACTAATCAGTGTAGTGCTGACTGAAAAAGTGGAAGTGCCATTCTTAGATGTTTACTCATTAGTTTTATCGGGAAGGTGTCCGCATACTGGGATTTCAGGTAAAATTTTAGAGAAAGATGCTGAGATTATCCATAAGTATATAAAATTATGCGGCATTGAACACTTGCAAAATAGATTCGTTAATCAGATCAGTGACGGAGAGAGACAGCGAACACTCATAGCCAGAGCTCTTGTACAGGAAACTCCTTTAGTCGTTTTGGATGAACCAACTTCATTCCTAGATTACAAAGCGCGTTATGAAATCATGGAACTTCTTCAGAATATTTCTACTACAGAAAATAAATTATTTATCTTTTCTTCTCACGACCTTGAGTTAGTTTTTCAGATGACAGATTACTGCATGGTAATTTCAGAAAATAGAGAATTTACATCTGATAATACTAAAAATATTATACAACAAGGGATTCCAGATCAATTATTGAGCGGGAGCAGGCTTAAATTCGATTCTTCAACAGGAAAAATAATTCATCATCCGAAATAAAGAATAAATATATTACATGGGAATACAGGTCAAAAAATCAATTACTTTGCGCGGGCATAACGCTGCAATATATTGCCTATGTAAAGGGTGGGATGAAAACACGATCATTAGCGGATCAGGCGATAAATATATTGCACAGTGGAATATTGAGGAAGGTATTCAGGATAAATTTTCTGCACTGTTACCTGCACCTATATTTGCGTTATTGTATGTTAAAGACTTTTCACAGTTGTGGGTTGGTACGTCTAACGGACATATACATGTAATTGACGTGAAAAATAAAAAAGAAATTCACGATTTTAATTTTCATACAGGACATATTTATGACATTCAATATGATTCTTTGAGAAAAATGGTTTATTCTTCTGGCGGCGATGGTTGTATAAATATTTACAACCCTGAAAGCATGAAACATATTCATCGGAATAAATTCAGTAATGAAAAGATAAGATCGATTTATTGTTATGAAAATTTCCTTTTGTTGGCTGAAGGAAGCGGTAGAACAATTATTTTAAACGCTTCTGATTTTTCAATTATAAACGAATTTCAAAGCCATCAATTCGCTAGCAATTGCCATCTTTTAATTAATCAAAGTAGCGAATTGATTAGTGGCGGGCGGGACGCCAAACTTAATTTATGGGACATCAAAAACAACTACAATAAAATTAAATCTGTCCCGGCACATAATTACGCCATTTATCGTTTAATTGATATTGAAGAATCAGAATATTTTGCATCTGCGAGCAGAGATAAAACAATAAAAATCTGGAATAAAAAAGATCTTTCACCAATACTTAGGATAAACAAAGAAAAGTTTGATGGACATGCTTTTTCTGTAAATGCATTGCTTTGGCTTAAACACACCAACAAATTGGTTTCAGCCGGAGATGACAAACAGATTATGGTTTGGGAGGTTGCTATCAATTAAAAACTTAAATATCCTTAAAAATTTAAACTTAGAATTTATTTCTCTTTATTTTATTAATTTTAATACGTAAATCAAAATGAAAAAATTATTGATCATAGGGTTTCTGGTTTCAAACCTCAATTTGTTTTCTAGCTTTTTATTGATTCCAATGGATAACACGCAAAAGAATCATTTAAAAGCATACGGAATTGCCTATTGGGTTTTAACTAATGAAGTAGAAGTAAAATGGCTTTTAAATTATCGTGGAGGAAGCTTTCTATTTCAATACAACAAGCAACTCTCAATGGAGTGCACTACGCGCGGCGTTAGCTTTGAAACCATTCCCGATGCAAAAGCTGCTGCTATTTTAGACGAAATTTCCAACCCAGAAGTAAATCAAGACGCGATAAAACTTGAAAAAGCACCAAAGATGGCTGTTTATTCACCTAAGGGAAAACAACCTTGGGACGATGCGGTAACCCTAGTTTTAACTTATGCTGAAATTCCTTATGACATTATTTATGACGAAGATGTTTTATCTGAAGTTCTTCCAAAATATGATTGGCTGCATTTGCATCACGAAGATTTCACGGGGCAATATGGAAGATTTTATAGTAGTTATAAAAATGCAGCATGGTACCAGGAGGAAGTAAGAAGCAATGAAGCGATGGCAAAAAAACTCGGTTACTCTAAAGTGTCTGAAATGAAACTTGCTGTTGCAAAGAAAATACGTGATTTCTGTTCCGGAGGAGGATTCCTTTTTGCGATGTGTTCTGCATCTGACAGCTATGATGTAGCATTAGCTTCAGAAGGAGTAGATATTTGTGCAGAGATGTTTGACCATGATCCGGCAGATCCTAACATGAATAAAAAAATAGATTACAGCCGTTGCTTTGCATTTGAAAATTTTACACTCAGCACAAATCCTAATGAATATGAATTTTCAACCATTGACACTTACAATACAAGAAGTATGAAGGGCGTAGTTAAAGAAAATGATTTTTTTAGCCTATTTGATTTTTCTGCAAAGTGGGATCCTGTTCCTAGTATGCTTTGTCAGAATCACGAAAATTTGATAAAAGGATTTTGGGGGCAGACCGTGGGTTACGAAAAAAAATACATCAAGAAAAATGTATTAATTATGGGTGAAAATAAATCTGCAGGAGAGGCTCGCTACATCCATGGTGAATACGGTAAAGGAACCTGGAGTTTTTATGGGGGGCACGATCCGGAAGACTATCAACATCGCGTAGAAGATCCACCAACAGATCTTAACTTACACGCTAACAGTGCTGGTTATCGCCTGATTCTAAACAATGTTTTGTTTCCTGCGGCAAAAAAGAAAAAAAGGAAGACCTGATTTTTATTCGAAATTAATCAGATAAACTTTTTCAGTAGCACGAGTAATGGCGGTGTATAACCAGCGATAATATTCTTCACCTGGCATTTCTTGATTTATGTACCCTTTATCGATAAAGACGCATGGCCATTGCCCACCCTGAGATTTATGACAGGTTACAGCGTAACTGAACTTCACCTGAAGAGCATTATAAAATTCATTTTCCCTTAAATATTTAACCTGGTCATAACGTGAGGCGTTAGCAGGTAAATCCTGTAAAATCAAATTGGCCAAAGCTCGCTGCTCTTGGTAAGTCATATTTGGATTTTCTGAGGTAACAGTACTGAGATTCAACATTCCCCTAACTTCAGGTTGCTCAGGATAATCTGGCAAACGGAAAACAACCTCTGCGAATTGCAATCCATACATTTCCGTTTGACGTATGACCTTCAATAGCTCAATTCCATCGCCATTAGCAATAAAACCAACAGGAGAATTTTCTTCCAACAAGGTATAATTATTTTTAACCGCCATCATAAGATCACCTGCAGAAATACTTTCCTCCCTAAACTTTATTCTTACTCTTATTTGTTGATTAAAGAGGTTGGCTCTTTTATTACTTCTTGTGATGATCAAAACATTCTCATCACCAAAATCTCTGTAGGCTTCATTTAATGCGTCTTCCAAAAACTCACCGGATACCTTTACCACATCTTTAAAATTTGTCAACTGAGGAAATTCTTTTGAAGATTGATACAACTGCACACGTAAGGCAGTAGCATTGAATAAAACGCCGCTTTCATTAGCTTGACGGACAACGGTTTTTAGCTCCGAACCTTTGATGGAAAATGAATACTTATTTTTAAGATAGGCGGGATTGAGTGCAGGGGAAATCGGAGAACCAACCGGGGGCAACTGTGCAACATCTCCACTAAAAATTAACTTACAATTATCCCCGCTATAAACATATTCCATCAGATCGTCCATTAAACTAGTACCTGAAAAATCCTCATTAGAACGCTGATCACCGATCATAGATGCTTCATCTACTATGAACAAAGTGTTTTTATGTTTATTTTCCGCCAAACCGAAACGGATTCCACCTTCGGGTTCTAAATATTTTTTGTAGATCTTACGATGAATGGTGAATGCACGTTTGCCTGAGTACCTAGATAAAACTTTTGCTGCACGGCCGGTTGGAGCAAGTAAAACACTTTTAAATTGAACCGAGGACAATGATTTGGTTAATGCACCTATTACGCTGGTCTTTCCTGTACCAGCATAACCGCGTAAAATAAATAATTCGTTGTTGGAATCAGAAGTAATAAATTGACTTAATTTTTCAATTAGTTCAGATTGATCAATTGTTGGCTCAAAGGAAAGTGAAGCTCTAATTTTATCATAAAGGGCTTTAAATGAAATCATCTGATCCTTAAGTTTTTCAATTTCTAAAAAAAGTGAATTTAAAGACTACAATATTAATACAATACGTAAAGGGTTTTTATTATAAAACCTCAAATTATTGTCCTGTTTTCAAATTTATTGCCAGATAAATTCACACAACAACGAAAATCAAGTTATTTAAAAGCTTCAAAAATGTTTTATTTTATTACTATGTTAATTGCGAAAGCTTAACTATTTGTAATTTCGCGATAATGATGCAATCCTCACAAAAAATTCAGCTTAAGGACAAAGTATTCAAACCTTACATTTCTGCAGAAAAAATAAATCTGGCTATTAAAGAAGTTTCAGATAAAATAAATTCAGAACTAGATGGTGAAAACCCCCTCTTTTTAGTCATTTTAAACGGCTCATTTATGTTTGCAGCAGATCTACTTCGCAAAATAACCATTTCTTGTAATATTTCTTTCATTAAAGTAGCCTCTTACCATGGGGTAAGTTCTTCGGGAAGCGTAACCGAGTTAATCGGACTTACTGAGGAAATAAAAGACCGCAAAGTGGTCATTATTGAAGATATCGTAGACACCGGAACAACCCTGGAAAAATTATATCACTTATTACAACAGCGCCACGTAAAGGACATCCGTATAGCTACGCTATTATTCAAACCTGAAGCCTATAAAAAAGCTATAAATGTAGATTATCCGGGATTAATCATCCCTAATGATTTTGTAGTTGGATACGGACTGGATTATGATGGTTTAGGTAGGAATTTACCGGAAATTTTCGTGCTTGATCCAAATCATGGGAAATAATTCAATATACTTTTAGAAAAAATCAAATTTTTATTAATTTAGTTTTTCAATTTCATCAATATGTTTAACATAGTTTTATTTGGCCCGCCGGGCTCAGGAAAAGGAACTCAGTCTGTAAGACTTTCCGATAAGTATCAACTCATTCACCTCTCTACAGGAGATATGCTCAGAAGAGAAATTGCTCACGAAACCCCACTTGGAAAAGCTGCAAAAGAAATAATGGACAAAGGTGAGTTAGTATCCGATGATATTGTTATAGGTATGATCGAGAAACAACTTGAAAACAATCCTGAAGCCCATGGATTTATTTTTGATGGCTTCCCTAGAACAACCGTTCAAGCGTTAGCACTTGATAATTTACTTGCAAAGTTTAATGCTAAAATAAATGTTACACTTTCACTTGAAGTAAATAACGATGAGCTCGTAAAAAGACTTTTACAAAGAGGAAAAGACTCAGGCAGGGAAGATGACAGAAATGAAAATGTAATATCCAATAGAATTGTTGAATATCAAAATAAAACAGCCCCACTCATTGACTATTACAGACAATCGAACAAGTATCGTTCTGTTTGGGGAATGGATGGCATTGAAAAAGTGTTTGAATTACTTTGTAATGAAATTGACAAAACAGGTCATCATCAACCTAGCCCACATTGGGATGAATCTGTTGAAAACTTCAAAGTGGTAGAAGTAAAAAAGGAGACAACATCTAAAATAGAAGTTCCCAAGAAAAAAGTTTCAATACAGAAAAAGACTACAAAAAAAGCTCCTGTAAAAAAACAAGTTTCGAAAAAGAAAACTGTTAAGGCATCTAAAAAGATTGCAACTAAAAAAGTTATTAAAACAGTAACAAAGAAAAAATCTAAACCTTCACCTAAAAAAGCAGTGAAGAAAAAGGCAGTTAAAAAAGTGGTTGCAAGCAAGTCTAAAAAGAAAGTTGTAGTTTCTAAGAAGAAAATTGCCGTTAAGAAAAACAAAGCTAAAGCTG
>JBKCIQ010000050.1:0-43878 GCA_046302135.1 Bacteroidota bacterium | reverse complement strand
GAAACATTTAGGGGCTTTTTCAATCGTATGTTAGAAGGAATTGTTTGATTCATCAATTCCTCAATACTAGAAACTCCAATTTTTTGAAGCATTCCCTCTAATTCCTTCCCTCGCGGACCGTTGTGGCGGTTTACAAATTTATCTGCACCCATCTTTAAAATTTTGAAATACAAATTTACATAATTCCATTTCTAATAAACCAAAGGAAAAGAACAAAAACTTATTTTCATTAAAACTGTTCATAAAGTATTTTAGGTAAATTTGTTTATGACTCTTAGGCATCTGACAACCATCTTACTCTTCACAATTTCTTTAATGGTTCGGGGTCAGAATAAGGATAGTGTTTTTTACATGAACGGAAACATAGTTGCAGCAAAGGTAATAGACACATTATTGGGTGCAGTTACTTTTAAAGATCCTGCAGACACCAACAAAAAAGTACACGCAGATGATCAGGCTATTTTCTCTGTGAAATACGCCAATGGATTTACGAAATACTACTATAAGCAGGATACCACCGTTGGAAATTGGTTTACCAGAGAGGAAATGCATTATTTTATGATTGGGGAAAGGGATGCGAGAAAAAATTACAAATCGCCTAGGGCTTTTATTGGCGGCCTAATTACCGGAATTGGTGGTGGTTTAACCGGTGTTCTTTACGGACCTCTGATTCCCGGGACTTACATAGGATTAAATGAACTTACCAAAATCAGAATTAAGCAAAAGTGGGTAAGTGGGCCATACCTGTTATCTGAAGATGCATACATTTTGGGGTTTCAACGGGAGGCATTTGCCAAGCGCAGAATAGCTGTTTTGAAGGGAAGTGGAATTGGTCTTGCGGTTGGTTTCGCTGCCTTTGGCCTTTATTTTAATAAAGGCAAGTGGGCTTGGGAAAAGTAAAATTTCTTAACCTAATTCCTTATTACTTTTTTACTTATCAGTCCTGATTTGGATTTTATCTCAATAAAATAAACGCCAAAGGCTGTTTGTTCAGGCACCTTGAGTTTATATTTTGTCGGCGTAATATTTTCAATACTTATGGCGACTTCTTTTCCCGAAACGTCTTTAAGTGTAAATTTTTCGGGATAGATATCCTTACTCAATTCTATATAAAATTCGTTGACGAAGGGGTTCGGAAAGATCTCTGCCGCTAATTCATTTTTTGCAATTTCATTTACCGATGTAAGATTACACACTCCAGGATTGCCGGGTAAATTTTGATCCATCCAATTCATTCTTTCATGAATCCACCACTTCAAAGTGTCCACTTCTTCTAGATAATTCTGACCTATGTAATAATTTGGCCAGACATAAGAACCCATAACGGGCCAGATTGTAAAATTCCAACCTTGGCTTTCTCCCAGGAAATTCGCAACTGAATCAATCCAATGATCTATGCTATTTTCAGTGAATAGGTTGGCGCGTAATTCTTCCCATCTACAACGTGTTTTCTTGATAAAAAAAGTGTCTTGATTCATCCTTTCAAACCAAAATGGATTGAGCCAATAGTCACCACCGCACAAATAATTAAAATTGTATTGCCAACCGGAGACATTCATTCCATCACAAAAATCCACATTACCGTAAGATAAATCATAATCCCATATTGGAGCCATAACGATTTTTCCACCCTTACTCCTCTTGTCTTTGTACAAGTAAAAACTTTTTCTGTAGGCATCAATACTTTTGGAAAATTCCTGAATCAGAAAAGCATCTACACAAGAATTCATGTTAGCATATTTTGCATATCCAACAGTTGTATCCATGAAATTAAAGCCGTTAAGTGCAGTTTCAAAACTATCTACGTATTTTCTTATATAGTCCTTCTGCTGAATTGTAATTAAGTTACCATCAGGATAATAATAATTGATGTAAATAGAATCTCCGGATGGCCAAGGTAAATAAGGAGAATTCCATCCCGGATCTGAACTCCCAGAATTTTTGTCGAGTTTTAAAATATATCCTCCGGTTAATTCATCTCCGTAAATATCTGTTACCTGTAGTTTGGAAATGTTTACTCTGTCGTTGTCACGTTTTACTTTTTCAAATAGAATATAAACCCCAAGATACTCTCCGTTAAGAATTAACTCTACCGGCTTAAACCTAGGCGCATACCAACCCATCATTCTGTACAAGTAAAAAGTCAACATTCCTCGCATTAGTGTTTTATCACTGTATTGAGCACTAAGTACCCAGTCGTTTTCTTTTGGCATACCGCAAAGCGAACTGTCTATGTCGTTTCCATTTACGTCCCAAAGCTCAATATCAAATGACTTTTTAGGGAAACCTGCTGAACTGGCGCCTCTTGTTTCAATTCCGACTTTTCCATTATAATGATTGAATGGATCGGTGAGATGATTTCTATTACCATCTCCATTCCAAATAACACCCATATCGGCCATGATTTTTGGCTCATCCGGTATTGCCTGAGTGTTTGTATTGATCACAAAAATTGGCAAATTTGATTCCTTTATTGAAAAAAAATTCGCCGGATTATTTCCGAAAGTAATACTCCATGATAGGAGGTAGCCGTTGTCTGCCGGGTATGTATCTGTGATTCTTAACGTCCAAATTCCATTAGGATTTTGTCCATTATTGATGATACCCATTTGACCCATGGGCTTGAATGTACCGGTAAATGGAGCAACGCCAGAAGTAATGGGCTGATTTGCGTATTGATTAAGGCAGGTATTGGTAAAATTATCATCGGCACCGCCTACACCTGAAAAAAGGCGCGTTGTAGTTCCGTCTGGCGCTATTAAAAAAATATCAAGATCACTGTTCCAAGTATGAGTTAAATCTAAACAAACTGTTTCAAGTCCAAAATTACTGGTGTCTATTTGTTGAGGATTTAATCCTGAAACGGTAATTGTATAATCTGTTGTTGCATAATCATTAATGATTGCGTTTGGAGAGTCGCTATAAGTTTGTGCAACGCTATTTAAAAAAATAAAGACTGAAAGAATTGAAAAAAGCCTGATCATGAATGGTGCTAAATTACAAAATATGAGCTAATGGTTGATACTTTAAAGTGCCTCGTAAAATCTAAAAAAATATTGAAATTGTTTATCCATTTGTTTGGTAATTTAGTGATGAATTTATTTTTAATTAATTTGAATGTTAAGGGCGAAAAAAATTTGAATATGAAAAAGAAAATTATGTTATTGGGTTCTGGTGAACTCGGAAAAGAATTGGTAATATCCTTACAGCGATACGGACAACATGTTATAGCAGTTGATTCTTATGAAAATGCTCCCGCTATGCAGGTAGCACATGAGTACGAAGTCATAAATATGCTAGACGGTAATGAACTGGACAGAATTGTAGTCAAACATAAACCTGATTTAATCGTTCCTGAAATAGAAGCAATTCGTACGGAAAGATTTTACGACTACGAAAAGCAAGGTGTTCAGGTGGTGCCGAGTGCAAAAGCAGCTAATTTCACTATGAACAGAAAAGCCATACGGGATCTTGCTGCGAAGGAATTGGGTTTGAGAACAGCGCCGTATAAATACGCGGTTGCTTTGGAAGAATTTAAAAATGCTGTGAAGGAAATTGGAATCCCTTGCGTGGTAAAACCATTGATGTCATCCAGCGGAAAAGGGCAAAGCGTTATTAAAAGCGAAGCAGATATTGAGAAGTCATGGGAGTATGCGATGAGCGGCAGCAGAGGCGATTATAAAGAAGTGATTGTTGAAGGATTCATCAAGTTTCACACTGAAATAACTTTACTAACAGTAACTCAAAAAAACGGAAAAACACTTTTTTGCCCGCCTATTGGACATCGTCAGGAAAGAGGTGACTATCAGGAAAGTTGGCAACCTTGTACAATCATCGAAAAAGACTTACGCGATGCGGAAGCAATGGCAAAAAAAGTAACAGAGTCGCTAAGCGGGTTTGGGATTTGGGGGGTTGAATTTTTTCTAACTGAAGAAGGAGTTTATTTTTCCGAATTATCTCCAAGACCACATGATACGGGAATGGTGACACTTGCAAACACCCAAACCTATTCAGAATTCGAATTGCATGCAAGAGCAATATTAGGTTTACCGATACCTTCAGTTGATTTATTGAGGCCTGGAGCCTCCGCAGTTATACTTGCTGAAAAGGAAGGATCGGAGCCAACATTTGAAGGAGTTGAAGAAATCTTGATTGAAGAAAACACTGATTTTAGAATTTTCGGAAAGCCATCTACACGTCCTTATAGAAGAATGGGTGTTGTGTTGACATATGGAAATAAAGGGGAGGCTGTGGAGTCCATCAAAGAAAGAGCAAAGCTATTATCAAAAAAAATTAAGCTAATCAACTAAGGATAGATAATAGTTCTTCAAGCTTAATCCCTCTGGAACCTTTTATCAAAATTGTTTTGTGTTGCAGCCTGTTTTCTTTGAAATGAGCTAATGCCTCTTTAACATCAGCAAAGAAGACTGACTTGAACTCTTCCTTAAACCGATAAAAATTCTTCCCTACAAAAAAACATTCAATAGATTTTGAAGTTGCCAAACTTATAATTTTTTTGTGTTCCTCGTCTGTTTCAATCCCCAGCTCAAGCATGTCTCCTAAAATCACTAATTTATCATCCGCCTTTAGTTGTGCGAAATTCTCAATAGCCTCATTCATACTAGATGGGTTAGCGTTGTACATGTCAAGCACAAACTTGTTGTTTACTGTAGTATGAAATTGAGAACGATTGTTGGTTGGGATGTAATTGCTGATCGCCTCATTAATCAGGTTCTCCTCAACCTTAAAATAATTTCCCACAGCCGCAGCACAGAGTAAATTGAAATAATTGTATTTGCCAATTAATTGAGTTTTTATTGCTTGAGAATTCTTGAGTTCTGATGCGTTATACCTGGTTTTCCACTTAAACTCAACATAGTGTTCACTTGAACAAATAGAACCAACAACATCATAAAGTTTATTAGTTCCGTAAGTAACTTTTCTTTCTAATGAGAACGAAATTTCTGATAGAGAAGTATCATCTGCATGATAAAATACCAATCCTTTGCTTTGTCTAATGAATTCGAATAGCTCTCCTTTTCCTTTCTTCACGCCTTCAATACCGCCAAAACCTTCTAAATGTGCCTTGCCAATGTTTGTTATAATTCCATAATCAGGTTGAGCAATTGAGGATAGCAATGCTATCTCTCCCTGATGATTTGCACCCATTTCAATAATTGCCATTTCATACGAAGAATCCAATCTTAACAGAGTTAGTGGAACTCCAATATGATTATTAAGATTTCCAATGGTTGCCAAAGTTTTATATTTCTTTGAAAGCACTGCGTTTAACAATTCCTTAGTGGTAGTTTTACCATTTGAGCCGGTAATTCCAATTAAAGGAATAGAAAATTGTCGTCTATGAAATTTTGCTAATTCTTGTAAAGTATTTAAAACATCATCAACCAAAATCAATTGGTCACTTTTTGCAAAATCAGGATTGTCTACAACGGCATATTTACAACCCTGCTCAATGGCTAAGGAGGCAAATTTATTTCCATCAAAATTTTCTCCGCTCAAAGCAAAAAATATTGAATCAGGTATTATTTTCCTTGTATCCGTGCATGTTTTTTGATTACACTCTAAAAACTTTGAATGAATTGACTCTATTATATTTTTTTTGTTAAGCATTTCGCTAAAATAAAAATCCCCGGAAATAAATTTTCCGAGGATTTGATTAAAGTTTTACACAGAATTTATCTGCTGCCTAAGCCTGTCGGACTACCCACCCTAGTCATTGCGCAACGGAAGCCCAGCCATGACAGGGATTGACGCTCATCCAAGTATCTTCTAGTTCCTGGGTTGAGGTAGTAATTACGATCTCTCCAAGACCCCCCCTTAAATACCCTGGCCTTGTCGTTAACCAAAGAGGTTGCCGCATAATCATACATGAACTTATCAGGAGTTGGTTTGTTACTACCGTCATAATACATAGACGAATATAAATCTCCATCATTAAAGTTTATGTAGTCAGATGTTTTATAATTTCTTCTCTCTTCCAATTTATCTCCCGGAAAGTTCAAACTTACATCCCTCCATTTAACCCTTCCTGGAATACTAGAAATATTACTGTCAACATGATCTACCTCGGTAAAAGTTTGAGTTGCTGGGTCGTATTTAGTAGTTTTCATAACCACTTTAACATATCCTGTATCATCCGAAACAACAATGGTAGTATTGTCTGAAGAATCTCTTACCTGTGTTCTGAAAACATTTCCTCTGAAAGGTCGGAACTCATCTGCATCACCAATTGTATTAGGTCTATAAACGTCCATTACCCACTCAGAAACGTTACCCGCCATATTATAAAGACCGTAATCATTAGGCCAATATGAGTATACAGGTGCAGTAATATCAGCGTTATCATTCAACCAACCTGCTGTTCCCATATAATCACCACCACCCCTTACGAAATTTGCCATCATTTGCCCAATGTATTTGTCGTTTGGATTACGAGTACCATGTCCATTCCATGGATAGATTCTTCTATCTGTAATTCGCTCACCGATAGTGTTACCAATTAATCCATAGGCTGCAAATTCCCATTCTGCCTCGGTTGGCAGCCTATATTTTGGTAAGAAAATTCCATCTTCCATTCTAACCTTTCTAGTTGGATTTTGATCATCGAAAGAAGGTAGTTCAGTTTTTAAAGGAAACTCTTTGCCTGAAAGATATGCATCTGTGGAAAAATAACTTTCATACGCCGGCAAAGGGGTATGATCAATTAACCCTTCTCGAACCAAAATAAATTCATTCACTCTATCAGTTCTCCAGGTACAAAAATCGTTTGCTTGAAGCCAATTTACTCCAACAACGGGATAATCCCTATAAGATGGGTGGCGAAGATAATAATCAACATAAGGCTCGTTATAAGATAACTTCTCTCTCCAAACAAGTGTATCAGGGAGCGCTTTAAAGTAAACTTCAGGATATGCTGAACCGAAAACCCTTCCTGTCCAATACAAATACTCCAAATATGCAAAATTGCTAACCTCGGTTTCATCTAAATAAAATGAAGAAACACTCACCCTTCTTGACACATTATTCCAATCTTTCTGAACATCATCTTCAATCCTGCCCATTGTAAATGTACCCCCCTCAATTAAAACCAATCCAGGACCCGTCTCCTGCTCTTCATACGGAACCTTTTCAAATCCACCATTTTGAGGGTCGTTGTATGCCCATCCTGTTACGGGCGAACGTTCCTTTGCACAACTGGATGCAATTAATGCAAGCAGAAGAAAATAAGTTGTTTGTTTGAGAATATTCTTCATAATTAACACGAAATTAACAATAATTTAGTTATGTATAACGAATTTACAAAAATAAAGTTACAAAAATAACTCAATAAAATGAAAGTTAAAAGGAGTGGTTGTTTATTATATTATTGAAAATCAATAATTTAAAAAGATGGACAACTTACAGTTCTGAATTTCTTGTGCTTTGGCTTACATTGGAATTGTAACTGAAATGAGATTTCATGAGATCCCGCCGTTGCACTTCCAAGCTTTGAAACAGTTATGTCATAGCTGTAACCTACTTTTAATTGATCTTTTTGAAGACCTATAAGTAAAATGAATGCGTCTTGATTTCTATACCACAAACCACCAACAATTGGACCCTTCACAAAATACAGCCCAAGATTTAATTGTTGAAAATCCTGCTGAATACGATATAGAACGTTTGGAGAAATGAAAACTTCGTTTCCTTTTGCCAAAGGGATCATTGCACCGGCGTGCCCCGTTATTTTCATAGGCAATTTACTGGGACCAGCAAGCAGTGCTTCATCTGGTTCAGTTATATGATGAACCGCCGCTCCAAAGAAATATCTTTTGCTAAATCCCAAAATCCCCGCAGATACATCAAGATTTGAACGACTTGTCTGACCAGGTGTTTCATTCGTGTTCCAAACAAACCCTCTTCTTGGATCAATCATGTCACCAAAATTCAATTTACTCCAGTCTATTGATTTTTGAGCGTAGGTTGCTTGTAATCCAAACTTCATAGAAAACTCACGGCTAACAGAAAGCTGGTAAGAATAAATTGCACTTACATTGGTTGTGTTTAGTGTTCCTAATCCTGCTTGGTCATTCGTAACAAGTAACCCTAAACCTCCACTAATACCATCAATATGCTGATCGTAAGATGCTGAATAAGTTACAAAAGTTCCTGAAATCGCAGGCCACTGATTCCTATAATTCAAAGCAACCCTAGGACACCTTGCAGTTCCTGCAAATGCAGGATTCAGGTATAAAGGATTTGCATAAAACTGGGTAAACTCCGGATCCTGAGCGTGCAAATCCGTAAAAAACATTATTGAAACGGAAAATAAAATTACTCCTGCTCTAAAAAATTTCATATTTAGATATTTATTAATTTGAGTTATCCAAAAACAAAGATAATAATTTACATTTCAATTGTTAACAATTTTTTAAAATATTTCTTGTTTTACTATTCATAAACCCTAAAGGGTAACAATTGTAATATTTTCCTGAATTTTTAGCTAATAACAATAATTATACGTTATTTTCGTTGAGTAGGATTAAGTTGAAATGAGATTCAGAATCAGTAAATTTTCCGTAAAAATCCATTTGGTTATTTTTCTTCAGGTATTGATGATCAGTGCTTTTGGACAAACTCAATCTCCTAAATTTAAAAATGAACCTAAGCCTTACGAAAATAAATATAATTTAAATTGGACTGGGCCTTTGGTACAAAAATTCGGCGATGATAAAGAATGGGCCTGCCTTAGCTTTTCGGGAGGACAATATGATTTTGACTCAAGGATTCCTTTTCTTATTTTAAACTGTGCCAACCCCGGAGAAGATTATACGCCAATAATAAATTACACTCAAATAGAACAAATAATCGACCCAAAAGAAATTTCAATCTGTCAAGAAGAAACTTCAACAATCTCCAATGATTTTGAAAAGCTAGTTTTTACAAAAACTATTCAAAAGAAAAAGTTTACAGTTTTGAAAATTATCCCCATAAGAAAAAGATCAGATGGCTCGTTCGAAAAAATTACAGCTTTAGATGTCGAATGGAAAAAGAATTCCAGTTTAAAAGTTAATAGCCTCACTGTGCCTGCTTCTTTTGCAAGCTCTTCCGTTTTGGCGTCAGGAAACTGGTATAAGTTTGCAACTTCACAAAAAGGGATATTTAAGTTAACCAAAAACAACCTTAGACTTCTTGGTTTAGATGTAAACTCTATTGATCCAAGAAACATCAGAATATATGGTAATGGCGGAAGAGCACTTCCGGAGTCTAATGCTGCCTACAGGCCTGATGACCTTGTAGAAAACGCAATATTTGTTGAAGGAGAGTCAGACGGAGTGTTTGATGAGAATGACTATGTTGTTTTTTATGCCCAATCTCCAGTAGCTTGGAACGAACAAGCTAATGGGTCGTGCATGAAATTCAGACATCGTGTTAACCCCTATTCAGATTCAAGTTATTATTTTCTTACCGTTGATCTAGGCCCCGGCAAAAGAATACAACAACAATTGTCGTCGGCTTTGAATCCTAATGAAACTGTAACATCTTTTGACGACTATCAGTACTATGAAAACAATAGTGTAAACCTGATTAAATCAGGAAGAGAATGGTATGGCGAATATTTTGATATTTTAACCTCCTATTCCTTTAATTTCAGTTTTCCGAATATTGTAGTTGGAGATACCGTAAAATTAGAAGCTGCAATAGCCAACCGAATGGGAAATACAGATGCAAATGCATATTCGATTATTCACCCAGGCGGAACCACAAGTTTAACGACCGGCATTGTTTGGCTCAATAACTATACTGCTGCTTACGCCGCAGACGGTTCGGCTTGTACAAGCTTTCTTGCCTCCAGTCCAACGTTTCCAATTACCATAGTAAAGAATAATTCTGCCGCAGTAGGCTGGCTTAATTATATAAGGCTAAATGCAAGGAGAAATCTGATTTCATCAGTTTCAACTCCAACTTTTTTCAGAGACACCCGATCCGTAGGTGTTGGCAAGATTTCAAAATTCATTATTAATTCAACTGGTGGGTTTTTCATTTGGGATGTAACCGATATTTATAATGTAAAATCGCAACAATTTGTTTTGAACGGGAACTCTATTGAGTTTAAACAAACCAGTGATAGTTTAAAAGAATATGTGGTTTTTAATCCTGCTCAATTACCAAGTCCGAATTACTGCGGCATGGTAAAAAATCAAAACCTACATTCATTGAATCCAGCTGAATACATTATAATTTCTCACTACAGTATGCTTCCGGCCGCTCAAAAACTTGCAGACTTTCATTTTCAAAAGGACTCTATAAGCTATGTTATTGTTACTCCGGAGCAATGTTATAATGAATTTTCATCAGGATCTCAGGATATTACAGCAATAAGAGAATTTGTAAGGATGCTTTATAATAAAGCCTCTAATCAATCCGAAACGCCAAAATACCTTCTTCTATTAGGTGACGGTTCTTACAAATACAAAAACAGTCCTGGCAACTCCAATTTCATTCCAACCTATCAGTCTCCACAATCACTTCAACCAACCAGCTCATACACCAGTGATGATTTTTTTGGTCTTTTAGATTCTAATGAAGGCGACTTTACCGGAGACGTTGTAGATATTGGCATAGGCAGATTCCCTTGCCAAAATCTATCGGAAGCAATGATAATTGTTGATAAAATAATTAATTATTGTAGAACAAATCAAAGTGTTTCATCAGAGATAAGTAGCTGTATTAATAATTCAGGGGGCCCTTTTGGTGACTGGAGAAATTGGGTTTGTTTTGTAGCTGATGATGAGGACCAGAGTTTACACTTGATACAAGCAGATACTTTAGCTAATAGAATAAGCAGAGAACACCCTTCTTACAACATAAATAAAATTTATTTTGACGCCTATAAGCAGGAGTCAACGCCGGGCGGTCAATCTTATCCGGATGCAAACAGAGAGTTTGGAAAGCAGATTGAAAAAGGTTGCCTTATCATTAATTATACTGGGCATGGGGGTGAGTTAGGGCTTGCACATGAAAACCTTGTCGGTATTTCACAAATTCAGCAATACAATAACAATAACAACCTTCCAATGTGGTTTACTGCAACATGTGAGTTCAGTCGTTATGATGACCCTGACAGGATATCTGCAGGCGAGTACGTATTTCTTAATCCCAACGGTGCTGGAATTGCGCTGTTTTCAACTGTAAGGCTTGTTTATGCCTCAAGTAATTTCGCTTTAAGCCAAATTATGTGGAACTATATGCTTGATTCTGTTTCAGGTCGTGTTCCTACAATGGGGGATGTTTTTATGTTGGGTAAACAAGGAGCGTTTGCAGACGCGAACACAAGAAATTTCACGCTGCTCGGCGATCCTGCGCTTAAACTTGCTTACCCAAAGCAGGTTATTCATACAGACAGCATCAATGGAAAAAGCGTGTCTACATACGCTGACACATTAAAAGCATTAAAAAAAGTAACAATAAAAGGACACATATCTGATGCTCAAGGAAACAAACTCAATAATTTTAATGGAATTATTTTCCCTATTGTATTTGATAAAGTCAATTCAATAACTTCTTTATCTAACGATGTAGGATCACCGCCAATAACATTCAAGGTCCAGAAAAACATCATATATAAAGGGAAATCTAGTGTCAAAAATGGGGATTTCAGTTTCACTTTTGTAGTCCCTAAAGATATTGCATACAATTTTGGTGCAGGAAGAATAAGTTACTATGCGTATGACGGTAGTACTGACGCTACGGGATATTTTACTGACGCGCTTGTTGGTGGTTCTGAATCAAATTTTCAAGCTGATCAGACCCCTCCTGAAATTAAATTATATATGAATGACAATCGATTTGTGTCAGGAGGAACCACAAATGAAAATCCAAGCATATATGCTGAAATTACTGATAGTTCAGGTATCAACACAGTGGGTAATGGCATCGGTCATGATATTGTAGCAATACTTGACAACAACTCTGATGCGCCAATTGTACTTAATGATTATTATCAGGCAGACATGGATAATTATCAATCCGGCAAAATACTTTACGGTTTGGAAAATCTGTCAGAAGGTTTGCATAGACTAAGTTTAAAAGTTTGGGATGTGCAGAACAATTCAGAAACATC
This sequence comes from Bacteroidota bacterium, assembly GCA_046302135.1. Taxonomy (GTDB): domain Bacteria; phylum Bacteroidota; class Bacteroidia; order B-17B0; family Aurantibacillaceae; genus AM-1111. The sequence goes on along the minus strand of JBKCIQ010000050.1, from coordinate 31,754 downwards.
CTTTACTGAATTTGTTGTTGCAAAATCTGAAGAGCTTGCATTAACTCACGTGCTTAATTATCCAAATCCTTTTTCAAGCCGAACACAATTTTTTTTAGAGCACAACAATTGTTGTTCGAAGGTTAACGTAAGTATTAATGTTTTTACTATATCAGGTAAGGTTGTGAAATCTATTACAAAAACACTAGAGGCATCTGGTTTTAGATCTGAAGGAATTGAATGGGATGCTAAAGACGACTTTGGAGATAAACTCGGCAAAGGAGTTTATATTTATAAAGTAAAAATTTCGGATGACTCAGGTAAGAGTGCCGAGCAATTTCAAAAACTGGTAATATTAAATTAAAAGATTAAATTCGTAGCCCAATTTTAAAATGCTGAAACCGATAAAAATTAAAATTGTTTTCTATCTGACAGTTTGTTTTTCACTGACGCTTACAAAAGCAAAGGCACAGGTCAGTAACACTTCACAATTGTCTGGAGGTATAAATACTATTACCACAGCTGTACCTGTATTGTTGATTACACCTGATTCACGCGCAGGAGCAATGGCTGATTGCGGTGTGGCGTCTTCCCCAGATGCAAATTCAATTCATTGGAATGCATCCAAACTCGCGTTTTCAGACAAAAAAGTTGGCCTGAGCGTTTCCTATACTCCATGGTTAAGACAGCTTGTTAATGACATTAACCTTGCCTACCTCTCGGGATTTTATAAAATAGACAAGAACTCTGCTGTGGCAGGCTCATTGAGATATTTTTCTTTAGGGAGCATAACCTTCACGGACATTGTTGGTAATACAATTGGAAACTTTAGACCAAATGAATTTGCAATAGACGGAGCATATTCAAGAAAATTAAGCGATCGCTTCTCCGGCGGAATGGCGATGAGATTCATCTATTCCAACCTCACAAACGGGCTAACTCTTACAGGGGGTACACAGACACACGCCGGAATTTCTTTTGCCGTAGACATTAATGGTTTTTACCATTCCAAAAAATTTGAGGTAAATGGTAAAAAAACAACACTCAACGCAGGGTTCAATATTTCGAATATTGGAAATAAAATTTCATACACAAGTAGCGGAGAAAGAGATTTCATTCCAACCAACCTTAAACTAGGTGTTGCTTGGCAAATTGAGATGGATGAGTACAATACTTTCACGCTAATGACCGACATCAATAAATTATTGGTTCCAACACCTCCCGAATACGCAACCGGTACAAAAAATATTGTTAGAGGTATGGATCCTAATGTTAGTGTAACCCAAGGTATTGTTCAGTCATTTTACGATGCTCCTGGTGGCTTTAATGAGGAAATCAGAGAATTCAACCCCTCAATAGGAATGGAGTATTGGTATGATAAGCAGTTTGCTGTTCGTGCAGGATTTTTTTATGAAGACAGAACAAAAGGTAACAGACAATACATTACCCTAGGTGCAGGAGTGAAGTATAACGTTTTTGGACTTGATTTTGCTTATTTAATCCCGATTAGACAAAACAATCCGCTACAAAATACATTAAGATTTTCATTGCTATTCGACTTTGAAGCATTCAAATCTCAAAACACATCAAGCGAAAACAACTGATGAGTAAACCATCGTTCAGAGTAGGGTTTGGTTTCGATGTTCATCAAATTGAGGATGGTAAAGATTGCTGGATTGGAGGTATTAAAATCAATCACCACAAAGGTGCAATTGGCCATTCAGACGCAGACGTTTTAATACACGCAATTTGCGATGCTTTGCTTGGGGCTGCCGGTCTTAGGGATATAGGTTTTTACTTTCCTAACACAGACCCAAAGTATAAAGGTATTGATAGTAAAAAGCTTCTAGCTGAAGTAGTTGCAAAAATATCGGAAATAGGGTTTTTGGTGGGCAATATTGATTGTACTATTTGTGCAGAGCAGCCAAAAATAAACCCACACATTGAATCCATGAAAATAATTCTAGGTCCGATAATGAACGTTATTCCTTCAGAAATTTCTATAAAAGCAACCACCAACGAGAAAATGGGTTTCATTGGTAGAGAGGAAGGAATTGCCGCTTATGCAGTTACTCTGATTTACCGTTGAGATTAAAATTCAATTTACTCTCCGGGAAAAACCGGTTTTCTTTTCTCAAGAAACGCTGAAACACCCTCTTTGAAATCTTTGGTAGAAAAAAGTTTTCCAAACTCCTCTATTTCTACCTCATATCCATTTTCGTGTTTGTTGTATCCTGCATTGATTACTCTGATAGCAGTTCCTACAGCAACCAAAGAGCGTGAAGAGATTTTTGACGCAATTTCTTCAGACTTTTGTAAAATTTCCTCTGATTTTACCACATGGTTTACAAGACCCCATCTGAGAGCTTCTTCAGCACCAATCAAATCTGCCGTGCAAATCATTTCGAAAGCTTTAGCTTTTCCAACCAATTGTGCAAGCCTCTGGGTACCCCCATAACCCGGAATAACTCCAAGAGAAACTTCCGGTAATCCAAGTTTAGCGTTTTCACTCGCTATACGTATGTGACACGCCATTGCGAGTTCAAGACCTCCCCCCAAGGCAAATCCATTTATAGCGGCAATAACAGGTTTGGAAAAATTTTCTATAAAATTAAAAATTTTGAAATGTCCACGAGCGCTAAATTGTTTGCCTTGCTCTACATTATAATTAGCAAACTCTGCTATATCTGCACCAGCAACAAATGCCTTATTGCCGGACCCCGTAATCACTACAACCTTAACATCTTTATCTTGCTCCGCCTCCATCAAAGCCTCATGTAGCTCATCTATTGTTTTTGCATTTAAAGCATTTAGCTTATCCGGACGGTTTATTGTTATGGTTAAAACTCCATTATTAATTTGAGTTAAAACCGTTTCAAATGTCATTGTCATTTTTTGAGAATATTTTTATTCAAATATAAAAGCAAAAGCAATACATAAACAGACAAGAAATGATTTTTTGTAAGCTAGATAGAAGTTAATTAATCAAAACCCTTATAGTTGTTTGATTTTCGGCTGATATTATTTTACAAAAATAAACTCCTTTGGCTATTTGTGGTACAGAGTACTCATGCATAGGAAGTTCACTGTATCCAAAATCAATCAGGACCTTTCCATTTAGATCAGTTAGGAAAACATGTGACTTTTTATCCAATCCTAAAAGATTAATTGTCGATCCGGATAAAGTTGGATTTGGAAAAAGCTTAATCGCTGAGTAATTGTTCTGCTGATGAATTAATGTTGAAACATCAACTAACACCGAATCAATCGAACTACAAAAATTTGAGTCGGTTACGGTAACGCTATACCATCCCATACTCAATCCTGTAGCCGTATCGGCAATTTGTGCCAAAACATCATTCCACAAATAAGAATAAGGACTTGTTCCCCCGGTAACTAATACGGAGGCAGTACCATCATTGAAACCAACCGCACTCTCAGGAGACTGACTCATTGTAAGAGACAAGGGTGAAGGCTCTGTAACTACAAAATGTAAAGTATCAAAACACGGTCTATCGTCGCCTACACTTACGGAATAATTTCCCGGGCTTAACCCGTATATAACGCTGGTTGTGTCCCCTGTACTCCAATTATAAAAAACGTGATTATTGTTCGGCGTGAGCTTTATGCCTCCGTCTGCTAAACCATTACAGCTAACGTTGTTTATGATTGAAGATGAAATTAATGCTGCGCCATCAGGAATTGTAACGGTTGGCGTTACTACACATCCGTTAGCGTGAGTAATAGTAACTGAATAAGTTCCTGCCGAAAGTCCCCCGGCTGTATAACCGGTTGTGCCATTATCCCATAAAAAAGTACACCCGCTGAACATACAATAACATCCGCTACTGCTTACTGTTATTTGTCCATTATTACTTCCGGGGCAGGTTGGTGTAGTAAGGCCCCCGAATGAAATTGTATAGGGATCTGTGATGATTGCGCTTGTTGATTCAACGCATCCGTTCGCGTCTACAACATTCAGTGAGTATGTCCCGGCTCCAACATTTATAAGTACGCTATCAGAGGAGCCTGTAGACCAATAAAACATAAAAGGGGGAGTTCCGTTTGACGTATTGGGTATAATTGCTCCATTAGTTAATCCATTGCATGTTGGGTTAACTGGAGTAATTCCGGAAAGAATACTTCCCGGTCCACAATCCACATGGTTTGTGGTATAATGCCCGTTTAATTGAGTCCCCATATAACTACCCCAGGCAGGCCCTGCTCCCTGAAATGGAGTGGTGGTATTAATACGTTTAACATACATTCCTTTATTGCCCATGGGATTTGTGCTATCAGCCCTGTAAGCATAAACAATTTCAAGCTGTTGATCGTTGTCAAGGTCATCAATTAATGGAGTTGAACCAATATTACATCCTGCTTCGTTTTGAATTAAATCAGAAACGGAATTATTTTTAAAATCTATAGCTTTTATCTGATGCTTATACCCGCCTGAAACATTGTTTAAAGAGATTATTAATTCATCTCTTCCGTCGGAATTCAAGTCAACTGCGCTTCCGGAAACGTAGTGCATAGAGCCAATACTATCTTTATAGGAAAGATTTCCATTACTGCCATCTAACATTACCTGATAGAAATCTGTGTATGATGGCGCTGTTCCTTTGTATAAAACACAAAAAACATCAGGCTTCAAGTTTCCTGTAAAATTACCAATAACCGGCGCTGCGCTAGATTCTGTTCCGGGAAATGACTGAGTCCACTTTAAACCAAAAGTTAAACCATTAACCCTGTAAACGGTGCCGTCATACCCTTGTATAATAATATCGCTGCTACCGTCGTTAGAATATTTTGCAATTGAAGCAGGAGCAATAAAACCTTTGCTTGGGTTGGAAACAAGTGGAGTTGCTTGAGACAGATCATTGTTCATTAATCCGTTTACCAACTCTGCCGCCCACATCGATCCACCTAAATTTTCTCCTCCTGTACCAAAAATAATATAATTTGTTCCATTTCCTTTGATATCTGCGACAACCGGGGAACAATATGTTTCAGCGCTATCCGGGGTAACAGCTTTAGCAAGAACATTTCCTGTTAAAGCATCAAGTACCAAAAGGTGTCCTGGCGGACGATTGGTTTGCCAAACAGGGGCTGAATGATCTCCGCCATTAGCGACCAATAAGTCCGGAATCTGATCATTATTCACATCGGGTATAAACTGAGCAGAATAAAAATTATACCATCCACTATCCTTTGGATTAATGTTGGGGTAAGGAAAAAACCTCCAAATAATATTTCCGTTTGAACCATTAATCGCATAAAATTGAGCGTCCCTTCCGCCGATAAAAACATCAGGAACATTATCATTGGTTATGTCATAAAATTGTGCACTGGCAAAAATTTCATTTTTCGCAGGAACACTCCATAATGGACTTCCATTTATACCATTAAAAGCAAGTATGCCGAAATTTGTTTGCAGCCCTTCTTTACCTGCGCCTATTACAATATCTTTCACACCATCACCATTCAAATCACAAGATCTGGGAGATGAGTACGTAACCGTAGAATCGGTGAAACGGCTCCATGACAAATTTTGCGATCTTACAGTCGAAAAAACAATGATAAAGGCAATAACATGAATTTTTTTCATATAAATAATCTTAACGTAAAAATAAATAAATAATCGCTATAAAAAAGAAAGAAAAAGAGTTAATTAACCGATGAAAAATTTAGATTATTTTTTTTCAAGAGCCTTCATTAGTTCATCAAGTTTAGGTGTAAGTATGATTTCAGTGCGACGATTTTTTTTTCGTGATTCTGCTGTATTAGACGGATCTAATGGGAAAAACTCCCCTCTACCTGCCGCGGTAATGCGTTTCGAATCAATATTAGTATTTGTGAGAATAATCTTTGTGACCGAAGTTGCTCTCATAACGGAAAGATCCCAATTGTCTTTTATTTCACCAGAACCTTTCATAGGCTGGTTGTCTGTATGCCCTTCAACCATAATATTGATATCAGGATTTTGCTCTAGAACTTTAGCAAGATTTTTCAAAGCATCTACTCCCTTGGATTCTACAGCAGTTTTTCCGCTCGCAAATAATAACGATTCATCCATTGAAACATAAACCTTTCCATTTTTTTGTGTAATAGTCAATCCTTTATTTTCAAAATTAAAAAGAGCTTCGCTCAATTTTTTCTTCAATAATTCTGCGTCTTCATCTTTTTTCTTAAGGATGTTTTCAAGTTCCTTAACTCTTTGTTCTCTACTAACCAGCTCCTTGCTAAGTAAATCCAAATCAAGTTTTTGCTGGTTCAATTGTGTTTCAAGATTTTTTAACTCTTCCTGCTTCTTCAATAATTGTTTTTGCGAGTTTTGCAAATCAGAGGAGAGTTTCTGGTTACTTTGTTGTGCCAGTTTCATCTGATCGTCTAACTGTTTTTGCAATTCGTTTTTTGCTTTGATGTTTTTTTCAAGATCAGCTTTCAATTCACGTCTCAACTTACCGCTAGCTGAACTGTCAGAAATTAAACTTGTTAAGTCCTTTTTCATGTTTTCATTCGCAGACTGAATTTCCTTTAGCTTGGCTTCATTTTCAAAAAGCGACTTCTTCAAATTTCCAAGTTCAGTTTCACAGTTAATTGCACGTGCATTGCATTCATCCAACTTCTTTGCAGGTACACAAGACATGAAAGACAGCACCAGAACGGCCAACAGAATTGAAAAATTTTTCTTCATTTTCATATTTATTATTTTAACAAAAATAATTTTAGTAAATGTGTCAATCATTTGTAACAAATGAAACTTTTTAACATCCAATGGAGTATAAATCTTTAAATATGCCCCTCAAAGAAAACTGGATAACAGAACATATGATTGATTTTGAATACAAAAAGTATGAACTGCTTTCCTATTTGAACGAAGTCAAAAAAAATTACCTTGAAAATAAGATTTACCCACACCTCAAAGATCTAGACATTCATAAAAAGGAATTGTATAATCTTAAAAACAGTACAAATCTATTACTGCTGAATAAAAATATTACAGGCATAGATCTAAATTCACTAAAATTTACCTATAAAAATCCTAACGAAAAAGACGCTGTTCTAAGCGAGATTTTCAGGATCGTGGAATTTGCAATCCCATTAATTTCAACAGCAATAAATGACGGATATAAAATCTATTCTTTTGTTGAAGACAAGATGAAGATCTTGCCAATAGGGCTTGTCCCGATAAGGAAAGATGAAGGGTATTTAATATTTCACTACACAAACAAAAGAAATGTGTTTATTTACAGATATATTTTTTCTTTATTCAATTTAAATACGCACAACCAAGGAAGAATCAAGATAGAATATTTAAATTCTTTGAGTCTTGAAGGGTTCAATTGTTTTGAAAAATTAAAATCGGAATTAATATTAAATCATTCTGATTTACCCAATCCTGCAGTGTATAGTGTTAAAAGTGATCTAGAAATTCCTCTAGAGGAAACTTTTATCCCTGTAGCAGTTAATTTATTTGAAAGAAAAATGGCGGCTTGAATTCTTCAGCTATTGAATATGTTTTTTTAATTGATCTTCATGAGTTCCCGAAATGTTCAATACAGGATTTGTGTACGCCAAGAATTCGATATGGGAAAATTTTTTTTCAATTAAAGCAATTACTTTGGAGTACACAACTGCACGAGTCAATCCTATAAGCATAAAACAAAAGTTGTACTTAGGCAGTTCTTTGTTTCTTTTCCACCTTTCAATTGTTTGCAAATACGCTCCATACATTAATTTTTGTTCTAATAATTCATCTAGAACCATTTCTGCCTCTTCTTTTTTTGTAAAAAGTATATTTACTGAGATCATTTTAAAATTTTTCGTGAGTCCAGAGGGTTCCTGCAGAATGAAAAAACGAAATAACAGCCTGCCTGAATTTGCTTTCGCTGTCTATAAGCTTTAATTCTGCCTGAACAAGAGCCAACTCCCTTGAGTTAACTAAAAAGACCGAACTTTCACCAGCATCAAAATTTGTTTTTTCGGCGTTAAGCATTCTTTTATAGTTTTCTACTGTTTTTTTCATCAATTCTATTTGGTCAATTAAAAATTCGCACTTTCGGAAACCTGAAATTATTTTTGCTGCAATTTCTTTTTGTTTCAATTGATTATTTAGTTCAGTTTCCATGATTTTAATTCTGGTCAGCTTAACATCAGCCCTTTCATTTCGCAAAAACATTGGCATCCCAAACTCTGCCCCCCATTTATAATTATCAGTGCTGAAATTTCCAGGCGGCTGATTTCCCGAAGGGTAAGACAAAAAATTATAACGAAGATTAAGTTTTGGCTTTAGCTTTTCAAGTTTCAACTTTTTTTCTATGTCGAGTTGCTTTAATTTATAGTTGTAAAGCTGTAATTCAGGATGAGATTTAGCAAATGAATCTAGTGCAAGTCTTAACGAGTCCTTGGTTAAAAAAGAACTGAAAATCTGTGCCTGAAAATTTGGAGCCTTGATGGTTTCAGGAAGAAAAATCGGATTATTCTTGTCGTCCCAGAAAAAAACAGACAATTCATAGGTTTTTTGAATTAATAAAAGTTGGGTTTGGTTATAGCTGTAAGAGAAGTTTTGTAATTGGATAAGGGTTTCAACAGTATCAATTGCAGGTCTGTCCCCGAGTAAAAATGCCTGTCTTAAGCCTGCAAGTCGATCTTCAGAAAATTTAATTGCATCGGCATAAACCTCTAATTGATTATTAACTGCCGCCCATTCCCAATAAAGCGTACCGGCCTGCAACAGCAAATCATTAATGATCCTTTTTTGATCGGCTTTAGTTGCCTCTTTATATATTTTAGCTTCCCTTAGAGCCGCGCGCTGCTTATCTATAATTAAGCCTTGTAACACAGGAAGAGAAAATCCAGCCATCCACAGACCCTCAGAAGGCGTTATCATATCTGAGCTGATGAAATCTCCTCTTGATGATTCAAATCCAGCTTGAAACTCCAAACCAAACAATCTAGTTTGTGCTTTAACTCCTGCATCCAAATAATTATAATATTCCTTGCCGCCAAAAAATTTATTATACAAGTAGGAATAAGATTGTGGGTCAAAACCACCTTTTGCCTGCATTACGTTGGTACTTCCGCGCAACGGCTGAAGATTTGCCATTTTTACAACAGGATGATTTTTTTTAACTATGGCGAAAAAATCAGGGAACAACAAGGTGTCATTTTTTGGGTTCTGAGCGAAACCCAAAAAACCAAATACGCAGAATAAAAAAGCTAAAGTCTGGTTTTTCAATCGTATTTTATTTTTTTGATTTTTCTTTATTACCCTTATTACTCTGTTCTTCGTAATAATCTGGAGGGAATCCATTAATGTTTCGCCATGTTTCATACCAAATCGGCACATCCTTTAATAAAGCCATACAGAGGGCGCCACCGCCAATCCTCAGACCTTTTGGCCAAGGGTGAGTTGTCGGATCAGGAGCTACCAAAATTCTGAATTTTCCGTTTTCGCTTATAAAATTATCTATGGCAACAACCTCACCGCCAAAAGTTCCGTAAGACACCTGCGGCCATCCAGAGAAAACTATACCGGGCCATCCATCGAATCTGAACCGCACTTTTTGTCCTTTGTGTATTAACGGAAGATCAACAGGAACTACATACATCTCAACGGCAAGCTCATAATTAGCAGGCATTATACTTACCAACTCTTCTCCCTCTTTTATAATCTCACCCAAGCCTGTTTTTAATGCTTTGGTAATGTAGCCGTCTTGAGGTGCAGTGAGAAAATACAACCCCCTTCTAAACGAATAATTACTATACTGATTTTGTATTTTAATTACTGCCTGTTCTGCATCGTACATCCCGGAGAGAGCAGAAAATTTATCAGATTCTGCCTTAGAAAGTTTCTCCATGAACTGATTGTCAATACTTGTTAATTCTATCTCTGCATTTATATACTCATTCTTTGATTGAAGCAACTTATTCTCGCACGCAATAAGCTTTGCCTGAGTTTCCTGTAGTTTTAGTTTCCTGCCTTCAAGGTCGGTTAATGATTTTAAACCATCCTTGTATAATTTTTCCAATCTACTAAATTGCTCTGTAGCCACTGTAAAATTAACCTTTGCTGCAACTAATTCTATGCTATCCGAATTGACTTTAAGTTTTGCTTGCTTTAAGTAGTTTTTTGCCTGACTCAACTTCAATTCTCGTGTGTTACCCAAAGCATCAATCTGTCTATCAAGTGAGTTAACCTTATCAAAATAAGACGCGGCAGATTTTTCCTTAACGGTTAATTGTGCGCCTGTTCTTTCAAGTAATCTTGGGTCAAAATATTCATCCTTGATCTCGGAAATTCTTAAGATAGTATCTCCCTTTTTTACCAACTGTCCTTCTTTAACGTACCATTTCTCTATTCTTCCACCAATAACTGAGTGCAATGTCTGCGGCCTTTGTTCAGGTTGAAGGCTGGTAACATTTCCAAAACCTGAAACATTTTGAGTCCAGGGAAGGAAAAGCGCAAAAACAAACGCAACAAGAAGAACCAGCAAGGTGCGGCGAACATTTCTCTTAAAAGAAAAATGTAATGTAGAGTTAAATGAATGATATTTTTCAATTTCAAAATTTCCCTTAATTTTTGACTGCGAAATATTTAGCATTTTAATTAAATAAATGAATTGAAAAGATTTTTTTCTTCAGCCTGCTTGTAAGTGAGAACCTGGGTGATTTTTCCTTTTTCAAGAAAAACCGTATTAGAACATTTTTCAGCCAAAGCCCTTCTGTTTGAAAAAGACAAGAATGTAAACTGGTGCATTCCTGAAAAAATCTCATCTGCTACAATCTCTTGATCTTTGTGACTTAGACTATCGAATCCTTCATCAACAAGAAACAACTTAGGCTCTATATAAAGTGCTCTCGCAATTAAAATCTTATATGCCGCCGAATAAGGAATGCCTTTACCTCCAGGAAGTAACTCAGTATTGAAACCATCCTTACTTTGAAAAATAAAATTCGACAACCCAAGTCTTTCACAAAGCCCACTGATTTTTTCCAAATTTGGTTTACTACTCCCCAAAGAAATATTTTCTATTATCGTACCTTTAAATATTTGATCAACAGAACGAACAACCGCAATTTTTTTTCTTAAATGGGGAATATCCAGATTATTTACAGGAATGCCGTTAATCGTCATATTACCTTCACTTAGAGGGAAAGAGGCAGAAAGTATATTTAAAAGTGTGCTCCTACCACTGCCTGAACCACCCATGAAATTTAATTTAGATCCTGCTACAATATTAAACTCAAGATTGCTTATAGCTTTGGTTTTTTCTAGAGGATAGTTAAACCCCGCATTATTTAAAACAATATGCAAACCTTCAGTTGTATTTTTATCATCTAGCTTTAACCCTGCTTCCTCTTCAAGGGGCATATCAGTTACCTGTCCCAATTTATCAAGTCCTGTTAGTACATCATAGATAACTTCCATGTTAAGAATTACCTTTTCTATTGAGTTTAATAATAAGATAATGATGATTTCAGATGCCACAAACTGACCAATATTCATCTTCTGATCTATTACCAACCAACCTCCAAGCGCTAATAATCCTGCGGCAACCAAGATCTTGAAGATTATCATGTTGATATATTTGCCTCTCAAAACTTTAAAATGAGCTTTTCGAGCTCCAATATACCCCGTTAGAAGCTCATCTGTTTTTTCAAGGTGCAACTCATTTTTTCCACTGTATCGGAACACATCATGAGTACGAGCTACCTCCTCCAGCCAATAGGCAACTTCGTATTTGAATTTAGATTCTTTTAAACTTGTTTTGAGACCCTGTTTAGTGGTAATAAAAAAGATAACGCCAAGATATATCACAACAAAAAGACTAAAAAATATGAAAAAGGGATGATAAAAACTAATAACCAAAAGCCCAAGAACAACCATTAATAAAGCGCCGGAAAAATCCATCAAAATTTTAGATAAACCCTTTTGAATTGTTATACTATCGAAAAAACGGTTCACAAGCTCAGGACTATGTTTATTCTCGAGTGTTTCTTGCCTCATGTTTGGAATTCTGTATGCAAACTCAAATGCTGCTCTTGTAAAAATCTTCTGTTGAAGGGCCTCGGACACCGTTAATTGCTTTAATTGAAAAACACCGCCAATGGCAATTCCGGCAAGCACAAGAAGTATTAAAATTATCCAGGATGTGGTAACCTGGCCTGATGTAATTAAATTAATTATGGATTGAATTCCAAGTGGAAGGCTAAAATTTATTAGACTATAAAGTATTGAATACATGTAGATATTAAAAATATCTTCCTTCTCTACTCTAAGTAATCTGAATAATCTTTTGACAGGCGAAAGTTTTATTTCATCCGAGTTTGCCATATGTTTCATTTCTTTGATAAAGTTGATTTCGCCAATTGAAAAAAGAAATCTGCAAAAACAGGGTTAGCTTTTTTAAAACTGGATAACGAAGGCAGATGCTCCAAATAGTACTTTTGCTGAGAAATTGATTCAACCAAAGTAACTGACAACGAACTTGAAAATAAATATGACGGCGAAAATTCAGTGATTATTTGGGCCAATCTTTTACATAGTCTTTTGTAAGCCAAATAAAACCCTTCCTTATTTTTTTTATCCACCTCATTTACAAGATAAGCCTTAGCACTTTCATTTATTGCTATTCTTTGAAGCTTTTTAATATCAAAAGTGCCAACAATCCTCGTTTTATTGTCAGTCTGACACAATATATCAATCGCTTTTTTAAGCTTTTCTTCGCTTGGGGAAACGTTTAAAGTGGTAAATACAATTGCATAATCAAGATAACTCCAGTACCAATTTAAAAGATAGATTAAAAAATGATGTTTACTTTCAAAATATCTGTAAATAGAGCTTTCAGTTGTATTCAAACGATTAGCTAATTTCTTGAACGTGAAATTTTCAAAGCCCATTTCATTCATCATTTTATGGCCTTCGTTTAGAATTTTTTTACCCAACTCAGAGTCCTCGGGATCTTTTAAAAAAATCTTTGGATTAATTCTAATCTGCATTTGACCGAGAATTGTTTCCATAAATCGCTACCTTTCAAAGGTAGTAGTAATACTATTAATCCAGAGTAGTAACGTCTTAAAAAATCATAAAATCACGTTTAGTGATTAAATACGGTTATTGGTTAAGCTTGACACCTATTTTTTTACCTTTGTAATATGGAATCAGTGAGACAGCAAAAAGTAGGAAAGCTAATCCTTAAAGAAATGTCTGAAATATTCAGAGCAAACAGCAATTCAATGTTTGAAGGAAAATTTATTACTGTAACTATCGTGAGAGTTTCACCAGACTTAGGCTCTGCCAAAGTTTATTTGAGCATAATGAATCCGGGAGACAAAAAAGCCGTGGTTGAAAAGGTGAAAGAGATGGCCAGCCCTATTAGAAAGATTTTGGGTAATAAAATACGTAAACAGGTTAGGGTCATTCCTGAGTTGAGTTTTTTCATAGACGATTCCCTTGATTACGCGGAAAAAATAGAACAGTTACTGAAAAAATAACCTTCAAAAACTTATCCTTTCTTTGAACATTCCGTTCTTTATAGCAAAGCGATACCTGGTCTCCAAAAAATCTAATAATGCGATTAATATTATTTCCTGGATTTCTATTTCTGCAATAGCCATTGCAACTGCGGCTCTTCTAATTATTTTATCTTTCATGAACGGACTAACGGGTATGGTGAAAGACCTTTACAACTCGTTTAACCCGGATCTTGTAATTCTTCCTGCAAAAGGAAAAACTTTTACACCAGATTCAATAAAACTTGTTCGCCTTTCCAAAGTTGCAGGCGTTACATGTCTGAATTATTCCATCGAGGAAAATGCTCTCTTGAAATATGGAGACAAACAAGCTTTCGCCACAGTTAAAGCAGTCGGCAGCAATTTCTTTTCGGTTACAGGAATGGACAAGAGAGTTGAATATGGCCCTGCTATTCTTAAAGGTTTAGATGGAAACTATATAATAGCAGGAAAAGGTCTTGTTTACGAATTAGGTGTTGTAATACAAAATAAATTGATGCCTATTATGCTTTATGCTCCCAAAAGGGGTAATGTTGCACGTTTTACTGTTGAGGATGCGCTAAATGAAGAGGCTTTGCTTCCGACAGCGTTGTTTAGCATAAATGATGAATTCGACTTCAAATATGTTATTGTTGATCTTAATGTTGGTCGTTCTTTGTTTGGTTACGAAAAAGAAATTACATCTATTGACATTGCTATAAACCCTGCCGCTAATCCTAATAAAGTAAAAACTGATCTAATGAAAATTTTTGGAGAGGACTATCTTATTAAAGACAGGTTTGAGCAAAACAAAGTGCTTTTTACCACATTGCAAACTGAAAAGCTCGCTGTTTTTTTGGTCTTGATTTTTGTTCTGATTGTTGCAACCTTTAATATTATAGGATCGTTGATAATGCTAATAGCCGAAAAGAAAAAAGATCTTGTGACTCTAAATAATATGGGAGCGGGTATTTCACTTATTCGAAAAATATTTGTCTACGAAGGACTTATGATTGTTTTTTCAGGCGCGGTTGCGGGTCTATTTCTGGGTCTTCTTATCTGTTTGATACAAAAAAACTTTGAAATAATAACTATGAACGGCCTTGGAAGAGAAATACCATACCCGGTTGAGATCATCTGGTCTGATTTCGCACTAATACTTGTAGGTGTTTTTTTTATAGGAGTGATAGCAATTATGTTCCCGGTAAGAATTTTCACAAAAAAATCGGTAATGGAAAAATTCCGGACCGCTTACTGATATTTTTAATTTTTAATCAATAAGGTGAGCCATGCCTCACGAACCAAATTCTTATCAAGAAGGTTTTTAGCGTGTTGGTGTAGGTTAGATTCGTTAAGATTAAGAAGCTCTGAATTAGTTTCAATATATGTTTCGATTTCTTTTTTTGTAGGTAGTGTCTCGATATTTCCTAGTTGTCCCAAGTTATTTCCGGTTAATACTTTACTGTTACGTATAGGTAAAGGAATTGCATCTACCCCTATTCCTAATGTGGTGAGTGGTTTTTCAATCTCAAACAAGGCGTCTCCATGTGCACGGCAATACCAGTTTCCACCCATTCTAGAAACAAGATCTATTTTATTTTGATTGATACTTCCGTTTTCATTAAGGAAATCATCATTTATATGCATCCATGTTACTTCACAAATGATAAGATTGCCCGCGCCTCCACCATTTCCTAGCTCTACAACTTCATTTACCTTACATTCAAGATTTACTGGTGATTCTTTAACTCTGTGAGGCCGAACAGTTTTAGAAGCTTCGGGAGTAAAGCCTGTCTTTAAAAATTCATTAACGCCCTTTGGGTACTCACTACTCGCAAGAGACATCTGGTGTACCATATCATAGGTAACAACATTAATTACAACTTGTGGCACTTCTTTAATGTTTTCGAAGGTGTTTTTGTTGGTATTTGTTCTACCGCTTCTTGCCGGAGAAAAAATCAAAATTGGAGGATTAGCTGAGAAAACATTAAAAAAACTAAATGGGGCAAGGTTGGGTGTGTCATGCTTATCAATGGTACTTGCGAATGCGATAGGCCTGGGACCAACTGCGCCCAACAATAAACCATGCAATTGAGGAACTTTTATTTCTTTGGGATTAATTTCCATGATGTTACTTCAGTCCAATCACCTTGCTTCGTAATTCGTCAATTCCTTTTATGATTTCAGCAAGCAACTCATCAGTTACATTTACTCCTCCTGATGTTTCAAGTTTTGTTTTATGCGCCGCCTCGTCGGTTGTAGATTTTGTCTCTGTTTTTGAACTTGAAATTTTATTGAAGGATTCATTTAATTTCTTTAGTCCATCAAGCACGGTCTGCGTCTCCGGATTAAGTTTTTCTATCTGTAACATCGCAATAATGCTATTAAGGGCATTGGCTTGTGGTTGACTAACAATACGGTTTTTTATTTTTTCGCTTTTTGTTTTCTGATAAATTTTTGAGGAAATGAATATGGCCTCTATCCATCCACCGCTAATTAATAATGATGAAACACCGGAGCGGTTATTTTCTTTGAGGTAGCTGTCTGCCTCCCAAAAAGCTTCTGAAATTATACTCATTACAGAGTCTTTGTTCTTTTTGTTTTTCTCGATTCTATCAGCAGTGTTTTCATTAAACGCAGATCCTACGCCCAAATCACCGGATAGGCTATTAACGCTTTTTAAAAAAGACATAGACTCCTGTGCGTTTTCAAAAACTCCTGCATAGCACAAATCCGCAGCATAAACACCAAGGTTTAAAGCTTTAGATTCCGAACTTTTATACTCTTTGGTATTTGATATAGGATTAGTATAAACTCCGTCGTATTTTGCACCTGCCTCTTTTAACAACTGAGAAGTTTCAAGTGGAGAAGGTATGTTGTATAAAACTATTTGCGCGTGGGAAACTTTTTCTTTGTTGGAAGTGTCCTTAGTGCCTTCGGCATTATTTTCTTCACCTGAATTTCCACCAGAGCAGGCATAAAAAAACGCAACACCTAAAGAAAACACTAAAGATTTGAGGATTTTTGTTGACATATTCATAATTTATTATGTAGGGCAAAGATAATTAAATTGAATTAGTTGATACAGGCAATAACAATTAAAGAACTACGTTATTTTTATAGGAATAAAACTTATTATCTTTAGTTCTCATTAGGCATTTTTAGTTGCTTCTCAGAAAACTCTATACCGCATTATTTGTTACATTTTTTGGGGTACTGCTTTCACAAAATGATAATTTAAGAATAAAATCCATTTTAATTGATAAAGACAGTATTCAGATTGATACGTTGAGTATTGATTTAAAAAGCATCAGATTTTTAAACCCTGGTGATTCTTTGTTATGTAAAATTGATCCCCTTAAAAAAATAATATTTCGTATTAGAAAAGACTCTGTTTTCGTTGTTAAATTAGAATACAGGGTTTTCCCAATAGACTTCAACAAAAAGTACATTAATAAAGATATCGGAAAATTAGCAAGAGACTTTTCGAGACCAGACAACCCAATAAATCTTGTTTTTGACAGAGAACAGAAGAAAAAGTCTGAAATATTTCAGCAAGACGGACTATCGAAAAACGGAAGTATTTCCAGAGGTATTCAATTTGGAAACAATCAAGATGTGGTTGTCAATTCCGGATTAAACTTACAGTTAAGCGGTAAATTAACTAATGAAATTCAGTTGTCGCTGGCAGCAACAGACAACAATATTCCTTTACAGCCGGATGGAAATACACAACAACTTCAGGAGTTTGATAAAGTTTTTATTCAATTAAACGACGAAAAATCTAAATTGGTTGCAGGAGATTTTCAATTGGAAAGACCTAAAAGTTATTTTATGAATTTTTATAAGCGAATGCAAGGCGCACTATTTACTAATAAAACAATGCTGAAAATTTCAGAAAACAACACAGGATATCTTTCAAGTACGGTTTCAGGCGCAGTATCCAGGGGCCGATTTGCAAGAAACATTATTCAAGGCGTTGAGAACAACCAGGGTCCATACCGATTAACGGGAGCAGACAAAGAAAATTTTATTATAATTTTATCAGGAACGGAAAAGGTTTATATAGATGGAAGACTATTAACCAGAGGACAAGAAAATGATTATATAATTGATTACAATAATTCAGAAGTATCATTTACCGCAAAAAATATAATCACTAAAGACAAGAGGATAATCGTAGAATTTCAGTACGCTGAGCGTAATTACGCAAGAGCATTATACTATGCCAACACAGAATGGACCACAAAAAAAACAAGGGTTTTTTTCAATTTTTACCAAGAAGCAGATAACAAAAACAGAACCCTGATGCAGGAACTTAATGACTCGAACAAGGTACTTTTATCGCTTGTTGGTGACACGATATCGAGCGCGGTAATTCCCGGTTTTCAAATTTCAGAATTCAATTCGCTTGAAGTATTCTATAGAAAAACCGACACAACGGTTAATGCAATTTTATATCCTAATGTTTTTGTTTATAATACCTCGCCGGATTCGGTAAGTTATAGAATAAAATTTTCTTTTGTTGGGACATCGAAAGGAAATTATATACAGACTCAATCTTCTGCAAACGGAAGGGTTTACAAATGGATTGCGCCTATAGGAGGAATACCACAAGGTGACTTTGAACCTGTGATTCAGCTGGTAACTCCTAAGAAGAAACAAATGCTTACTGTAGGTACAGAAAATAAATTGGGTAAAGAAGGTAAAGTTTCAATTGAAGGCGTACTGACCCTAGATGATAAAAACACATTTTCAAGATTCGATTCAAAGGATGATCACGGGCAAGGAATCAAATTCAATCTTTCAAATAAACATATTTTAACTCCCGGTGACTCAATTAAAATTAATTCTTTACAACTTAATTACGCCTTGGGTTATGAATTTCTACAAAAGAATTTTTCGCAAATTGAAAGGTTCAGGAGTATAGAATTTGACCGTGATTGGAACAGAGACCTCAAGGGTATAATAATTAATGATCAGCACATTGTTAATAGTAATATCGGATTCAATTATGGAAAAATTTGGAATGCTGCATATAACCTTAATTCATTCATAGAAGGAAATCAGTACTCAGGGATGAAGCATACCTTAAGTAATTATTTCAATTCAGGCCCTTTAAAAGTTGTATTTAATTCCTCCTTAATGAACAGCGCGTCCTCAGGTATCAGTACAAGATTTTACAGGCACAAAAGTTCCGCTTCAATAAAAATAAAATCTTTACAATTTAGTTATACGGATGAATTTGAAAACAATCGTTTTAAAGAAGCGCAGTTAATCTCATCAAAATCTTATCAATTTTGGGAATGGGAAGGCAGTTTGTCTAGTATAGATACCGGAAGCAATTCATTTAAATTATTTTACAGAGAGAGAAACGACTTAAAAGCTTACACCCAACAACTCTCAGATAGTGCCTTTGCCCAAAATGCAGGTTTACAATTTCAATTCAACAAAAACCGAAACCATGTAATCAGATCAAATATTACATTAAGAAAAATGGAGTTCAGGGGCGTGAATTTCGTAAACAATAATCCGGACAATAATTTTCTTGGAAGATTGGAATATTTTCCAAGGTTTCTAAACGGATTTTTTCAGAGCACAATTTTTATTGAATCGGGCTACGGGCTCGAATTAAGAAGAGAATTTTCCTATATAGAAGTAGCCGCAGGGCA
Source organism: Bacteroidota bacterium (assembly GCA_046302135.1). Taxonomy (GTDB): domain Bacteria; phylum Bacteroidota; class Bacteroidia; order B-17B0; family Aurantibacillaceae; genus AM-1111. The sequence continues at coordinate 12,606 of JBKCIQ010000050.1, read as the reverse complement.
GGGACAATATTTCTGGAACGACTATAACGGAAACGGAATAAAAGAATTGAACGAATTTGAAGTTGCCCAATTCCCCGACCAAGCCATTTATATCAGGGTTTGGACGCCAACCAACAACTACACTAAAGTAAATCGTGATCAGTTTAGTTATTCTATGACACTAAAGCCTTCGGCAATTAAAAAAAAGAACAGTGGAGATCTAATGAAATTTTTATCGCGATTCGTTACTCAAACTGTATACAGGCTTGATCGTAAAACACAAAGTAACCAGGGGCTTGAGAGAATCAATATTTTTAATGCTGATGCAAGCGACAGCTTGTTGACTGGAATGAATTATAATTTCAGACAGGCTTTATTTTTTAATCAGAGTAGTCCTGTTTTTGGTTTTGACTATACCTACTCGGACAACCGTAATAAACAATTACTAACAAACGGTTTTGATGCAAGACAAATTGAAAATAACGAACTCCGAATACGTTTAAATATTACAAAAGACTGGGCATTTTTTCAAAATTCAAATACAGGAACAAAAACCAACCTATCCGAATTTTTTACCACGCGTAATTATAAAATATTTTATTTTGAAACCGAATCCAGAATTGCATTTCAACCATCGACCGCATTCAGGATAGTTTTATCATACAAGTATACTTCCAAAGAAAACAAACTTACTCCTGAAGGACAGAAAGCAAATTTTAATGATATTGGAACAGAAATTAAATACAATAAACTTGGGAAAGGGAGTGTTATTGCAAAATTTAATTTTATCGGAATTACTTTTAATAGTCCTCAAAACACACCCGTAGCATTTGAAATGCTGAACGCGCTTAAAACAGGAAATAATTTAACTTGGAATATCAACTACCAACAGAATTTAAGTAACAATTTACAAATCAGTATCACCTACGACGGAAGAAAATCTACGGGAAATAAAATGGTACATATTGGAGGGGCACAAGTCAGGGCCTTCTTCTGAAAGTGAATATTAATGAATATCTTTAGAATCATGAATAAAAAAAGAAAATCAGTTTTACTTCTCTACACGGGTGGAACAATTGGAATGATACAAGACGTGAAATCTGGTGAACTTAAACCATTTGATTTTTCTAGCTTATCTGAACAAATTCCTGAACTGAGCAAGTTTAACCTCGATTTAAATGCGGTCACTTTTAATCAGCCGATTGACAGTAGTGATATGCATCCGAAAAACTGGATTCAACTTGCAGAAATCATTAAAAACAATTACAATAAGCATACAGGGTTTGTAATACTTCACGGATCGGATACAATGGCATTCACAGCTTCTGCACTTAGTTTCATGTTAGAGAACTTGGCTAAGCCTGTAATTCTAACTGGGTCACAACTGCCAATGGGAATAATTAGAACGGACGGCAAAGAAAATTTAATTACCGCAATAGAGATAGCGTCTGCAACGCATAAGAATGGTGACCCGGTGGTTCCGGAAGTTTGTATTTATTTTGAATACCGGTTATATCGAGGAAACAGAACGTTTAAATATAGCTCAAAAGATTTTGATGCTTTTAAATCTCCCAATTATTCTGAGTTGGCTGAAGCAGGAGTTGAAATAAATTACAATTTATCCGCCATTAACAAACTGCCTCAGAAAAAATTAAAAGTACACTTGGGCCTAGAAAATGATGTTGCAGTTTTAAAAATCTTTCCTGGTATCAGCAAAAAAATAACCGAATCGGTATTACTAACTCCCGGAATCAAAGCGGTTGTATTGGAGACCTTCGGCGCGGGTAATTGTCTAACCGAGCCTTGGTTCACATCATTGATAAAAAAAGTAATAGATAAAAATATCATAGTTTTAAATATCACGCAGTGCAAAGAGGGGAGGGTTATTCAGGGAATGTACCAGACAAGCACACACCTTCAAAAGGCGGGTGTAATTCCGGGTGCAGATATGACTTTTGAGGCATCAATTACAAAGCTGATGTTTTTACTCGGGAAAAATTTCAGCATTAAAAAAACAAAAAGTCTATTGGTAAAAAATCTGCGAGGAGAGTTATCAGAATAAACTTCCAATATGCCATTACTTAACAACATAGCGGCCTGGATAATGAAGAAAAGGATACATCAAATTGAATTATTTATGAAGTATCCTTACAACGTTCAGGAGGAATGGCTAATGAAACTTTTAGAAACTTCGAAAGATACAGAGTGGGGAAAATTACACAACTATAAAAAAATAAAAAATCACATTCAGTTTTCTCAAAGGGTTCCGCTTCAAAACTATGATTCAATCATACCATATGTAGATCGACTTAGAAAAGGTGAGCAAAATTTACTTTGGCCGGAAGAAATAAAATGGTTTGCAAAATCTGCAGGCACAACCAGTGAAGGGAGAAAATTAATTCCTATCAGCCCTACAAGTCTTGACGGTTGTCATTACAATGGGGGGCGGGATATGGTTGCAATACATTGTAACAACCATCCTGAAACTAAATTATTTACAGGTAAAAATCTCGCACTCGGAGGAACACAACAAAAAGAATATTTTGGTGACTACGAAAGCTTTATTGGTGATGTCTCCGCAATAGTTATCAGCAATTTGCCAATGTGGGCAGAATATTTCAGGGCACCTGAAGTTGAAATTGCGTTGATTGGTGAGTGGGAAGAAAAAATTGAAAAGATGGCAAGAGCAACCATGAACGAGAGTGTTACCAGTATAGCAGGTGTTCCGTGCTGGATGCTAATTCTTTTCAAAAAAGTTCTAGAACTAAAGAATGCAAGTAAAATCTATGATGTCTGGCCCAACCTCGAAGTTTATTTTCATGGAGGAATGAATTTTTCTCCGTACAAGAAGCAGTTTGAAAATTTGTTTCGACACTTGAACATAAGTTACCTGCAACTTTATAATGCGACTGAAGGATTTTTCGGTATTCAGTTTGATAAGAACAGTGAAGAATTGTTACTCATGCTAGACTACGGAATTTACTATGAGTTCATCCCTTTTGAAAATGTTGAAGCGAAAAACCCCATGACTGTTTCGCTTGATGAGATTGAAACAGGAAAAGAATACGAACTCGTGATCAGTACAACAGCCGGACTTTGGCGTTACCGATTGGGTGATGTTGTTCAGTTTACAGAAAAATCACCTTTTAAATTTATTATTACCGGAAGAACGAAACAATGCTTGAATGTTTTTGGCGAAAAGCTTATGGTGATGCACACAGAAAAAGCAGTGAGCCAAGTCGCGAATGAATTTAATTGTACCATTAGTGATTTTTTGGTTACAACCGATTTCGAAAACAAATGTCATGAATGGTTTATAGAGCTTGACTCAGAAAGTTTCGATAAACAAAAATTTATAGAAACATTGGATAAAAAAATTCAGGAGATTAATCTTGATTACAAAATTAAAAGAGAAAAAAATCTTATTTTAAATCTTCCTAAGGTTAATTTTCTTCAAGAAAAAACATTTTATAACTGGCTGAAAAGAAATGATCGTCTTGGCGGACAATTCAAGGTTCCAAGAATGGTTACATCGAAAATTTTAACTGAAGAATTAAAAGCTATTCCAAATTTTAGAAAAAATTGAAAAGTATAAATAAAATTTTTGCTTTGTTAACTACCGCCCTGCTGTTGTCAATGCAATCTGACACCGCATGGAAAAAATTATTTACCATCAAAGTGAAGTCAGATTTTTTTACTACAGATAACATTGGCAATATTTACGTGATCCACAAAGATGAATTGATTAAATACAATGGGTATGGTGAAATTTTGAAAAGGTATTCTAACAAAAGGCTTGGCAATATTTTTTCAGTTGATGCATCAAATCCGCTTCGCATTTTGGTTTTTTACAAAGATTTTTCTGCTGTTGTGATCTTAGATAGTCAGCTCACGGAAAATGGCGAGAGCATTTCCTTGGAAGGCAAGGGGCTTGAGCAATGCGATTTAGCATGTACATCATTCAATAATGGAGTCTGGCTTTTTAACAGGCAAAACATGGAGTTAATCAGACTTAATGAAAAATTTGAAATAGTTCTTCATACCGGAAACCTTAATCCTGTTCTGGGATTAGAACTACATCCCAACTTTATTATTGAAAATAAGGGCTATGTTTATCTTAATGATCCGGGTACCGGGGTTTTAGTTTTTGATATTTACGGCACCTATTACAAAACCATTTCTTTAAAAGATCTTACAGTTTTTCAGATAACTGATCAGCAAATTTTATTTTCCAGAAATGGCAAAATAGGTTCATATAAAATAAAGGAGTTTAAAGAGGAAACACCAGAAGTACAAGACACAATTTCAAAATCTTTTCAAACACAAAAAAACAATATGTATTTTCAATACAGTGATTCAATATGTGTTTTTTCCGAAAATTAACGGGCGTCATTTTTTTTATTTTTTTATACCTTAGCATTTGTTATGACAGCTAAAAAAAGAAAGTGTCTTGAGTGTAAAGATGAGTTTCAGGGCAGGGCTGATAAAAGATTTTGTTCAGATCAGTGCCGAAACACTTACAATAACAGAAGTAATTCGGATGTAACGAATCACGTCAGAAACATCAACAGAATACTTAAAAAAAACAGAAGGATATTAGAGGAGTTGAACCCGTCGGGCAAAGCAAAAGTGAGCCGACAAAAATTAAATGAGGTTGGTTTTAACTTTAACTATTTTACTAATATTTTAAAAACACAGAAAGGTGCAATTTATTACTTTTGCTATGAGTATGGATACCTTCAACTTGAACAGGATTATTTTTTTCTGGTTAAGATGAAACAACAAGAAAACATTGCAGAAAGTGAAAAACTAAATCAATAAAATATAAAACATGAAAAAAATTATCATTACCTCGCTAATTCTGATTGGAGTATTAAGCAGCTGTAAAAAATACGAAGATGGCCCGGCTATTTCTCTGATTTCAAAAACAGAAAGATTGTCCAACAGCTGGAAAATAGCCCAAGTATTAGAAGGAGGAGTAGATAAAACCTCTGATTATCAATTTGCATTTAATGATTATAATTTAATTTTTGAGAATGATGGTGATTACTCCGTTTCTTACAAGGCCCTAGGTATTTTACAAGTTACAGAAACAGGAAAATGGTCATTTAACGGAGACAAAACTAAAGTTATCCTTGACCCGGCTTCTAATAACAATGCAAACAATGAATTGAAAATTTTAAGATTAATGGAAGAGGAGCTTTGGCTAATGGATGAAGACAACAACGGTGTTGCAACGGAATTTCATTTTATTCCTAAGTAATCAGAGGTTCAGGTTAAGTGGTATGTACAATCCGAAGGTGTAAAGAAAATAACAACCTGCAAGGTAATTCTCGGTTTTTATCCCTGGACGTTGTCCAAACTCAATTTTTTGTGAAAATCCTTGTGCACTGGGTTTCCTGATGAACCATCCCATTCTCCAACCAAATGACCGTTTTGCTTCCGCTTTTACATTCCATGTCTCATTATTTGATTTGAATGTATAATCATGCAAAGTAATTATCGGCGCAAAAATTCCGTCAATATAAAAATCAGATAAAATACAATTAGACCTTGTACCCCAACCATCAACATCTACAAAAAGATTGTGTATTGTTCTGAAAGTAAATCCCCCTGTTACAGCAAGAGAGGAAAAACCTCCGTAATTATCATTCATCTTCCAAACATTCCAAAGTGAATCTCCTCTTTTGACTTCTTTTCCGTCTTTCTCGAATAATATGTCTTTAATTGAAGAAGTATCCGCTTTGGTATTGTTTTTATATTTGAAATTATTATTGAGCTGATAAAGTCCTGCATTAAAAACAATAATGTTTCTTGCTGTTCCCGGACACATAAAATATCTTGTATTGGTATATCGATATCCGCCTGAAGTATAACTGCTACTGGAAAGAATTATTCTAAAGTTTCTTGACGAAGTCCTGTCGGATAATACCAAACCCGTTTTAGCTTCAATTGCAAGATAATTTTGTGTGTTTTTGTCATCCGGATCATATCCTAAAGTTCCGAATCCATTTCTGAAATCAAAGCTACAAGATAACTTTTTATTCAAATATTCTGCGCGAAGGCCCCATCCGGCAGAAACACCATTCATTCCATTAACATCTGTAAAAAGCGGGTCGATTCCCGCGGTAAAGTTTTTCACATCTTTCGGATTATCCTTTGTTACCCTGAAAGTAACATTCTGCGAAAAAAAAGAGCTTATACAAACTACACTAAAAAATAAAAATAGAAAATTGTTTTTCATATTAATTGATTTCAAGTTGCTTAATTAATTGATTTACTAAATCCTATTTTTAGTGCAAACTGCGTGACTTTGGTTGCAGGAAAAACAGGCGAATCAGAAAGGTCTGTTCTTGTATAATCTAAGTTTCTCAAATAAACTACAGGTTGAATACAAAAACCATATCTCTGGAATATCTCGTAAGAAACAGCAGGCTCAACGTATATAAGAGATCCATTCGATTTATATTTACCTCCTTTAATTAACTCAAAACCACCTTTAATAGAGGTTCGTATTTTACTTGTAATTTGTCTGTAATAAACAAGACCTCCACCAAAAGTTGCATAACTCACGTTGTTATATGTGTCAAAAGATTTTGTCACATTAGATGCGCTCCACGAACCATTAAAAGAAAATCCGATTCGCTGAATTTCATTGCGTCCGAAAACCCAACCTAATCTCAATCCAATCAGCTGACCATTATTTTTAGCGTACTTTGAAGAATCTCTCATCATTTTAGCACGGCGATTTATTGAAGTTAAGCTGTAATATAGATCGGACATAGCAACATTAAAATATAGTCTACGACCAACATGGTCAAACTCCATTAGAGGCAGGCTCGCCCCGTAACTATAATTTTCTGATGTGTTCTTGGAATAAGAAACCTTATTGTATCCAAGTTGAACTCCTGGAACGAATTGGAGTTCGAGGCCTTGAGCAATACAACCAAAAAAAGCTGAAATCAAGATTACGGAAATAATTATTTTTTTTTTCATAGTGGGTGGACTAGTTTGTTTTTCTTAATTATTACAATGATATTAAACACTGTTTTTGCATTAAAAAATTCTTAATTTATTATCACGCTTTTTGATAAATCTTTTAATAAGAACAATCCAATTGTCATTCTTGAGGCGGGCCTTCGCTGTCGATTTCGTCGCCGAACCAAATACAAGCATACCCTTCAAGAATGGCAACTCCAATTGCTTTCCATTTAAAATCTTTCCATACGCCTTGGTTTGTAATAACTGCGTTGTGTGGCTTACTACCCTTCCAGCCCATAAGAGATGACTCTGCAGTAGCAACATATCCACCACTACCACCATGAGCACATTCGTAACCATAACCTTTATACGTAGTCAATTTTTGAGGCTTCAACCACATGCACGGATAAGTCTTACTATCGGATGATTCGTAAGGGCAATCACTCCAACCGTGAGTTAAAGTTTTAAGCTTGTATGCCATATCTTGACAATGCTTTTGCGCTACATATGTTAAAGCAGAAGAAAACGGAATAACTTCTAGTCCGTTAGACTTACGGTATTCATTGATCAAGTTGTATAATCTCCATTCTTCTTTGGAGGCTTTAACCTTTTTTTGTGCAAAGAGGTGTAACATAGCTAAAAGAAATACTGCAAAAAATTTTAAGCTTTTCATCAATTTTTAAAGTTTATAAAAATCAAAAATATGACTAATGGATTGAACCCACAAGTTTAATTTAGTAAATACAAAAAACACATTAGGGGTTATTTGTGTGCAATTGGGCTCGTATTAATTACATGACAACTTCTTAACAAGATCAAACTCCTCCTCCGTTACAACAGAAACGCTTAATCTACCTATTCTAACAAATTGCATATTCTTAAGAACCTTATCGGTTTTCAAAACAGAAAGTGCAACGGGATTTTTAAAAGTTTCTGCCGCAGCAACATCCACACAAACCCAGTTTTTATCTTCGGTAGTAGGATCTTGATATGCCTCCTTCACCACTTTCGCAACACCTACAATACAAAGGCCTTCGTTGGAATGATAGTAAAGACACAGGTCACCTTTCTTCATTGCGCGCAAATTATTTCTTGCCGCATAATTTCTTACACCCGTCCATGCGGTTTTCTTTTCTTTTTTCAGCTGATCAAAGCTGTAAACTGATGGTTCGGATTTGATTAACCAGTAATTCATTTTTATCAATGTAGAATTTTAAAAATCAGTTCTCTTTGCAGTTCTGCATGAGTGGTTCCGGCATTGTCTATTCCTTTACTGCGTATATCCGCTTCGCGTAAGTATGAAAAAATAGATTTGAGTTTTGCGGTATTGTAATTTCTAGCCGCCCTGTCATATTTATCCGCAAAGTAAGGCGAAATTCCTAAAGATTTGGCTATGCCCATCTTACTTCTGTCCTGACAAAAATGAACCATCATCACCTTAACAAAGTAACCATACAGAAAACCAAGAGTCATAGAGATGAAATGATCTTTCGGATTTGCATTGAAATAATTAATGATTCTATTTGCTTTCAATACATCTTTACTTTCAATAGCATCCTGAAGTTCAAAAATGTTATACTCTTTACTGATGCCAATGTTTTCCTGAATGTGTTGCATGGTAACCTCAGCACCTGCAGGCAGATTGATCTTCAACTTCTCCAACTCATTTTCAATTTTACCTATGTCTGAACCCAAATATTCAGAGAGCATGTGACAAACACGTTCGTTTGCCTTTAGGTTCATATCACTCACCATTCCTGCAATAAATTTTGGCATATCCCAATCTCTGAGTTTATCAGATTCAAAATAAACAGTTTTTGAAGTGAGAGTTTTACCTAGCTTCTGGCGTTTATCTGGTTTTTTGTATTTGTGGCAAAATACAAGAATGGTAGAGGAAACAGGATTTTCCAAATAGCTCTGCAAAGCGGCTTTTGTAGGGCTTTCTGATTTATCGGACTTGGTGTCTGCAGATTCATTTTCATCGTCACCATCTTTTCCTCCTCTAGCACTAAACTCTTTTAGGTTCTGTGCCTCTTTCACGATAACCACCTGCCGTTCACCCATCATCGGAAATTGCCTCGCATAATTCAGTACGGTTTCCATGCTGGTTTCCTTCCCATATAGAATATTCAAATTGAAACCTTGTTCTTCCTCAGGGATCACATTGTTTTCTATTTGCTCACTAATTTTATCAATAAAGTATGGCTCTTCTCCGCACAGAAAATAAACAGGCCTGTAGATTTTTCGCTTCAGGTCGTTCATTATTTCTTTAAAAGTGGTTGCCATCAGTTTTCAGTTGCAAATTTAGTTACTGTATGCTAAGCCGTTTATAATTTTTGATGTTATTTCTCATCTGTTTTTCAACCTGTCTTTTAGCTGAATTCCTTATCTTTACCTTCCGTTTTAAAAACACAATCGATGTTCAATAATTTAAGCGATAAAATAGAAAGAGCCTTTAAGGTTTTAAAAGGCCAAGGAAAAATTACCGAGATCAACGTTGCAGAAACACTAAAAGAGGTGCGTAAAGCGCTTTTAGATGCCGACGTAAACTATAAAGTTGCAAAGCAGTTCACCGATACGATTAAGGAAAAAGCTTTAGGTCAGAATGTGCTCACCTCAATTTCTCCCGGGCAATTATTGGTTAAAATCACTCACGATGAGTTAACTCAGTTGATGGGTGGACAAAAGGAGGAAATAAAGTTGGGAGGAAATCCAACTGTGATTTTAATGAGCGGACTTCAGGGTTCCGGTAAGACTACTTTCTCCGGAAAACTTGCGAATTTTCTTAAGACAAAAAAAGGAAAAAAACCATTATTGGTTGCCTGCGACATTTATCGTCCTGCCGCTATCGATCAGTTGCATGTATTAGGTGAACAAACGGGTATTGAAGTTTTTTCGGATAGAGACAATAAAGATCCTGTTTCCATTTCTAAAAAAGCAATTGATCATGCAAAAACAAACGGAAACTCAGTAGTGATAATTGATACCGCGGGGCGTTTGGCTGTTGATGAAATGATGATGGAAGAAATTTCCAAAGTGAAAAAAGCCATTAACCCTGATGAGATTTTATTTGTGGTAGATTCTATGACAGGTCAAGATGCGGTGAACACTGCAAAAGCCTTCAACGATCGTCTGGATTTCAACGGGGTAGTTTTAACTAAGTTGGATGGTGATACCCGTGGTGGAGCAGCCTTGTCAATTAAATCTGTCGTAAATAAGCCCATCAAGTTCATTGGTACCGGAGAGAAGATGGATGCCATTGATGTCTTTTATCCGGAAAGGATGGCAGACAGAATTCTCGGAATGGGTGACGTAGTTACTTTAGTAGAGCGCGCACAAGAGCAATTTAACGAAGAAGAGGCAAGAAAACTTCAAGAGAAGATTGCTAAAAATAAATTTGATTTCAATGATTTTCTTGGACAATTGAATCAGATCAAAAAGATGGGAAACATCAAAGATCTGGTTGGGATGATTCCGGGAATGTCAAAATCTATACAGGATGTGGATATTAAAGAAGATGCTTTCAAACATATTGAGGCAATAATTTTATCAATGACTCCCGATGAAAGAAGCAAACCCGAATTGTTGAATGGATCAAGAAGGCAAAGGATTTCTAAAGGAAGCGGACAACCAATTCAAGAGGTAAATAAACTCATAAAGCAATTTGAAGAAACAAGAAAAATGATGCGCATGATGAACGACAAAACAGCTATGGCGAAAATGATGCGCAATATGCCGAGGATGAAACCTTAATTTTTTCTATTTACCTAAACCTATTTAGTGGGGAAATTATTCAGGAAATATTTAATTTTTTTGTTGAGTCCCCCATTCATTTTGCTTTCTCAGGGCTACGAGATTATTCATTACAATGCCAAAGGAGGCTTGATGGATAACTTTGTTTGGAACATTGAACAAGATGCTTGCGGTAAAATTTATGCTTGTACTAATCTAGGAATTTCGGTTTTAGATGGTAAAAAAATAAGGAATACTCGATATCCTCTTACTGTATCGCCTGTATTAAACCAAACTATATATACAAATTCGGACAACGGTGTAGCTGTCAAAATACCTCATGGTTTTCTTGAGTTTAGAAACAATACTTTCGTTACAAAGGAGTATCCTTCTATGCATTTTTGGGTGGCAAACTTTAAGTCAAATAGTATCCATAGCAATTCCAATCATATAAAGGACGGCATAGGTGGCATTTATTTTAATTCTACCAAACTGATATTTAATTCGGGAGGTAAAGAACAAATACTTGACACCAATATTTTTTATGGCACAGGGTATCAGATTTTTCAGGATCAACAAAATAATGTTTACGCAAAAACCAAAAACAGACTCTACCAAATTAAAAACGGTCAGATAATAAAATCAGTAAGTTCGCGGCTTTCAGAGGCAGAAATTATACTGAGTTTTTATTATGAGGAAAAGCTTTTTCTGTGCTTGAAGACGAATGAAAACAATTGGGGATTTTATTTGTGGGACTTTAATAAAAATGAATTGAGTCAGGTAGGTAAAACTGAAAATGAGCCCTTAAATTTTTTTCACTCGGGTAAGGAAATTTTGTTACTTACAAATAAAAACCTAATCGCTTGGAATATCAATGTTAAAAACAAAAACAGAACAATAAACCATAAAGAAGAGATCATTAACGGGCTGGTTAATGAGGGAAAGTTGTCCTATATAAGTAAAGATTTTCATTACGTACAGATTGACATTTCAAACGAAAAAATAATTTCAAGAAATTATTTATCTCCATTAAAATCTGTTTATAAATTTAAGATTGATCCCGAGGGAAATATTTGGGCAGCCACGGATGCCGGCTTGTTTCAGTTCAAGCCATCAGTTTGGCAGAATAAAGTTATATCAGAACCGTCTAAAGAAAAAATAAAAATTCTTTGGAAAAACAACGATGACATAACTTTTCTTGTTGAAAGCTCGAAAGGTCAGACAACCTTATTTGCGGAGGGACTGAATGATAAACTAACAATTAAATCAACAGGCGAAAATAAATTTCCCTGGTTCAAACCCTATTCAAAAATTGAACAATCCATATTTCAATTTTACCCTTCTTACGATAAAAACATTTCCACTTTCAAAGAGTTTTATTTTCACTCTAAAAACGGGTTTAAACCTGCAATCACAAAAGTAGATTTAACCTATATCGAAAATGGAGTCTCGGAATCTAATTCAAAACATCCAAGCAAAAGTAAAGTAGACCTAGCAAAAATTCCGTTGGTGTTTTCGTTGAAACCATTCATTAAATATCAAAATAAATTATTCAACCGGAATGCAGTCGGTCCTTATTGTTTGAATAAAGATAACTCGGTAAAACAATTTGTGTTCGATCCGAGCCATATCACATCGGATATTTATCATCAAGAAAATACTTATCCAGTTACGGACTATAATTTGAACCATTTTTCCTGGCTTTTTTTATTTCACAATAAATTATATTATAATAACCTTTCAGAGTTGTATTGTTATAACACCATAAAAGACTCGTTCGAGCAGAGAATAAATCTTTATCCCATCATCAAAAAAAATAAGCTCACAAATAATGGAGCTCAGTTTTATATTTATCCTTTAGACGCAGAAAGATACGTTTACTTTGATACGATCAGAGAATATACAAGGTTCTTG
>JBKCIQ010000049.1:0-3677 GCA_046302135.1 Bacteroidota bacterium | reverse complement strand
ATCTGTTGTGGATTTGAAGTATTCCCCGGAGGATAATGGCAAATGGTTACATTCTGCTGACCTGATCCTCCATTGTTCCCAGTATTCCCTGTGTTTCCATTATTGTTACTTCCTCCATTGTTATTATTGTTACCGAGTCCGGAATTTCCATTACCAACATTTCCGTTGTTGTTATTTAAACAACCACCCATTACATCACCATGCGCCTGGTGAGCGGGCCAAGCAGACATCGGAATTGTGATTTGTTGCGGATTTGAAGTATTTCCCGGAGGATAATGGCATATGGTTACATTCTGCTGACCTAATCCTCCGTTGTTCCCAGTGTTTCCAGTGTTTCCATTATTGTTACCGAGTCCGGAATTTCCATTGCCAACATTTCCGTTGTTGTTATTTAAACAACCACCCATTACATCACCATGCGCCTGGTGAGCCGGCCAAGCAGACATTGTAATTGTGATCTGTTGTGGATTTGCAGTATTCCCCGGAGGATAATGGCATATGGTTACATTCTGCTGACCTAATCCTCCGTTGTTCCCTGTGTTCCCAGTGTTTCCATTATTGTTACTACCTCCATTGTTGTTATTGTTACCGAGTCCGGAATTTCCATTACCAACATTTCCGTTGTTGTTATTTAAACAACCACCCATTACATCACCATGCGCCTGGTGAGCTGGCCAAGCAGACATTGGAATTGTGATCTGTTGTGGATTTGAAGTATTCCCCGGAGGATAATGGCATATGGTTACATTCTGCTGACCTGATCCTCCGTTGTTTCCAGTATTCCCGGTATTCCCAGTATTACCATTGTTTCCACTGTTGCTGCCGGATCCAACATTGTAAATAACAGATGTTGATTTTGAATCACTACCTGATGAGTTGGTAGCGGTTACAGTAAAATAGTTAGAACCAGAATTCAATTGAGACGATAAACTTAGATTACCGGTATTGGAATTAAAGGTGTAATTACTTGTTATTTGGCCATTGAACATAACATTCAACTGACTGGCATTGTTTACTCCTGTAATCAGAGCGGTAAAGTTATAGGTTGGATTTTGAGTTGGTGTTCCGGGATAAGGAGGATTGATAATTGTTACTGTTGGTTTTGGTTGTACCGGTAAATTAAAGTTGATACTAGCACTCTTTGAATCGCTTCCAAACGAATTTGTTCCTGTAATAATGATTGTTGTAACAGCAGAGTTAAGCGTAAGAGGAAATGATAAAAATTTGGTTATTGAGTTAAAGCTAAAGTTACTTATTGGATTACTATTGGCATAAACCTGAATATTTGATGAAGAGGTAATATTTGTGACTTGCGCTTGAATAGTGATGTTGGCAATTGCCGAAGTGTAATTTGTTGTAGGTGGATTTAAAAACGTGACAACTGGGGGATTACCTGTAGGAGTATAAATTACATTAGAAGTTTTGGTGTCAGATCCTGAATTATTGGTGGCAGTAATTGAAATTGAGTTAGAACCTGAATTTAGTAAAGTTGGAACTGATATTTGACCGTTAGAAGAATTAAAACTAAAATTAGATATTGGGTTGCCATTTAATTTAATTCCTAGTTGTGAAGATGAGTTAACTCCGGTTGCACTTGCTAAAAAAGTAAAGTTTTGACTATTTGAAACGAATCCGGCATAAGTAGGATTGGTAATAGTGACGGTAGGCGGATTTATTGTTGAGAAACCAAGACTGTAATAAACATTTATTGATTTTGAATCATTACCGAAAGAATTATTGGCACTAACTGTTATCGTATTATTTCCTTGATTTAAGTTCGTCATGAAATTTACGCTAGAATTAGAAGGATTGAAAATGAAATTAGAAATTGTACTTCCGTTTACATTAACATAAATTTGATTGGACTGACTCACATTACTGACTAATGCATTAACATTGATAGGTGAGTTTTGAGTTGAGAAATTATTAAGTGGGGTCGTTATATTTACGATTGGAGGTTGACCAGTAGGTTGCTGATTCCAACTTACATTTAGTACTTCAGAGTCAGTACCAAAGTTATTTGTTCCCGTAATAATAATTACGTTATTACCATTCAAGAGGTTGGTATTGAAACTAAGTGTTCCTGAAGTTGATGTAAAACTGAATCCGTAAAAAGGATTACCATTAACAGTTACGCTAACGCCACTTTGATCTGAAACGTACTTTACATTCGCGAATACTTGAAGAACATTAGAATTACTTGCGAACGAATTTTGAGATGGAGAAATAATTTTGACCTCGGGGGGCAATCCACTTACGTTAGTGTAGGTATTATGATTAGTGTAGGTATTGTTTGTGTTTTTACCACCTCTACCGAACGAAAACAAAAGCTTACAGGCACCGTATGTAAAATAATCATTTTTCTCTGTCCATTTATTTTGTAGATGAAAATTGCTTTCTCCATCCATCAAATCACTTCCTGGGAATGTAAGTTTGTGCTCGTATATGATCGAAAAAAACCTTGAAAACTTATATCCTATGCCAAACCCACAAGAAGGAGCAAACTTAACTATACCTGAACCATTGTTGCCGTTGGCGTTTGTCTCGTAAGTTCCATCAAAAATTCCATTTTGTGAATTAATTGGTACTGGATTTAGGGAAGAAAAATTTGAAAAGTCATATCGGTTACCGGAAATATCTAGTGCATCAACTTTTGTATTAAAACTTGCCAAACCTAACCCTCCCCAAAAGTAAAGATGTATTTTTCTCTTTCTCAATAATCTGTTCAATCCAACTTTTAATTCAAGATCATTTTCTATTATAAAAGTTCTATAGTTATTAATGAAAACACCTCCATTATTGAGGTAGTCAGGAGAATTATTTGTTCCGTCAAGAGCACCATTTCCCAAAAGTGAATCGTTGATCCTGGTATCTTTTCCACTTGCGCTTCCCGATAAAAATCTATAACGCAAATCGAAAGATAAAGGGCTCATTTCACTTTTTGTCAATCCTTTCTCAATTGTGAAGCCTATTGCGCCCCTAGTATAATTATTCGATAAATCTGAAGTGACCCTTGTCCCTCCAAAATTAAGACCTAATCTCCACGCGTTGCCATATGAATACTCCAACTGTTGTGCATATGAGATACCTGTTAAAATTAAGAAGAGAAATAGATATTTTTTCATGGGGATAATATTATTTGATTATTGAATAGAAAAAATAGCCAATAATGTGCCAGTTTTAATTTTTCTTTTTGAATATTTCTAATTCTGCTCGCCTGTTGAGTGCATGCATTTCCTCGTTACAAGGTGAACCGTCGCAACAAGGGGAAATTAGCTGCATCTCTCCGAAAGATTTAGTTTGAATTCTATCCTTATTAATGCCTTTCTTTAAAAGATACTTTTGAATTGTTTGGGCCCTAAGCTCAGAAATTCTGTTGTTCTCAAAATCTCCTCCACGAGAATCAGAATGAGAACTAATAAGTAGCTCCAGTTTACTATCGTTTTGCATCAATGAATAAATTTTATCTAATATCTCGGTGTTCTTCTTTTCTAAATACCATGTGGCATATGAGAAAAATAATTTATCGGTAAAAATAACTGTATCTAAATTGGATTTCACCGGAGGAACATAAAGTCTTTCAGAACAATCTTTGGTCTTTTTAACTGTTACAACTCTGTTTAAGGTGTCTTTTTTAACAGGGTCTTTTTTTACAATAATTTTCTTTAATGAATCTC
>JBKCIQ010000048.1:0-52126 GCA_046302135.1 Bacteroidota bacterium | reverse complement strand
AACAAATCTTAATTTTGTAACGGAAAACATGGTTAAACAAATTGAAGAAAAAATAAACAACAGGCCAGTAAGAAAATTTAATTACTTAACACCTAACCAAGTACTACAGGAAAAAATTGCACTTATAACTTGAACTTAGATAATTTAAAAGTTGATTTTATTTCATTATTAGCGATTTTGTTGTTCTCAATAGTTACATACTCCTGTGATCCAGGAAGAGTGCTCAAGATTAGTACAGGAAAAGATCCGGGAGCTTCAGTTACAATTTACTGTAACCAACAATTTATTTCCAGACATATCAAAGACACCTTAAAAACAAAAATTATTGTTCCTTACTCAGAAAAAGGTAAAATAAAAAATGATACAGTTTTTTTCTTCGGAATTGGAACATGGAGCAATGATTCATTATTGAAAATTAATGCTAAACTGATTGATTCAATTATTTTTGAAAATAAAAAACAAAAAAAGACACTCACAAATCAAGATGAAATCTCTAAGTATTTGCTTGAACATAGAAAAGGTGCAATGAAAAACGTTTTAGAGATTTCTCCAGACTAAATTTATATGGGTAATTCAAGTATTACTGATTCTTTATATCTCTTACTCTCTAAACTATAGACCACATTAAATCCCGCTTCAATCCAAACAAAAAGAAACTTAGGATTCACATAAACTATCCATATTTTTCTTGGATGGATTTCTATACTTCTCTTCAAATTCTTTAATACATCCCTCATGATCTGTTCTCCAAAGGGATTAAAGAAAAATAAAACACTGCTGCTATCCGTTATTAAATAACGCGAAGCGTCCGCATGTTCAATCAAAAACTCGATTTTATTTTCTACTCTTTTTAAATATGAGTCTGTGTTTATTCTTGCGATTTTCAATAGAGAATCGTCCATGTCTATTCCCAAAACTTTTTTGAAACCACTAATTGCGGCCAGAACCATAACCCTCCCTTTACCACAGCCAAAATCAATAAACCCAGAAGACAATGACTCCGCCGGCAAGTTCTTTAAAGTTTCCATTGTTATGTAATAACTTGCACCTTGGTAATGATGAAATTGCTCGTTTTTGAATTCAACAGACTTTATTTCTTCAGGTAATAATTCAATTTTCATACTTTTAATTCCCAACTTTCTTTCCCAATACCACTCATTGTACATCAATCGGAAAGTAAAAAACAAACCACGATTTTTCACGGATTGAATAAAATAATAGATATAATTAATTAGCTGCTTCAGATGAATCTTTATGCTTTTTTACTTCGAAAATCTTTACGATTTAACTTCCATTCATTTCTTTTTTCAACCGGAACCTTTTCAACGGCGGCAATGTAGGCAATAGAAGATATTCTTGAAAGGTTCTTCAGAAGAAACTGTTCAGTCATTTTTTCATCAACTTGCCATAACTCTCTTAGCGTCCACCCCACTCCTTTCTGAACATAATATTCTTCATCCTCCAGTAAATTTTCAACCAATGAAATCATTTTCTCAAAAGGTAAAAACTGTTTCCTGTTTCTCCTGTAGTACAATAAACTCACTACACTTTGCCTCCTTTCCCAATGAAATTTACTGATATTCCACTTTACCAATTGAGGGTAAATCATGTCTCCGTTTTGTTCTAACATTTTCGAGTAAACAGAAGAAAGTAAATCGCTATGAGCCCAGTTGTCAATTCCTTTAACCCAATGCTTCGCCTTCTCCCAAATCAACTCATTATTAATTTTCTTCAACACACTCTCCAAAAAAAATAAAGCTTGAAATTTTGCTTCATGTAAATCTGTAGCTTGAAAAATATCATCCCAAATCCTCAATTGTACTTCATTGGAGTGATTTGAAAATTCAAATCCATCTTTTGAAATTTGTCTTTGTACAGGGAGTGACAAACCCAAAACATTTAAATCAGTTCGGTAATATTTTTTTAAAAAATCACTTTTACTGTGCAATTTCGTACATACTTTATCTTTTAAAAAATTTTCTACCAATATTCTATATTTTAACATAAGAGTATTATCCTAATCTTATTAAGGTGTTACGAATTTGGGTTTGTTGTTTGGATTCAATTAAATAACTATTATAAATTTGATAAAAATTTCCCATATGAGAAACTTACTACTATTATTTTTTACTTTTTCTATTGTAACTATACACGCACAATGGCAAATGCAGATACAGAACAATATCTACTCTCTTGAACCGAGAATAAAAATGATTAATAGCCAAAAAGGTTACTTTTCAGATAGAGATTACATATATATAACCAATAATGGTGGACAAAACTGGAATAAAATTGATTCTGCACTTGGATTTTCTGTTCTATCTGATATGCAGGTTATCAATGACAGCACTGTAATTACACTTTTTACCGGAAACTCTAATTCATCCTATATAAGATTATCCACCAACTCCGGTTTAACCTGGCAAAGCAGTTCAGTAATCACAAACAACGTTTTATTAAATTCAGTTGAATTTTCTACCGCAACAAATGGTGTTGTGTGTGGCAACTCTGGAAAAATATACAGAACCATTAACTCTGGGTTAACGTGGTCGCAAATTATTCCTCCAACAAATGCCAACTTCGAAGAAATGAAATTTGTCTCTGCAACCACTGGCTATATCATCGGCTCGTCTTCTGTAATACTAAAAACTACAAATGGAGGCGCAAGCTGGAACTCACTAAATTTTCCACTCACGAATCAACAGCATTACCAGATTGATTTTCTCAATCAGGATACAGGCATTGTAGTTGGAACAGCAGGTATTTCCAGAACTTTCAATGGAGGTAGTTCATGGGCAACTGTTTTCAGCGGCCCTTCAGTTTGGAGTATAGAATATGTTTCAACAGACACACTTTATGCGGCCGGTTCGGATAAGTTTATCATGCGCTCAAACAACGGAGGTACAAGTTGGGATACGCTTAACTATATTGCAGGTCAAAATCCATTTCAAACAGATTTTTTAAATAATAACCTAGGTTGGTGCGCAACTGCAGGTGCAGGATTATACAAAACAAATAGCGGAGGTTTTTCTTGCCCATCAGTAAATTTTGCATCCAATTCACCTGACACCATTTGCGGAATAAATCCTACTACATTTGGCTTATTTACAGATTTTCATTTAAACATCTGTCCGGTAACAATTACACCTTCTGCAAATGCTTACGTAAATTCAACTTCGGTTAATGGCAATTATATGAACATAAGTGGAGGATCAAATCAGAATTTTGATAATGTTTATTTTATTGCAAACCAAAATAACACTGCGATTGGTTGTCCGAATGGTGTGGATACGATTTTTGTATATGCAGATAGCAATGCTTTTGCCCCAACTTTTAATATTCCTACTGGTATAGATTCAGCTTGTGTTGGTGATACTTTGCATATGGGGCCGGGTGCATATGATTACTTATGGCTTGGTCAAAATATGACGGACACCTTAAGTACATCTGAATACGTTGTAGTCTCTCAAAGCATGTTAGGAACACTTTTACATCCGCAAGCAAAACTGTGTAACGGGTGGAATAATTATTATTTATTTTTAAATCAATATCAAAATTGTCTAACAACAGAAAATTTAAATCAAGTTTCTGATGAAATTGGTTGGAATATATTCCCAAACCCGGCCTGCGATGAAATAACAATAAAATTTTCTAGTACAACTGACATGAAAATTTCTATGAAAGATCTTTCGGGAAGAATTCTTGGAAAATATACTTTTGAAAAAGATTGCACAAAGATTAACTGTTCAGAAATTCCTAACGGAATTTATTTCATTGTTCTACAAAAAGAAAATAAAATAATTTACAATAAAATAATTGTTAGTCACTAAACATAAAAACTAAAATTTATAACGATAAATTATTTAGTAGCAATACCGTAACAGATATACTTCCATTTTTCAGGAGTGACTTTATTAAAAAAATAATCATCAACCTTAGAAAAAAAATTTCGTTGATTCTCATTTCTTCCAAAAGCAGATAAAAAACCTGTTGTAAGAATTTCTTTTCTTGAAAAATCACTTAACATCTCTTTAATTTCACTAGAAGAGATATACCTCCAGGAATTACCCCATTTAATAAATCTTCGTCTCATAAACTGATGCAATGGTGAAGCGATAAGATTCTCAGCAAACAATAATTTACCACCGGGCTTTAATGCTTTGTATACTTCGCCAAAAACTTTTTTCTGTAGCTCATAATTATCATCTCTTCCTATTCCTCCGATAATTGATTTGAAAATAATAACATCAAAATGATTTTCATAAGGTATCATTGCGGCACTAATATCTTCATAATTTATTCTTGTGTCAACTTGATATCTCTTATGCAATGGTTCTGCAGATTTTTTCACATCATTCACGTCGGAGCATATTACTTTGATGCCTTTCAAACTCATCCATAAGGAAAGTCCTCCTTCATTACTTCCAAGTTCAAGAGCATTATTTATTTTACTCCAATCAAGGTTTGAATCCCAGTAGAATAAGGCCTTTGACCAAGATTTGACATCCCAGCGAATAATATCATTTATCAATTGACTTTCCATAAAATTGCTTTCAAAACCAAGTTAAAATTAGAAAGCACGAATTGCGCGAACATTGGTAGTATAAAATTTACCATCGAAATCTGCAAACCCGGGATTAAAATAAAAAAACCATGCTGCGTCATCATTTCCTTCTGAACTACTCCAATAATAATCAGATGCCAATTCATTTGCCCCTTTAATTTGTGATAAAGATTTGGCAACATTAAAATAATTATTCCATAGCATTGTCAATTCCTGAATGGAAGGTAAATACCAATCATTGAAACCTCCGCTTTTTGAATTCATACATAGTGCTGCAGCGCTGTTAGAATGACCCTCCTGAGCAACAATTGCTTTGGAGTTGGAATATCCGTTCCATGAACTTTGTGCGGATGTTCCAATCAGGTTTTGAGTTACATTGCTCCAGGCCTGAGAGTTGCTTAAATCTTTTAGGTCTACAATTAAACCGTGTTCTTCCCCGCTCTGATCTTTCCATAAATGAAAAACTACACCGCCTCCAAATTGTTCCCCAATAAAGTGTTTGAAACATCCAGATTCACTACCGTTGTAAAACGGAACATTATTAACTTTCTCCAGATAATTACCTGATACCTGAACAATAGTTGAATTGGTGTAATTACCATTTCCTTCAATATCAGATTCAGACTTGATGAAATATTTGTGAGAACTCCATTGTATTTTTGAAAAACTGCCTGATAGAACTTTTCCTGTACCAATTAATAGGTCAACAACACCATTTGAATCAGTTTTAGCCTTATGATCTTCAACATAAACAGCTTTACTCTTGATAGAATTTCTGAAAATACTCACACGAATATTCACAGAACTTCTCGTGATAATTTTATTCGAATTATTTTTTAATATAACCCGGTATTCTAGCTTGTTTTGCGCAGCCGCAGAGTAAAACGACATTATTGCAACAATCGCAAAAATTTTCTTTTTAAATGAGAACATTAAGCGTGGAGTAAAATAATCAATCAGAAAAGGTTGGTCAAAACTCAATAACCTGTCTTATAATGACTAGTTCGAATTGTCCTCTTTCTTGTTTCTTTTGGCTTTTGGCTTAACAACGCGAACCACAATTTCATTTTTTTCCTTATCAAATCCTACCTCAATGGTGTCGCCCTCGTTAAGATTTGTTTTTATTATTTCTTCTGCTAGCGGATCTTCAACGTACTTTTGAATTGCTCTCTTCAATGGACGTGCACCGTACTGAACATCATACCCTTTTTCTTCAATGAAGTTCTTGGCATCTTCTGTCAATTGCACATTGTAACCAAGCGAATTTAATCTGCCGTACAAACTGTTCAACTCAATATCAATGATTTTATGAATATCTTCTTTAGAAAGTGAGTTGAACATGATTACATCATCAATACGATTCAAAAACTCGGGTGCAAAAGCCTTTTTTAGAGCGTTTTCAATTACCCCTTTTGCATGTTCATCGGCATTGGTGTTTCTTGTTGTTGTAGAAAATCCAACCCCTGTTCCAAATTCTTTCAACTGACGCGCACCAATATTAGATGTCATGATGATGATGGTGTTCTTGAAGTCAATTTTTCTTCCAAGACTATCTGTCAAAAGTCCGTCATCCAACACTTGCAACAGCATGTTAAACACATCCGGGTGAGCTTTCTCTATCTCATCCAATAATACAACACTATACGGTCTACGACGAACTTTTTCTGTCAATTGCCCACCTTCTTCATAACCCACGTATCCGGGAGGAGCACCAATTAATCTTGTTACGGCAAATTTCTCCATGTACTCGCTCATGTCAATTCTGATGAGTGCATCGTCATTATCAAAAAGGTATCTTGCCAAAATTTTTGCAAGCTGAGTTTTACCTACACCCGTTGGACCAAGGAAAATAAATGAGCCAATTGGTTTATTCGGATCTTTTAATCCTGCCCTGTTGCGTTGAATAGCTTTTACAACTTTAAGTACCGCCTCATCCTGACCAATCACTTTCCCTTTAAGCTGATCAGACATCTTAACGAGCTTATCGCTCTCATTCTGATTAACTCGTTGTACCGGAACACCGGTCATCATGGCAACCACCTCAGCAACATTTTCTTCGCTCACTGTTACGCGATTACTTTTTGTCTCTTCCTCCCAAACTTTTTTCGCCTCTTCAAGTTTTGCCAAAAGTTGCTTTTCAGAGTCGCGCAGTCTTGCTGCCTCTTCGTATTTCTGGCTACGAACCGCAACATTTTTTTGTTCCTTCACTTCTTCAATCTTTTGCTCGATGTCTAAAATGTTCTGCGGAACGTTAATATTTGTGATGTGTACACGGCTTCCCGCTTCGTCAAGCGCATCAATCGCTTTATCCGGAAGATGTCTGTCTGTGATATATCGTGCAGTAAGCGTCACACATGCCTTCAAAGCTTCATCTGTGTACGTTACGTTATGATGGTCTTCGTATTTGGATTTGATGTTGTTCAGAATTTGTATGGTCTCATCCGGTGTTGCAGGCTCAACCAAAACTTTTTGAAAACGTCTTTCAAGTGCACCATCTTTTTCAATGTACTGACGATATTCATCTAAAGTAGTTGCACCGATACATTGAATTTCTCCTCTTGCAAGAGCAGGCTTGAACATATTGCTTGCATCCAATGATCCGCTTGCACCTCCGGCACCAATAATAGTATGAATTTCATCTATAAATAAAATTACATCCGGAGATTTTTCCAATTCATTCATAACGGCTTTCATTCTCTCCTCAAACTGACCACGATATTTTGTGCCGGCAACTAGAGATGCAAGATCCAATGTAACCACTCTTTTTCCGAATAAAACTCTTGAAACTTTCCTTTGAATGATCCTTAAAGCCAATCCTTCTGCAATAGCAGATTTTCCTACCCCTGGTTCACCAATTAGAATTGGATTATTTTTCTTTCTTCGTGATAAAATTTGTGAAACCCTCTCGATTTCTTTTTCTCTGCCAACAATAGGATCGAGCTTTCCGTCTTCTGCCATTTTTGTCAGATCTCTACCGAAATTATCCAAAACCGGTGTCTTGGACTTTTAATCTCCTTGCTTTTTTTGCTTTTCTCCTCCACCCGAGCTACCTCCACCTGAAAACGACCCCCCCTCTTCATCATCGTCATCTCCAGATTGACTTGGACCTTCCATCTTGGTTGGGTTATCCATGTAAGATTTTAACTCAGTTCTAACAGAATCTTCGTCTACTCCTAATTTACCAAGTGTTCTTGTTACTACAGATTCGTTGTCCTTTAAAATACATAGCAGCAAATGCTCAGTACCAATCTGTTCACTTTTAAATGATTTAGCTTCGAGATAAGTCATCTTCAAAACTCTTTCTGCTTGTTTTGCCAAGGGCAAATTCGCAAGCGAGCTGGCCTTACGAGTGGTTACCGAAATATTCTGCTCAATAGACTTACGTAACTCACTTACATCAACCTGTAAATTTTTAAGCATTCGAATTCCAACACCTTCTCCCTCACGAATCATTCCCAACATCAAATGTTCTGTACCTATGTAATCATGTCCCAGTCTTAGGGCTTCTTCCTTACTGAATGTTATCACGTCTTTTACACGTGGAGAAAATTTAGCTTCCATATCTAAAATGTTTGGTTTAAAGTTAATAAAATTTGACATATAACGTGCCACAACAAATATAAGTTTGGTCCTCAGACAAAAGGTCATAAAAACATCAAATTACAACGGAAAAAATGTTAATAAGTAAGCCAAAGCTCAGCGGTATTTTTGGTATCTTCGGAACTCAATTTTTATAACTAAAAAATATTAATATAAATGGCTGAAGGAGAAAAAATCATTCCGATTAACATTGAAGATGAAATGAAAACCGCTTACATCGATTATTCGATGTCGGTAATTGTGAGCCGTGCACTACCTGATGTGAGAGACGGATTAAAACCTGTACACCGCCGTGTACTATACGGTATGCTCGAGCTGGGTGTTCTACATAACAGACCATATAAAAAATCTGCCCGTATTGTCGGTGAGGTACTTGGTAAATATCATCCACATGGTGATTCAAGTGTATATGATACCATGGTTCGTATGGCTCAAGACTGGAGCTTACGTTATCCATTAGTGGATGGGCAAGGTAATTATGGAAGCATGGATGGTGATCCTCCTGCTGCAATGCGTTACACGGAAGCAAGATTGAAAAAAATTGCTGAAGAGTTGATGTCAGATATCGAAAAAGAAACTGTTGATTTTCGTCCCAATTTTGACGACTCATTAACTGAGCCAACAGTGCTTCCTTCCAGAATTCCCAATTTATTGGTTAATGGATCTTCAGGGATTGCTGTCGGTATGGCAACTAACATAGCACCGCATAACCTTTCTGAAATAATTGATGCAACTATTGCTTATATCGATGACAGAAACATTGATCTTCCAGGTTTGATGAAATTTGTGAAAGCTCCTGATTTTCCAACCGGAGGAATAATTTACGGATATGAAGGCGTTAAAGAAGCCCTGGAAACAGGAAGGGGAAGAATTGTGATGCGCGCACGTGCTGTAATTGAGAACGTAGGAGATAGAGAACGTATTGTTGTCACTGAAGTTCCTTATCAAATCAATAAGGCTGAAATGCAGAAGCGCCAGTCTGAATTGATAAACGAAAAGAAAATTGAAGGAATTTCGGATATTAGAGATGAGAGTAACCGTGAAGGAATTCGTGTAGTTTATGAGTTGAAACGTGATGCAATTGCGAATGTGGTTCTTAATAATCTTTATAAGCAATCTGCATTACAAACTTCTTTTTCAGTAAATAATGTGGTGTTGGTGAACGGAAGACCAATGACACTTAATCTAAAAGATCTCATTCACTACTTCGTAGAACACCGCCATGATGTAGTAACACGACGCACCAAATTTGAACTCGCGCAAGCTGAAAAACGCGCACACATTTTACAAGGACTTTTAATTGCAATCGATAATCTTGATGCAGTTATCAAAATCATTCGCGAAAGTGAAAGTCCGGATGCGGCACGTGAAGAATTGATGTCAAAGTTTGGATTATCTGATGTTCAAAGCCGCGCTATACTAGATATGCGTTTGCGTACCTTGACAGGCCTCGAGAGAGACAAATTAAAAGATGAGTACGCCGAATTGATGAAACAAATTGAGTACCTCAAATCCATATTGGATGATGAAGGACTAAGGATGAAGATTATTAAAGATGAGCTCACAGAGATCAAAGAAAAATACGGCGATGAAAGAAGAACTGAAATAGTTTACACAGGTGATGACATCAGGATGGAAGACATGATAGCAGATGAGGATGTTGTAATTACTATTTCACACATGGGCTACATCAAACGTACAGCTGTAACAGAATACCGTTCGCAAGCCAGGGGAGGAAGAGGAAGCAAAGGATCCAGCACACGCGATGAAGATTTTATTGAACACATGTTCATTGCGAGCACGCACAATTATTTGTTGTTGTTTACTGAACAAGGTCGCTGTTTCTGGATTAAGGTATATGAAATTCCTGAAGGAAATAAACAATCCAAAGGAAGAGCAATTCAGAATTTAATTAATATCCCTCCTGATGATAAAGTAAAAGCCTACATCAATACAAAAAATTTGGAGGACGAAGAATACATCAACAACAACTACATCATTCTTTGTACCAAAAACGGAATCATCAAAAAAACAACCGTTGAAGCTTATTCCAGACCACGGGCAAACGGTATCAACGCCATAACCATCCGTGAAGGAGATCAATTACTAGAGGCTGCCTTAACAAATGGCAAGAATGAAATAATGCTCGCCACCAAGCTCGGTAAGGTTTGTCGTTTTAATGAAGAGAAAGTTCGTCCTATGGGTAGAAATGCTTCGGGTGTAACCGGAATCAATTTAGATGATGAAGAAGGTAATGGATCTAACGAAGTAATAGGAATGGTTTGTATTGACACTGAGAATCCGGGAAATATTTTAGTGGTTTCAGAAAAAGGTTACGGAAAGCGTAGCGACCTGGATGAGTACAGGGTAACAAACAGAGGTGGTAAAGGCGTAAAGACAATTAACATCACTGATAAGACTGGAAATCTGGTAGCTATAAAATCTGTGACCGATGCGAATGATTTAATGATCATCAACCGTTCAGGAATTACGATAAGACTTAGAGTTTCAGATTTACGGGTAATGGGTCGTGCAACACAAGGAGTTAGATTAATTAATATTCAGGATGGAGACAGTATTGCAGCTGTAACACGTGTAGACCACGATGATGAAGAGTTCGAAGAAAATCAGGACGGTCAAAATAATCCGATAATCCCAAACGATGAAAACACGGGTGAAGGAGGAAATTATGGAAAAGAAGAAGGTCCAACGTCTGAAGAAAAATAAAAATTGGCAGGACTATTGATTAATCGGCAACGAAAATTAAAAACATGAAAAGAATAACACTTAAAACCATTGCAATTCTGCTAATTCCATTCATGCAAATTGCTCAATCTAATAAAGTTCAATCAGCTTGGAGGGCATTACAGGATTATGAAACTTCTGTAAAGGAAGGTAGTCCTGATGTATCCTACCTCAATAAAGCTAAGGACAATATCGATCTTGCTAGAAATCATGCAGACACCAAGGATAAACCAAAAACCTTTGTATACACTTCCAAAATTTACTATAAACTCTTCCTGTACAATTGGGAACAAGAAAAGAAAAAACTGTCTGCAAAACTTACCAACAAATCACAAATAGCAGAGGAAGCATTTGGAAATGTTGATACAACTGAATTTTCTATAGCAGGGCAGGCAATGGCAAAAGTTTTTGAAATGGAAGCAAAAGAAAAAGAGAAAACTTACTCCATGGAGCTGGCCCCTATTGCTATGAATATGATGAATGATATGCAGAATCTTGCCGTAGGAAGATTTAAAGTAAAAAAATATGATGAAGCAATTTCTCTTTTTGAGGATTGCTACGATGGATATAAGATGCTTGGCAAAAAAGATACAGGGCTAATCATGAATGCCATGATTTCTGCAGACAAAGCTAAAAAATACGATAAGGTGATTCAGATTGGTAAAAAAGTTATTGATGATAAATTGAGTAAGGCTATAGTATATTCAGACATGCATTTTGCTTATTTGAATTTAAACTATAAGGAAAAAGCTGAAGCAATATTATTGGAAGGATTAGGGCTTTTTCCAAATGACAAAGGACTAATATTAAATTACATCAACATTTGCATTCAGCAAAAAAAGGAATCAACCGCTATGAATTACATTGATAAAGCAATAGAAAAAGACCCAAATAACTGCGCATTGTTTCTGGTAAAAGGAAATGTTTTTGACAACCAGGCAAATCCTAAGAGTGCAGCAACCGGAAAAGACACAACTAAGCCTGCGAACTTTAATGATCTCATGGTAAAGGCTGAAGAAAATTACCTTAAAGCCATTGCTTGTAATCCTGAAGGATTCGAGGGAAATTTTAACCTTGGTGCAGTTTACAACAACTGGGGCAACTGGTATTCTCAAAATGTGAGCGGATCAAATTCTGCTGACAATGATAAAAAGTCTCAAACCTACTGGGGAAAAGCGGTTCAGTATCTTGAAAAATGTGTAACGTTATCTCCTGATGACAAATCATTAAAGAAAAATTTAATCAGACTTTATCGAATGACCAGTCAGACTGAAAAAGCTGATGCTTTGAAAAAGCAAATGGAAAAATAATTTTGGATGGAGAGTAATTTTTTCGATTCAAAAAACAATTTTATCTCCCGAAGAGAATTTATTGGAAAAATCAGCTTCCTTGGTTTGTTGCCATTGATATCATGTGGTTCAAACTTAGAAGAAACAGGTAATAAATTGCTCTCTATTTCAGAAAAAATGCCTGATGAAGTGTTTGAAACTGCAATATTAAACGCAAGATGTTGGGTAGATAAGCAATGGAAAAACCTATGTGTCGGAATTAAAACAGATGGAACTATTTTTCTTTCTGAGGTTCCGCTTATGGGTAAAAATGTTATAGAT
Source organism: Bacteroidota bacterium (assembly GCA_046302135.1). Lineage (GTDB taxonomy): Bacteria > Bacteroidota > Bacteroidia > B-17B0 > Aurantibacillaceae > AM-1111. The sequence goes on along the minus strand of JBKCIQ010000048.1, from coordinate 39,607 downwards.
GCAGGCAGTAAAATTGTTTCAGCGGGTTTCATTGATATTCTCGCAGACAACGCCTTAAATCCTAAAGATACCTGGCTGATATTTGAGAAATTTAAACTCACAGATGGTTGTACTACCGCTTTGCAAATGCATGGAGGAAGTGCAGATTGTACAGATTTCTATTCCCATTTTTCTAAAAAGAAACATTATATCAATTATGGTGTTTCAACATTTGTGATGGAATTACGTAACTCTGTACATGATTTGGGTAAAAGATTAAAAGCGGTTGAAGCAAATCTTGAAGCAGGAGCGCTGGGTGTTTCTCATTCAATAGAATATCAACCTACGGAGTATAACGAAATTCTCAAATATGCCAAGTTAGCTTCAAAATATAAAAGACCATTTTTCATGCATCTTCGTTACAGCGACCAGAAACATGAATTAGATGGAGTCAAGGAAGCAATAAGGATTGCACGTGAGGCGGAAGTACATGTACACATGAATCATTTGCATTCAACAGGAGGAACCTATAATATGCCTAAGGCACTTGAGCTAATTAACGAAGGCATTCGTTCAGGCTTATCCCTAAGTTGCTGTATCTATCCGTTTTCCTATTGGGCAACCTATCTGCCATCTAAAAGATTTGACGACGGATGGAAGGAGAGGTATAACATAACTTATAAAGATTTAACCGTTGTTGGTACAGGTGAAACGCTCACACCAGAATCATTTGCAAAATATAGAAAGAGTTTAAACAGACTTGTGGCCGTACCCGAAGGAACAATGGATATTTCCAAAACTGTTGATCTGGCACTAAAGGAAGATTTTTGTATGATTGGTTCAGACGGTGGAATTGAATCAGAGCCAAGAGCCAACAATCATCCAAGAGGAGCATCCTGTTTTTCTACTGCACTCAAGCATGGAATCAACATTGGAATTCCAATTGAAAAAATGCTTGAAAAAATGACTACCCTCCCGAAAAAACTTATTGGTACACCAATGGAAAAACGCGGCGAATTGAAAACAGGATCAATTGCAGATTTAGTATTGATTGACCCTGAGCGAGTAAAAGGGAAAGCGACTGTGGCAAATCCTAACCAATTTTCCGACGGGATAGATGCAGTGTGGGTGAACGGAGTACTCGCCTATCACAAAAATATATTAATTGGTACTCCCGGTAAAGCAATTAAGTATTAATATATCCTACAAATTTACTTCCTTGGTATAATCAACTTTTGCCCGAGCCTAAGTACCTTGGTTACAGGAATTCCGTTCATCTTTGCTATCGTATTTATACTGACCTTGTAAATTCGGGCAATCTTTGAGAGTGTGTCTCCTTTCTTTACGACATGTACTTTCTTCTTTTCTTTACTTGATAATTTATCATTCTTTTTATCCTTAACTTTTTTAATGTCATGATTAATATGATTTTTATCTATTGAAGCGGAATCTGTTACAGTTGTTTTTGTTGAATCATTTTGTTCATTAATTTGATGTACTTGTTTACTTCTTGAAAGTATTCTCATGGATTGATCAATACTCTTTCTAATTTGATTAAGATTAAGTGTATCGGATGAATTTTTTTTATTGTAAAACTCCAGCAAGGCCAACGCAAATAGTTTACCTTGAATTGCGTAACCATCAGTATTAAAATGTAATTTATCTTTTAATGTTAACTGCTTACTAAACCATGTATTCATAGAACCCCAACCGCCCATTGCCGTATTTAAATCATAAATCGAACTGGAAGTCTCATCGGCTATTTTCATAAGAGCTTTGTTAACGTTTATTTGATGTGGAGGAGTTTTACCTTGACTTCTTGTATCGGGTGCTGTAGTAAATATAATGGCAGTACCCGGAGAGATTTTATTGATCTCTAAAATGAAATTTTTTATTACTCTGATGTAATTATCTGTATCGAAATTTCCATTATACGCCTCATTTGTACCGAAAGAAAAAACTATTATGTCCGGCTTTAATAATTTTAACTGATCCATAGCAAGTTTAGCGTTCTTAATTAGATGTGTAAATTGAGCCCCTACAACACCGCAATGGTGATAAGAAATACCTCTTTGTTCTAATGGTAATAATTCAAACCCGTAAAATCCATAGTAGTACTGTCCCCCGTTAGTGTTTTCAGGAATTATTGTAAACCCATTAGTTTTGTTTTCATTAAAATAGGTGCTTACCCCCCACCCTGATGGAAATAACTTTTTATCTACCAATTTAAAGTTGTCATCCAAAGAAGTTAAAAAAGACCCTGGCCCGGCGGTATGCCATATATTTATTTTTTGAACAGGGGCAAACTTGCTTAAAGGTAAATCAACATCAAATTTTTCATTCAATGTAACACTCAAACTGCAATTTGTATTATTGATGAATACACCATAACCACTCAACCCAAGATCATAGGTCAAATTCTGAGTCATTGTTTTAACACCCTTCCATTTCCCTTTAGTTTTTACTTCCAACCCTTTTGGACCATAACTTTGAGCCGTTGCATAAGGAAAAAGTATACCTTGCCCGGCGTTACCAAAATAATTTTGCAGTTGTTTTCTGATTACACTTGTAAAATAATCTCCTTGAATATGACTGTCCCCAATATGAAGTATTGTAAATACACTATCAGAACCTTTATATCCTTTTTTGTTTTTGTTCTTCAATATATCGTGTAATCTTTTAACTGATGATGTCAACCTTTCACTTTCTGATATTGGCTCAAGAGAAATAATTGTTGTACCGTAATCAAACGACTTTTCCTCCTGCAAGATATTATCTTGGGCACAGGAAATTAATGATACAGTAAGAAAAAAAAATAGATGAAGCTTAAAGGAATGAACCTTTTTCAAAATTGAAAATAAATGAAAGGTTGAACAATCTCGTCCTTAAATTGTACAATTATCTGAAGAGCTACTAACATTAGTACAATATACGCATAAGCGGGCAACTTTCTTACAAGCCCGAACAAACTTTCTTTTGTCTTCCACGGCATAAAAACAATAATTGATGCGAATAAAAGTACCATTGTTGTTTCGGGACGACTCATCCAGAAACCTATAAAATCAACCCATGAAGTTGCCGTAAAAATTCTTTGGATACTTAGGAATGCTGTTTCAAACGATGTGGCCCTGAAGAAAATCCAACAAAAGCCGACAAAGTGAAAAGTTATTATAACGTATAGGATATTTGAATTTTTGAAATTAAAACGTGAACCAAAATATTTTGACCAGATCTTATGAAATGCAAGTGCGAGTCCGTGTGCAAGTCCCCAGAAAACAAATCTCCAGTCGGCACCGTGCCAAAATCCTCCTATCAACATTGTGGCTAGTAAGAAGAGATATGTATTTATTACACCCTTTCTGTTACCACCCAATGGAATATAGATATAGTCTCTCAACCAAAGGCTTAATGAAATGTGCCATCTTCTCCAAAATATAGTAATATTTGGTGCAGTATATGGACTTTCGAAATTTTCTTTCAATCTGTAACCAAGTAACAAGGCAATTCCAATCGCAATATCAGAATATCCGGAAAAATCAAAATAGATTTGAAAGCTGTATGCATACATCGAAATAAGATTTTCTCCTCCTGAGTAACCTCCCGGAGCCTGATGTACAAGATCTACATATTTTGCTAAAAAATCAGCAATGAATAATTTCTTCAATAGACCTGTTATAATTCTGATTAAACTTTCCTTGTAAAGATTCTGATTGATTATCTGAGGATTTATAATCTGAGGTAAAAAATCTTTTGCTCTTACTATAGGCCCTGCAACCAAATGAGGAAAGAATGTCATATAAAACGCATAATCGCTGAAATTTTTTGATGGCGGAATTTCTTTACGGTAAACATCAAGAACATAACTAATAGATTGAAAAGTGTAAAAAGAAATACCAATAGGTAAAAACAAATTTTGTAATTCGAAGTTTGTACCGAGTATAGAATTGAAATTACCAATAAAAAAATTAGCGTATTTAAAATATAGTAAGAAAGACAGACTATAAGATATTGCCAACCACATTAGCAACTTTTTCTTTTTGCCTTCGTTCTTATGAATTGCCTGAGCAAAAAGATAATCGCTGAATATCATCAAAACAAAAAGCGCCAAAAATGGACCACTTGATTTGTAATAAAAAAACAAACTGAAAGCAATGATGTATAATTTTTTCCATTTGTTTTGATTAACTATGAAAGCATACAACAAAAGAAAAATTCCGAAAACAAGTAAAAAACTAAACTCTGTAAAAAACCATGGCTTTTCTGTAGAAAATTGAAAAACATCCTTCAAAAAATCTAAACTAAATATTTCAGTAAGATTATTTCCTGAATCACTAGTATCCACGATATTTTGCAGCGTTAAATGAAATTAGTTTAGATTTGAAACGTGTATTAAACTTGTCTGGTTTTTTCATGGCTAGTTTATATTTAGCCTTTGTATTGATCCATTTGGCAATGCTATCCATCCAAATGCGATAACCCTTCATACTTGGGTGTCTTCCGTCGCTGCCTCTAGGAATATCCAGATCTTTTGAAAGAAAAAATGCATTTGAATCAGCAGCACTTTCAAAAACTTTGTTTAGTCCGTAATCTTCGCAAAAATTTGCAGGACCAATCCATGCATAAGGAATTCCTTTAATACGTTCGAGAAATAAATCTGATGCAACTTTCCTTCGCTTCAATTCTTTTGTCTTTAATTCATTCAAACCAACAACAAAAAAAATGAAAGTTGGTTTATATTTATTTATCAAGGCGTTCAACGTATCTGCGTAAGCGAATGTATAGATTGTGGCAGAATTCCAAACAATAGTTGCCGCCAACTCATGTCCGTTGGCAACACAATAGTCATTCAGTGGAAAGCAGAGTCCTCCGCATTCAGAATCACCTAGTATAAGTACTCTATGTTTGGTGGAGTCAGTGATGTTGTAATTTACATCAGAATTAACAGGGACAAGAGATTTTTTTGAAGTATCAACAGAGGAAACTTTTACACTGTCTTTTACTGATGAGCCATTTTTTTTATTTGAATTGCCGTCTATTGTTGATTTTTTTTTGGAATTTAATTCGGCTAAAAAATCATCAGGATTTTCTTCTTCAATAGGATATTTTTTTAAGGCTTTTCCTACAAATGAGAAATTAAAACCGGAGTAACTGTACAAATAAATCAAAAGTATTGGCAATGCAATGCTAATACCTGCCCACAAAATATTGGTGGAAGAACCGTCCTTTTCTTTATCGGATTTATTAGGGTCCCTGGTCTCAATCATGGGGGCGCAAATGTAAAAAATATGAACACACAAATTGTAAATTCATTCAACCTAATCGCAAATTCGTTACACTTTTACAGCACTTTTAATCTTTTAAAATAAAATAATGTTGTTTAACATCCTGTTTATCTGAATATTACCAATTAACCAACAAACTATCTGACCTTTAATAAAAAAAATGTTATAAATTCGCGGTTTATATACTTTTTATCAACATTTATTTAACATTTTATGAGGTCGCTGTTTATATATTGTTTATTACTTGCCTCTTTTGGGATTAAAGCCCAAAGGGGGAATCCATTGCTAGATACAGTTAGAGAATACATTTGTGAAAAAGGAATAAAACATCCGGATATAGTAATGAAACAGGTTATTTTGGAAACAGGCTGGCTTCAGTCAAAGTACCTTATGAACAGAAATAATTTGTTTGGCTTTAGGGTTACCAAAGAGTACATGAGATTTAAATCATGGAGGCATAGTGTAGATTATTACAAAGGATGGCAAGACAGGAAATATAAAGATCCAAATGAAGATTATTATAAGTTTCTGGTAAGGATTCATTACGCTGTTAAGGAATACCCCAATAACCTAAAAAAGATCAAGTACACTAAAACGTGTAACAACAGCAGATAATTTCAATGGTCTTTTCTAGTCTTTTTTTTCTGTTTTTCTTCCTTCCACTGAATATTATACTTTACTATTCAACTAAGAACAGCACACTCAGAAATATTATTCTGATAGTTTTCTCTTTAATTTTCTACGCTTGGGGAGAGCCTGTTTGGGTGGGCCTGCTGTTAATTTCAACCATCGTAGACTATTACAACGGTATTTTTATTGAGAAACATCAGGGTAAAACGATGGCAACAATTGGGATAATTGTAACATTAATTTTTAACCTAGGAATATTAATGACTTTTAAATATTCCGATTTCATCATTGAAAACGTAAATTTCTTACTTGGAACAAAATTTAAAGAGCCGCATTTCCTTTTGCCAATAGGGATATCGTTTTATACATTTCAGAGTATTTCATACTGCATAGATGTTTATAAAGGACAAGTAAAGGCACAACGTTCGTTTATTAATTATTTGCTTTTCATTTCCCTATATCATCAATTGGTTGCCGGTCCAATTGTTCGATACAGCCATATTGCCAATGAAATTGAAAACAGAGTTTTCAGTTGGGAAGATTTCAGTTCCGGGGTAACAAGATTTTGTAAAGGGCTTTTCAAAAAAGTAGCCATTGCTAACTTCGCGGGAGAAATATGCACACAGTTTTTAGATAAGGATATCTCAGAAATGACACCGCTTGCAGGCTGGTACGGAATATTTATTTATGGTATCCAAATTTATTTCGATTTTTCAGGGTATTCAGACATGGCAATTGGCTTAGGAAGAATGTTTGGGTTTCACTACCATGAAAATTTTAACCACCCGTTCATTTCACGTTCAATTACTGAATATTGGAGAAGATGGCATATTTCTCTTTCAACCTGGCTCTCGGACTACGTCTTTATGCCGGTTATGATAAAATTCAGGGACCATAAAAATTTCAGTATTTTTTTCGGTATATTTTTCACCTTCTTTATTTCAGGTTTATGGCACGGAGCAAGTTGGAATTTTATACTTTGGGGATTATACTTCGGGATTTGGGTTTATCTTGAAAAAATTTTCATCATAAAATCAATGAAAAAAATACCAGGTTTCCTTCATCACATTTATTTCATCATCCTAATTCTTCCAAGCTGGTCTCTATTTTATTTCACCGACCTTGGCAAACTCACTGAATTCTGGAAAATGCTGATGAATTTTTCGGCTTATGGAAATCAAAATATCGAATTGGAATTCTCAATTAGACAAAACATCTTTTGGATCATTTTCGCAATTGTGCTCTGTCTACCTGTATACCAATGGATCACAAAATTTTTAGAACAAAAAACAAAGAAAAATGCATTGTTCCATTCATCTGAGATCCTAATGAATATTGTTTTTCTCTTCGTTTCAGTTATGTTCCTTGTTGGTAGCAGTTATAATCCATTCTTATATTTTAGATTCTAATGGAAATTGCAGAAAAAAATACAAACACTAAATGGTATGTGATTAATGCAATATTGTTCTCAATATTATTGATCTCAGGTGCAGTTTTATTTTTTCTGATGCCTAAACAAAGTATATCTGTGCAGGAAAAAAGAAGACTTAGTCCCTTTCCTGAGTTTAATTACAAGAACTGGATTTCCGGCAAATACACTGATAGTATTAACAACTACTATTCGGATAATTTCATGTTTAGGAATGAACTGATAGGGCTAGCAGATCAGACCAAAAAAATTAAAGGGATAGAAGATGAAGAAATAGTTTTCTTTAAACAGCCTATCGCAAGAGCAGAGAAAAAATCGATCTTTAACGATAAAAACAAAAAAAATATTAATGTAAAAGATAGTATTCAAAATAAAGATTCAACAGCATCTGACACTTCCAAATACAAACCAAAACATTTTTTTGAGGGTGATGAGGATTACGATAACATCAACTCCATAATTCTATTTAAGAAAAGAGCTATTTTGATTTTCTCCGGAGGTTCAAAAAATTCGGCAAAGAATTATGCCAATATGGTAATTCAATTCAAAAAAGATTTTCCTGATCTTAATGTTTTTTGTATGGCGGCTCCGTGCGGAAGTGACTTTTTCCTCCCCTCCACTTTTCATAGAAAAGGTTATCCTGAGAAAGAATTCATTGATTATTTCTACAGTCAGATGGCAGGTAAAATCAATTGTGTTCCCGCATACGAAGAACTGGCACAACACACTAATGAATACATTCAATTAAAAACAGATCACCATTGGTCGGGGCGAGGGGCATATTATGCCTACAGGGCGTTCTGTAAAACCGCCGGATTTAGAGCACTTAATATGGATGAATTAACTTACAAATACACTACAGGATATTTGGGTTCTATGTATGGATATACTCAGAGCGAAATATTAAAAACCAACTTAGATACAGTTGAATATTTCAAAATTCCCGGTAATAACAAATCGCAATATTACCGACAAGGCTTTACCAATGGAACACTAACTAAACTTTATCATGAAGTTTCCAGAGGTACCAGCGGCTATGGAGTATTTCTTGGTGCAGATTGGCCGTTGATGCGAGTTTCAACCGATGTAAAAAACGGAAGAAAAATTCTAATGCTTAAAGATTCTTATGGCAATGCATTCGCTCCGTTTCTCGCCAGTCATTATGAAGAAGTTTTTATTATGGATTACAGGTATTTTAACGGAAGCATTAAAGAACTTATAAAAACTTATGGAATCACAGACATGTTATTTGGTCACAACGTATTTGTATACAATTCAGGATTTACCCTTAGTAGAGAAAAATACCTTATAAACTACTCCGGATACAATCCGGCCTTTGATGTTGGAGGAAAAAAGAAAAAAGAAGAAGCTGATTCAACCAAAAAATAATAGGGCAAATGAAAAGCTTCAATCAACTAAAGAAGAACCTAAAACAAGATTTTACAGGATTAAAGAAAACTAAAATTTCTATTCTTGGTGATTCCGCGACTCAATTACTTAACTATGCATTAAAAGGAATCGGATACGATTATGGTTTTGATGCAGACATATTTGAAGCAGATTTTAATCAAATTGAATTGCAGGTATTTTCTCCGGACTCGGAATATTACAACCACGATGCGCAGTATACAATTATTTTTTTCTCTACTCACAAGCTGCTTAAATCATTCTATAAACTCCAAAAGGAAGAAAGAAAAAATTTTGCAGATAACCGATTGAATCAGTTTAAAGAAATTTTCAGCATTATCAATTCAAGAGCAAAAACTCAACTGATTTGCTATAACTTCAATGAAATAGATGATCATGTATTCGGATCTTATTCAAATAAAACAGATGATTCATTCTTATACCAAGTAAGAAAACTTAATTACAAGCTATCTGAACTAAGCACGCAAATCAGTAATCTTCATATATCAGATATCTCATCAATTCAGAATCAATTTGGCAAAGAAAAATTTTTTCAACCTTCTGTTTATGTCAATTCCGATATAGTAATAGGCCTCGACGTATTACCTTATGTTGCTAAGAGCACATTTGACATCATTTCAGCATTGGAAGGCAAGATAAAAAAGTGCATTATACTTGACCTGGATAATACTTTGTGGGGTGGAATTATTGGTGATGATGGAATTGAAAATATTCAAATCGGCGGACTTGGAATTGGTAAAGCTTTTACTGAGTTTCAATATTGGCTGAAGGAATTAAAAAACAGAGGTGTAATATTGGCCGTGTGTAGCAAGAACAACGAGGATGTAGCAAAAGTTCCTTTCGAAAAACATCCGGAAATGATACTGCGACTTGATGACATTTCAGTCTTTGTGGCCAATTGGGAAAATAAAGCGTCCAACATAAGGCACATACAGCAAGTATTGAATATTGGTTTTGATTCTATGGTTTTTCTAGATGACAATCCCTTCGAAAGAAATATGGTTAGAGAAAACATTGTCGGGATAGCTGTACCTGAATTGCCTGAAGATCCTGCATTGTACCTTGAATATCTTTATATACTTAATCTTTTTGAAACTGTTGGAATTTCCAAAGAAGACGGAGAACGTACTAAACAATATCAGACTGAAGCAAAGCGCATGGAATATCAGAAAAGTTTTGTGGATGAAGATGACTTTCTGAAAAATTTAAATATGAATTCCATTGTAGAGGGATTCAATTCATTTAATACACCAAGAGTTTCGCAACTTTCACAGAGATCAAACCAATTTAACCTTAGAACTGTAAGGTATTCTGAAAGTGAGATAAAGGAAATGAGCAACAAAACAAATATTCATCCGTTTGCCTTCCATCTTGAGGATAAGTTTGGTGATCATGGTTTGATAAGTCTTGTGGTAATGAAAGAGGCAACACAAGAAAGTCTTTTCATTGAAACCTGGCTAATGAGTTGCAGAGTCTTAAAAAGAGGAATGGAAAATTTTGTACTGAATACAATTGTTCAACATGCAATAGAAAACAAATACAAAAAAATAATTGGCGAATATATTCCGAGCTCAAAAAATGAAATGGTGAAAAATCATTACCAAGATCTTGGTTTCGTTAGCAGAAATGGAATGTGGGAGCTTTTATTGGATAGTTATCAATTTAAAAAAACATTTATACAAAAAAAATCAAATCATGTCGAGAGAAATCATATTGCAACAAGTAATTGAAATATTCAGAGATGTGCTGGATAACGATAAAATTGAGTTAAGTGAAAGCACCATTGCTAAAGATGTGGAAGAGTGGGACTCATTAAATCATATTCAGCTGGTGGTGGCTGTAGAAAAAAAATTTTCAATAAGATTTACAGCACTTGAAATTCAAATCTGGACAAATGTAGGTGGCATGATTGATTCCATAGTCTCTAAGAGTAATCCGAAATCCTAAAAAAGGATTTTACAATTTTTATATCTTTTAATTGAATTGAACAAGATGTTATTAATATCTTGCCGCATGTCTCTTCAAGTAATTCACAAGTTTTTGTATTTTATTGTTCAATTAAATCATGCTTAGAAAAAGAAAACGACAAGCCTATATCTATCCAAATAATTTGGGTTCATTATTAATTATTGTATTTGTTCTATTAGCACAACTGAGTTGTGGACAAGAACAAAACCAGTCCAACGCAATTTCTCCTGAAAAATATCCTGAGTTCATCAAGGAAGAATTAAACTACTTTGAATTTGCAGATCGAAAAACAATTGAGGAGCTAAGTAAAAAGTGGAATAAGAATTCAGGAAATTTTATTGTGGCTCATTTCGGAGATTCTCATGTTCAGCCGGATTATTTCACCGGCACAGTTAGAAAGAAAATGCAGGAAATAAAAGGAAATGCCGGAAGAGGAATGATATTCCCCTACTCTATAGCTAAAACCTATTCACAATCGGATTATTCTTCTTCATTTGAAGGAAAATGGTTAACGGGAAACAGCATACAAATACCTCCAAGATTACCGGTAGGTGTTTCTGGTTTTGCGGCGCATACAATTGACAAAAACGCAGCATTTTCAATTTCTTTTAAATCACCTCTGAATAGCGGAGAAAAGATTTTAAAAATATTTTGTGACAGATTAAAAAATGGCTACATAATAACAATTACTTCAGGAGATGAAACCAAGGTTGTAAATTTGGCCAATGACGAATCTAAAACTCCATACGTTGAGGTATCATTTAAAAAATTATCTGACAACATTACTTTCAGACTTTCCAAAGAAAATTCAAATGATGAACCATTTAAATTATACGGTATTAGTATAGAGAATAAGAGTAATGGTGTAATCTATCACAATCTTGGAGTTGGAGGAGCATGTTTTTCAGCATTGAATTATCAGAAATATTTTGAAAAGGAATTTCCGTATTTAAGCGCTGATTTTGTAATATGTGACTGGGGAGGTAATGATTTCATGTATAAAAACCGAGTGGAGCCTGAGTTGGAAGAAATCATGATACAAACCATTAAAAAAATAAGGAAGATAAATCCTGAAGCGATAATTTTAATTGCTTCAGCTCAGGACATCAATAAAAAAGGTAAGAACGTAACAGCCGCCAAGCAATATGCTGCCCTTGCAAGAAAAGTGGCACTTGAAAATGCTTGTCTTTTTTACGATTGGTATGTAATTTCGGGAGGACCTCGCTCAATGTTTAAATGGTCTGATTTGGGAATTGCCGGGAAAGATAATGTACATCTGAATGCCAAAGGATACAAACTAAAAGGAGAATTGTTTATGCAAGCGTTTTTAAATACTATGAAACGTATTGAAACAAATAAACTAGAAAATAATTTAATTCTGAGTAATCAATCCTACTATGTGCCTGACACAGTTGAAACTAAACTTGATTCTGAAACAACAGAGAAAAAAGAATTAATAGTTCAGACAAAAAAACGAGATAAGGAAATAGGGAAAACAACCAAAACCAATAAACAAAAGGTTAAAAGATACAAAGTGAAAAAAGGTGATACACTCAGCGGTATTGCGAGGAAAAACGGAATAAGTCTAGGTAAGCTAAAGACACTAAACCGTATTAAGGGTAGTTCAATAAGAGTTGGTCAGGTATTGATTATTGGAAATTGAGAACTATACCCGGATTTTTATATTTTTGAAATAATAATCCGGAATTGAAAAATGACTTTCAATTTTTTCTGTTTCAGTAAGAGTTAGCTGAAGATGTATCCGTAAAACAGATAAAGATGGTAAAAAAACATTAAAAATTATTTTAAAAATTGATTATTTTTAGTCACAACATCCATATTTGAAAGTTTTACCAAATTATTAATAGAAAAAACTATTTCGGATTTTATTCTATTACAATAAACAAAATGATCGCAGTAATAGTACCATGTTTTAATGAATCTAAACGACTGAATCACGCGGCATTCGTAGAGTTTTCGGATAAAAATCAGGATATACATTTCTATTTTTCAAATGACGGCAGTACAGATGAGACTAAAAAATCAATTTCAGAAAACTTGGTAAACAATAAAACCAGATTTTTGATTGATTATAAGGTTAACCGTGGAAAGGCAGAAACAGTTAGAGAAACTGTTTATATGGTTTACAAAAATAAAATTGATTATAAATATTATGCTTTTATAGATGCAGATCTTGCAATTCCTTTAGAACAAATCAGAAAAATTGAAAAAGAAGCTGATATAATAGCTGATAAAACTATATTTATAACTGTACGGACAAAAAAAGAATTCCAACAGTCTAAAAGAAAATTGCGATACTACATAAGTATGATTTGGAAATTCTTTTTCATCAAAATGTTTTATGGCCTTAATATATCAGACACGCAATGTGGTTGTAAAATGTTTCGTAAAAGTATTATTGAAGAAACCTTTAGCGAACCATTTATTAGTCGTTGGTTATTTGATATTGAAATAATTTTTAGAGCACATCGAATTCAAAAAAACTGCTTGGTTGAAGTGCCGATTATAATTTTAAACGACAATTCAGGCAGCTCAATTAATAACAGAGCAATATTACTTTTACTTAAGGATATTTTTAAAATTTATGCAAAATATAAAATTAAATAAATTAATAAATATACCTTTTGCAGGGACTCTATTACTAGCTACTTTGTTTATTTTTATACTTTCTGCACATTGTAATCTTTACATAAGACCAATTAGTGATGATTTTTGGCGAGATATTAATCATTTAACTTTTAACGCATATTTATTAAAAATAAAAGACTGGTACCTACATCATAACGGCAGGTATTCAAACTCATTTATATCTTTAATTCCTTTTTTCTATATATTGCCCATTTATCGCATTTTAGCTGTAGCTATTCAACTACTTTTTATTTATTCCATTAAAAAGACAATTGATTATTTTTTTGCCATTAAGTACAGCACTGCAATTAGTTTCAGTTTCCTAGCCTTTTACTTGGCTTTTTGCCCTGGTTTTTATGAATCCTTTATGTGGTTTGCCTCCTCTAACCACTATATGTTTGGTTTTATTGTTTTGGTTTTTTTTCTTTCAATCATGTTTAAAATGGAGATGGAGACATTTAACTTTAAACATATTTTTATCGCCACACTACTTGTTTTTTTCCTAATTGGTTCGAATGAGGTTTGGTTATTACTTATTCCTTTTATAATTTTTTTATTCTTATCAAGAAAGATCTGTAATCGTTCATTTCAGTTTTTAAAAACATATATTTTTCTTTTTTTATTTGCTTCTGCTTGTTTAGTCTTATCCTATATTAGTCCTTCCAATTCTATACGATCAGGAAATTTACCTGAAAGTAAAAAGCTAATTGAGTCATTAATCTGGTCTTTTAAAGATTTTTTTATTGAAATCTTTCATGCTACTGCCGGTGTATTTTCTCCGTTTTATTTAGTCTTACAATTCGCTTTGCTGTTTTTACTTACATGTATGTTATATTTTAAAAAGAATCCCGTAACATCAGTTATTTCTACACTAATTAAAAATAAATTTTATGTAATTATTGGTTTATTGGGAGCTATACTTATAACACTTTTTGCGGTTAAATACGGGCAATCTTTTCATTCACTCGGTATAGGCAGAGTACGTAACTTACGCTTTTTATTTAATATCGTTTTAATTACTTATTTGAGTTTAATAATTGCGTATTATGCACATGGACACATAAAATCTTCAATTATTTTGATTCTAAAAAATTTACTCAAGATAACTATTACCATATCAGTAATTACCTATTTTATAACTAATATTATAAAAGTTAACTCATCACAACAACTCTCAAATAAAGCAGTAACGTTAGGCTCCAATCTTTTTGAGTTAATATATGACTACAAAAACAACCGTTGGAAAAAATACGATACCCAATGGAATGAAAGAATAAAAATTGCAAAACAATCTCAAAATAAAGATCTGTCCTTTTTGCCACTAAAAGAAACTCCGCTTATTTTAGAGAATAAAATAAGTTCTTATGAGCTAGAAAAGGATTCTTCCAGTTATTTTAATGGAGGATTTGCAATAAAACATAATCTTAAAAGCGTTAAAGTTTCAGACAAATAGTTTTTTAGCGACATTATTTAAAGGTTGCGTCAAAGAAATTAATTTTACACGCTATTTAAATCCCATTAAAGTGAAAACCCAAGTAGTGTTATGTCATCAATCTGTTTCCAACCTCCCATCCAGTTTTTTAATGTTTCTCTAAAATAAATTTCCTGCTTGGTCATAGGTTCATCTACACACGTAAGAATTGATTTCTCCAACCTGCTTGATAAATATTTCTTCCCTTTCTCTCCTCCAAACTGATCAAGTATTCCGTCACTCAATAAATATAATTTTAATCCATTGCCTGTATCAAATTCATGTTCTTCAAAAATCAAATCTGAAGATGATGTACCACTAATCCCGTCTGACGTTCCTCGTATTTTTTTTAAATCTTGGTTTTCATAAACAAACACTCTGCCTCCGGCTCCTGAGTAAAAAAGTTTTTCTTGTGTAAGGTCATAAAGACAAATTGAAATTTCTAAACCATCTTGTATTATCGCTGAATTATTTTCATTGTGAAAAGTAGAAATAAAATCCATGGTCATTGCCTTCAAAATATCTTTAGGCTGAGTGATTGACCTTTTAACAATAACATTATTTAGTATGTTAACGCTCATCATACTCATCATAGCACCAGGTGCACCATGACCCGTACAATCTCCCACACCAAAAATTATTTTCGTTCCTAAATTTTTAAAATAATAGAAGTCACCGCCAATAGAATCCTTAGGCTGAAAAATGATGAAATTATCTTTAAACCCTTGCGAAACTGATTGATTATTTGGCAAAATAGCTTGCTGTATATTTTGTGCATACCTGAAGCTTGCACTCACATCGCCGGTATAATTTTGAAGTGATTCAAATTTTGAGTTTAGAACATTCAATTTCTTATTCTTTTCTTTTGCTCTGATACTCTGACTCACACAATTCCTGATTTTGGCTTTTAAAATTAACGGATCAGGTGGTTTACCTATAAAATCTACAGCCCCGGCTTCCAAGCCTTGTAAGACTTTTTCCTTATCAGAGCCCAATGCAGACAGAAAAAGAATTGGTATGGATTCCGTTTGTATATTTTTACTTAATCTTTTTGCAACTTCAAAACCATCCATCTCCGGCATCTGTACATCCAGTACTATACAATCATAAATTGTTAATTTAGCCTTCTCTAATGCCTCTTCTCCTGACCTCGCTTTATCAATTAAATATCCTTCAGATTTTAATATGGCATTCAAAGAAAAAAGATTATCGTCAAGATCGTCAACAAGTAATATTGAAGGGAGATTAGAGGTAAGGTCTTCACCATTCTTGATCTTTCTAATAAAATCTCCAATAGGAAATTTAGATGCCTCAATTAATAGTCCTGCCATTTGCTGAGGATTGGCAATAACATCAGGCTGAAAAAGTTTAACTGCTGACATCGGCATTGTTGCAACTTTAGCACTATCCGGAGATTGTACAATTGTAAGCCCGCCTGAATCTTTTATTCTTTTCAAACCGCTTGATCCATCTGAATTTGCACCTGAAAGTAAAATCCCTATACATTTGCTTCCATAAACTCTTGCAAATTCTTCAAACGCAACATCGATACTTGGTCTGGAAAAATTTACTTTTTCTGACGTGTCCAACGCCAATGTTTTATCGTTATCAACCAAAACATGATAGTCACCTGGAGCGATATAAATATTTCCCGGAATTATTTTGGTTTTATCCTGAATCTCTAAAACAGGAACTTTTGATTTTCTACTTAATACATCTTCCAGATGATGTTCGGAGGTGTTCTTTCTATGTAAAACTACAACTATAGGTATAGGAAAATCTGCAGGCACCAAAGGAAACAAATTTATTATAACCTCAATACTACCGGCCGATCCACCAAAAACAATTACGCCTTCTTTCTCCATATCTTCCACTTAGCGTTTAAAACTTCCATCTTGTTTTCTATCGAAGAAAAATTCAAAGTCTCTTTAGAACCTATTGCTAAAATTCCTTTGTCAGAAAGGGATTTGTAAAAAGTTTCAAAAACATTATTCTGAAGACTTTTATTAAAGTAAATCAGAACATTCCTGCAGATTATCAAATCAAACTGATTGAATACCCCTTCAGATACCAAATTATGCGCGCTAAAAATTATCTTTTCATTTATATCTGAATTAATTCGTGCCGCTCCATCTTTGATATGAAAGTAAGATTGAAAATCTTTTTTGGCCTCACTTTCCTTATAATTATAAGCGTAGGTCTTCATAATTTCCAAATCAAAAATTCCCTTTCTGGCTTTTTCGAGTATTGCCTGATTAATATCAGTTGCGTAAATAATACTCTTGTCCAGCAAATCATTTTCCTTCAATAAAATCGCCATAGAATAAGCTTCTTCACCTGAAGAACATCCTGCATGCCAAATCTTAATGTGCGATAAATTCTTTAATAAAGGTAAAACTTCATTATTAAGAGTTAAAAAAAACAAAGGATCTCGAAACATCTCAGTTACATTAACTGTTATTTCCTCAATTAAGTGATTTAATACTGATGAATTTTGTTGTAGTTCCTGATGAAAAATTTCTATATCGTCCACATTATTATTATCCATGTACCTTTGGAAACGCCTCAACAAAGAAGGAAAAGAATAGTCAGAAAAATCATATCCTGAATAATCATTGATCAACTCAATAAGATCATTCGCCTCATTTTCTCCAATCTGAACAATCGATTTCTTATCCATTTACCTGTAAAATTTTATTTATTTTGGAAATTAATACATCAATATCCACAGGTTTGGTACAGTAATCATCAGCGCCCGCTTCAAGACATCTTTCCATATCTCCTTTCATCGCAAGGGCTGTTAATGCAATCACTTTATTATTTTTCAATTTCGCGTCGCTTCTTATCACTTGTAAAGTTTGAAAACCATCCATTACAGGCATCATCATATCGAGAAGAATTACATCGAATTCTCCTTCAGCAAGTTTATTTAAACAGTCCTGACCATCTCTAGCCGCTGTTACTTGTATCTTTTTTACTTTTAAAAATGCAGAGAGCGCGAAAATATTTCTTTCGTCGTCATCCACTAACAATAATTTAATTTGTGTGTCCATCTAATTATTTTTATCGGCTTGATTGACCCATACACGCAACAATGAAATCAATAAATCGGAATCTATTGGCTTCGGTAAATAGTCAGACGCTCCATTTTTCAGACAGTTCTCTCTTTCATCAGGTTGTGTCTTGGCCGTCAGTGCTATAATTGGAATCCTTTTACCGCTTGTCAATTTTCTAATTTCTCGCATTGCTTCATAACCATCCATTTCCGGCATCATAATATCCATAAGTATCGCACTTAAATCAGATTCTCTCGAAAACTTATCCAATGCCTCTTTGCCATTAACGGAATATATAACTTCAACCTTCTGCGATTCCATTAATTTACCAATAGAAAAACGATTTTCTTCGTCATCGTCTACCACCAATATTTTTTTACCTTCCAAAACTTTTGCAGGCACTATAGCCGGTCTCATCTTTGCCTGATTACCATCTTTTGAAACAAAACTCAGAAAAATTGATATTTCATCTATTATACCGGAATAACTTTTGGCGATTTTTATATTAAAGTCATTCTGAAACTTAAATATCCTTTTGGTTTCTATTGATGAAAGGAATGTATTGCTAAGAATGATAACTGGTAAATTTTTTATTGAAATTTTATTTTTTATTTTTTCTAATAAGTTTGCAATCTTTGATTTTCTGTTATCTACATCTATGATGATTGCATCGTAAATAGAGAAATCTTCCGGGAATTCACTTTCCTTATCATTAGAGTAAGCTGATATTTGAAGATTCTTTTCAATCAAGAAAGAAAGTATTGCATCTTTATGTTCTACTCGATCTGCAAACAATGCGACTTTACCATTTTCCTTTAAAGAAACCTCTGAAAGATTTTGAAACAATTTTTTCAAATCTGATTGTACAAGCGGTTTTTCGGAAAAATCTACTGCACCAATCTCTTTAATAGATTTAGCATCTAGATCCTGAGAAGACACAATATGAACAGGGATGTTTTTTGTTTGATCATTTGCCTTTAGCTCTTTCATTACTTCCCAACCATTTTTAATGGGTAGATTCAGGTCTAAAATAATTCCTGTTGGTGAATATTTTTTTGCAAACTCAATTCCGTCTCTTCCGTTGTTGGCACCTATTACCTTATAACCGTTTTCTTTGGCCGCATTCATCAGAAAATTCAAAAAATGAACATCGTCCTCTACAATCATTATTACTTTTTCTCCAGGTGAGATGTTTGATTTGTCGTCTTTAATTTCAAAAGATTTAAATTCAGTGAATTCTGTAATTGAATTTGGCTTTAAATCTTCTTTAGACTTAATATCACTGCTTGAATTGGTTTCTGTCAAATCTGCTGAATAATTTACCGGAATAGTAATTGTAAAATCACTTCCTTTACCGGGCTCGCTTTCCAAAGTAATTTCACCGCCTAACAGATGAGCAATTTCCCTGCTTATAGACAAACCTAATCCGGTGCCGCCATATTTTCTTTTTGTAGATCCGTCGGCCTGTTGGAAGGCTTCAAATATCAATGCCTGTTTTTCTTTTGCTATTCCAATACCATTATCTACAACCGAAAAGGATATCGACTTAAGATTATCTTTCATTGAAACATTCAGATCAACTTTTCCGTTGGGAGTAAATTTGAAAGAGTTGGAAAGTAAATTTTTAATTACCTGACCTATTCTTAGCTTATCAGTAAAAATTGATTTCGGGCAATCGCTTGCGGTATTAATTTTGAAATCAATGGACTTATCCTTACTTAATGGATAAAATAAATCGTAAATTTCTTTTTGAAATTCCTCCAACGATAAAACCTCCGGATTGATATCCATCTTACCGGATTCAATTTTTGATAAATCCAAAATATCATTAATCAGCTCTAGAAGACTGGAACCGGCTTTATTAATCACATTGGCATACTCAATCTGATCTGTATTAAGATTTCCTTCATAGTTATCACCCATGAGCTTACTGAGTAACAAAATTGAATTTAATGGCGTGCGAAGTTCATGACTCATATTGGCCAAAAATTCAGATTTGTATTTGCTACTTAATTCAAGTTGCTCGGCCTTCTTTTTAAGATCTGCGGATGCTGAAATCAAGAGATTGTTCTTCTCGTTGTAGGCTTCGTTTTTTTCTTCTAGCAATTTTGTTTTCTCTTCCAGTTCCTTATTGCTCTGCATCAACTCCTCCTGCTGAACCCTCAACTCTTCTTCAGAAGCTTGCAACTTTTGAGCCTGCGCCTCTAGCTCTGTGTTTGCAGTCTCAAGATCTCTCTGAGTTGCCATTAGCAATTCAGTTTGTCTTTGTAAAGCTTCACTTTCTTTTTGCTTTGTAATGTCAAAGCGAACTGCAACATATTTTTCTATTACGCCATTTTTATCTTTGAAGGGCAATATCGTAGTTTCAACCCAATAAAATTTTCCTGTTTTACTTTTATTTAAAATTTCTCCTTGCCACATTAAGCCTTTACTGATAGCTTTCCACATTCCCTTAAAAAGTCCGTCAGGTTGCTTTCCCGATTTTAAAATTCGGTGGTTTTTCCCTATAAGTTCCTCCTTAGAGTACTCAGAAATCTGACAAAAAAAGTCATTCACAAAAATGATATTTCCATCAGCATCTGTTTCAGATACAATAGCCGCCTTGTTAAGCACCTCCAATTGTTGATTCATCTTAAGGGTAAGAACTTCCAACTGATGGCGCTGTAACTTCATCTCAGTGATATCGTAACCAATTTTTAAAGTTTTGTAAACCTTACCGGTTTTATCAGTAACAGGATTATAACTTGCATGAAGCCAAATACTTTTCCCGTTCTTATCACGTCTTTCGAATTCACCGGTCATTGTTTTACCCTCATTCAAAGTTTTCCAATGTGAACCAAATTCCAGATCGTAGTCAAAATCATCATCAAGAAAAATTCTGTGATGTTTGCCAATCACTTCATCCTTACTAAAACCAAAAGTTTGACAAAATAAATCGTTTGCATTTAAAATATTTCCGTTGGTATCGAACTCAATTACTAGCGCGGTTTTATTGATTGCCTTAATCTGATTCTGTAACTCTTGCTCCTTTGCGTCCAGATCACCAATTAAATTTTCAAGCTTTTGCTTTCCCAATAAACTATTCAAATAAATAGCAACTGATTCTGAAACTTCGTTTAAAAAATCAATTTCACCATATTCAACCTCCTTCATTTTTCCCAGCTCAACCAAGCCAATCAAACTATCATTCATAAACAGCGGTAGAATTATAACAGAAACAATATCATGGGTACCAAAAGAAGTTTCAATTTTAAAGAAGTCTTTTTTAACGCTATTTAAAACACATGGTTTTTTACTATTGATGATTTTATGATAAAAAGGATCTGTAGTCAATAATGTTTTTTGAGGTGAATGCTTACTCCCATATGTATGAATAAGCGACATTTCATTATTTGAACCTACAGTATAAAAATTTCCTGAAAAACAATTCAAAAAAGAAAAGGTAAACTCAAAAAAGTCATCAGCGAAATTCTCTAATTTTTTATCTCCTCTAAGTATTTCAGACAGTCTATTCTTGCCTTTTATACTCCAACTACTTTTTTCGTGTTGAGATGATAAATGATTCAAATTAGAACTGATTTGCTCAATTGCTTTCCGTACCGAGTCTTCATTTTCCATATTCAGAATACTTAAATTTAATATTTTACACTGGTAATTTAATTCCCAACTAAGTTACTTAACTTATGGGTATAAATTAAAAAAATTAACACGTCTTTTATAAAGCCTGATAATGGGGCTAATTGGAGTAAACAATAAATGAAGGATTAGTCAACTCCTCTCTGTTGTATTTTAATGGTTTCAAATCCGATTGCCTCAAAAGTTTACCACCTGCAAGCTCAACAATTGCTTGCCCTGCCGCAGTATCCCACTCCATAGTGGGGCCAAATCTTGGATATTCATCTGCTGTACCCTCAGCAACCATACAAATTTTTAAGGAGCTCCCGGAATTAATCAATTCTACTTCACCTTTAGAGGATTTAAGATTTTCTATGTGATGATAAGTTTCAGAGCTGAGGTGTGAACGGGAAGCCACAATGGTGTATTTATTCTTTTCATTTACTAACGGTAAACGTATAGCCTTGGGAAATAATTTTTCTAAATTGGAGGAATTTTCATTTAAAAAACTCAAAACGTCATGCCTTGATACTTTGAAACTCCCTAATCCTTTAGCCGCATAATACAAATCTTTAAAAACAGGGGAATAAATGACGCCTAAAACAGGAACTTGATCTTCAATCAATGCAATATTTACTGTAAATTCTCCGTTTCGTTTCACAAATTCCTTAGTTCCGTCAAGCGGATCTATAATCCAAACTTTACTCCATTCTTTTCTTTTTTCAAAAGTTTCTGCAACCGTTTCCTCTGTTAAAAAGGGAATTTGAAAATCTGATAAAGATGAAATGATGCAATCGTTGCTCCTCTTATCTGCCTCCGTTAATGGAGATTTATCACCTTTGTATTCTACATGAAAATCGGTTTGATAGACTTTCAAAATCTCCTCCCCTGCATCTAAAGCTGCCTTAATCACTCTTTCTAAAAGATATTGAAAGTTCATTTTATTTTATTTAATATTTAGCTCCACTTCCACCAACCGATTCAATCGGATGCCAAGTTGTTTTGATTTCCTGTAAATCCATAATTCGATACGGGTTCTCGCAGTCATCAGCATTCCAATCTTGCTCGTTCCAGAAATACACACGTTTTACGTTAAGGGACGCATTTTCACCAATAGTTTTTATTTCATCCTTATTGTTTCTGCAATAAATCATCGCGTTTACATCCATATGATTAGAAAAATAAGCATGAAGCTCTTTGCTATTCCCGGTTAAAATATTGACCACGCCTCCAGGTAAATCTGAGGTAGCCAAAACTTCCGCAAAAGTTACTGCACATAATGGTTCAGATTCAGAAGCTAAAACTATACAGGTATTTCCGCCGGCAATTACAGGAGCTATTACAGATACCAATCCTAACAATGAAGAATTTTCGGGAGCAATAATCGAAACTACTCCCATTGGTTCAGGAACAGAAAAATTGAAATGCGAAGATGACACAGGATTTACTGTTCCAAAACATTGTTGATATTTATCACACCAACCACTGTAATAAACCAAACGATCAACAGATTGAGTAACTTCTTTTATCGCTTGTGATTTACTTCTACCTTGCGATAGTAACTCGTTGACCATTTGCTCTTTTCTTCCTTCCAACATTTCAGCAATGCGGTAAAGAATTTGAGCTCTGTTAAATGGTGCTCTGCTGCTCCAACCGGAAAAAGCTGAACGTGCAGCTACTTCCGCGTTACGGAAATCTTTTCTTGATGATAAACTTACGTTTGCTATCATTTGTTTTTTCTTATTGTAAAGCGGATAATACCTACCACTTTCTGTTCTTGGAAATTGTCCGCCAATATAAATTTTGTATGTTTTTAGTACCTCAATTCTTGACATAATTTCAAACTAAAAAGATAAATATGCACTCAAACCATGTAGTCCGCCTTCTCTTCCAAATCCTGATTCCTTATATCCGCCAAACGGAGAGGAAGGATCAAACTTATTGTAGGTATTGGCCCAAACCACACCCGCTCTCATTTTGGAAGTGAGATTAAAAATTTTAGAACCTTTGTCTGTCCATACACCGGCACTTAAACCATAAGGGATGTTGTTTGCTTTTTCAATAACCTCTTCAATGGTTCTAAAGGTCTGAACCGTTAACACCGGCCCAAATATTTCTTCACTCACTACTCTGTGCGATTGTGAAGTATTCAAAAACAGAGTGGGTTTACAGAAGAATCCTTTATTAGGGAGAGCGCAACTTGATTGATACAATTCTGCGCCTTCATCTACTCCGATTTTAATGTATTCATTTATTTTGGCAAGTTGCTCTTTGGAATTGATCGCGCCAATGTCGGTATTCTTATCTAAGGGGTCACCAACAACGAGCGTTGCCATTCGGTCTTTGAGTTTCTGCAAAAGCGTTTCCGCAATGTTTTCCTGAACAAACAACCTGGAACCCGCACAACATACGTGTCCCTGATTGAAGAAAATTCCATTCACTATTCCTTCTACCGCCTGATCTAATGGGGCATCATCAAAAACAATATTTGCCGCTTTACCACCCAGTTCCAAAGTCACTTTTTTATTAGTCCCTGCAATAGCTTTTTGAATGATCTTCCCAACTTCAGTACTTCCGGTAAACGCTACCTTATTTACTTTAGGATGACGTACGATTGCGGCGCCGGTATTTCCAAAGCCGGTAACAATGTTTACAACACCCGCAGGCAAACCGCTCTCCTGAATGATTTCAGCAAGTTTTAGTGCTGTAAGCGGAGTTGATTCTGCAGGTTTTAAAACAACAGTATTTCCACAAGCAAGCGCAGGTGCAATTTTCCATGCCGCCATTAACAGAGGGAAATTCCATGGTATGATTTGTCCGGCAACTCCTAATGACTGAGGTTTTCTATTGGGAAATGCATACTCTAATTTATCAGCCCAACCCGCATAATAGAAAAAATGATTGGCTGCCAATGGAACATCCACATCTCGGCTTTCACGAATGGGTTTACCACCGTCCATGCTTTCAATCACTGCAAACTCCCTTGCTCTCTCCTGTATCATTCGCGCAATACGATAAATATATTTTGCCCTTTCTTTAGCCGGCATTTTCTTCCACACTTTGTCGTAAGCATTTTTGGCAGAAGTAACTGCCAAGTTTACGTCGGCTTCGCCCGCTTCAGCCACAGATGCCAATTTCTCTTCTGTAGAGGGAGAAATGGTGTCAAAATACTTCCCGGTAGATGGTTTTTTAAACTCCCCGTTGATGAACAGATCATAAGACTTCTTAAGTCTAACATGGTCGGTACTTTCGGGAGACGGAGCATATTTCCAATCCGAAAAATAATCAGATTTATTTTGATTAATTGTTGAAGTATTTTCTTTCTTTTTACTCATTTAAAATAATTTAATCAATTGAAAAATAATTCGCACTTTGATAGACACCGCTACGCTCTTTACCTATTTGCATGAGCAAATCATTGGCTAAAGAACTTGCACCAAACCTAAACCAGTGGTTGTTCATCCACTTATCTCCTAATGTTTCATGAAGCATAACGAGATAGTTGATTGCTACCTTGGCAGTAGAAATTCCGCCTGCAGGTTTCATTCCAATCATTACTCCCGTCTTACGATAGTGATCTTTTATTGCCTGAAGCATCACCAGCGTTACAGGCATAGTAGCGGCTGGTTGAATTTTTCCTGTAGATGTTTTAATGAAATCAGCACCTGCCTGAATGGCAATATCACTTGCAAGACGAACGTTATCAAGAGTTGATAATTCTCCGGTTTCCAGTATAACTTTCAATCTAGCTTTTCCGCAAGCCTCCTTTATATGTGCAATTTCATCAAAAACAAAAGAATATTCACCTGCGAGAAATTTACCTCTGGAAATTACCATATCAATTTCATCAGCCCCTTCCTCAACCGCAAACTTCGTGTCATTTATTTTTATTTCATGAGTAGAGTTTCCGCTAGGAAAAGCAGTAGAAACAGAGGCAACTTTTACAGATGAACCCTGCAGAGCTTTTTTCGCAGTTTTCACATGATTTGGATAAACACAAACAGCGGCAACAGTTGGCAAATCCGGGAGTTGATCACAAACATGAATAGCTTTATAACACATTTGCTTCACTTTTCCTGGAGTATCCTTACCTTCGAGTGTAGTAAGATCAATCATGTTCATTGCAAGTTTCAATGCCTGCAACTTACTAGACTTTTTAATACTTCTGGTATTGAATCTTGCAACCCGCTCTTCGACACCAACCTGATCTACTTTTGTAAACTCTAATTCAGTATTCCTATTAAACATGTTCATTTGAAAATATAATAACCAAATATAATAAAAAGTGAAAGTCAACTCTTTTAAAATACGTAAATTTGTAAATGGTTTTAAACCTAACATAAATGGAACTTAAGCCGAGCATTTTTACATTGGGAAGAATAGAAAAGGAAAGGATAACAGGACAAAAAGGTCTTGTTGTTTG
This sequence comes from Bacteroidota bacterium, assembly GCA_046302135.1. Classification (GTDB taxonomy): domain Bacteria; phylum Bacteroidota; class Bacteroidia; order B-17B0; family Aurantibacillaceae; genus AM-1111. The sequence goes on along the minus strand of JBKCIQ010000048.1, from coordinate 13,677 downwards.
GATTAGCGGACTGTCGGGTTCAGGCAAATCAACGCTGGCTAACGAAATAGAAAAAATGCTTTATGAGAAATCCATTCTTACTCAAATTCTAGACGGTGATTCCGTAAGAATGGGCCTCAATCAAAATCTTGGCTTCTCAATGGATGATAGAAAAGAAAACATCAGAAGAGTTGCTGAGGTGGCTAAAATGTTTAAGGATTGTGGGATTGTCACCATTTGCTGTTTTGTTTCACCAACTCAAGAACTAAGGCAACTTGCGAAAGATATTATAGGTCGTGAAGATTTTTTAGATGTTTTTCTTTCGGCCTCTATTGAGTGCTGTGAGAAAAGAGATGTTAAAGGCTGGTACGCTAAGGCGAGAAATGGAATGGTAAAAAACTTCACAGGAGTTGATTCACCTTTTGAAAAACCTTTGAATGCAGATTTAGTTTTAGACACCGAAAATAAATCCGTAAAGGAATGTGCAATCGATTTATTTAATTTTATTGAAAATAAAATCAGGTAGTGCATGTTTTATTTTGAAAGTCATTTGGATGAGTTAGAATCTGAAGCTATTTATGTTTTAAGGGAAGTTGCTGCACAGTTTAAAAATTCCGCGTTACTTTTTTCAGGAGGAAAGGATTCAATTGTTGTAAGCTATTTGGCACAAAAGGCATTTTTACCAATGCAAATTCCATTTCCTCTTTTACACATCGACACCGGTCATAATTTCAGGGAAACCATAGAATTCAGAGATTGGTGGGTGAAAGAAATTGGAGGAGAACTATTGGTGAGATATGTTCAGGATTCTATTGATAATGGAAGAGTAAAAGAGGAAAAAGGATATTATGCGAGCAGAAACACCTTACAAACCGTTACGTTACTTGACGCAATAAATGAGTTGAACTTAGATTGTTGCATTGGAGGAGCGAGGAGAGACGAAGAAAAAGCTAGAGCAAAAGAGCGATTTTTTTCACACAGAAATAAATTAGGTCAGTGGGATCCAAAAAATCAGCGTCCTGAATTATGGACAATTTACAACACAAAAAAAAATGATGGAGAACACTTCAGGGTCTTTCCTATCAGTAACTGGACGGAATTAGATGTATGGATGTATATTCAACGTGAAGGAATAAAAATCCCATCTTTATACTTTTCACATCAAAGAAAAATTTTTGAAAGAGATGGGGTTTTATATGCTGATGAAGGTGTGATACAATTAAAGTCTGAGGAAAAATCCGAAATAAAAAGTGTTCGCTTCAGAACAATAGGTGATATCAGTTGTACCGGCGCGATAGTTTCAGAAGCTAAAAATCTAGATGAAATAATTGCTGAAGTTTCAGGAGCTAAAACAACTGAACGCGGAACAAGAATAGATGACAGACGAAGCGATTCCGCAATGGAGGAAAGAAAGAGGCAAGGGTATTTTTAAATAAAAGAATGAGTTCTGATTATTCAAATAATTCAATTGTAAGATTCATCACCTGCGGAAGCGTTGATGATGGAAAAAGCACCCTCATCGGAAGACTTTTGTTAGACTCAAAAGCCATACTTGAAGATCAATACTCAGAAATTAAGCGAGCAAGTGAAAAAAAAGGTGCTCTAGAATTAGACTTGTCGCTTTTAACTGACGGCTTAAAAGAGGAGAGAGAAAAAGGCATTACGATAGATGTGGCCTACAGATATTTCAGTACACCAAAAAGGAAATTCATCATTGCAGATACACCGGGTCATAAGGAATTTACTAGGAATATGTTTACTGGTGCGTCAACTGCTTCAATTGCCATACTTTTGGTTGACGTTAATAAAGGGATTTCTGAGCAAACCATGCGACACGCATACATAAACTCGTTACTAAAAATACCACATCTAATTGTCTGTTTTAATAAAATGGATTTATGTGGATTTAAAGAGCAAATCTTTGACGAGTTAAAAAAAGATTTTTTAAAAAAAATATTGGATCATATAAAATTTGATAATGTGAGATTTATACCTGTTAGCGCCTTGTTAGGTGATAACATCAGTTATCCATCATAAAAAATGCATTTGTTCTATTATGATTGCCTTTTAACTATGTTATAGAAATCTGAACCAAGGAATAATTTAAATAAGTCAGATTTCAGATTTGTAATTCAGAACGTATTCACCCATAAAAATAATTCTAATGTAATAATGGGTAGAATACTTAGTGGAAAAATTTCAGAAGGTGATTTTGCTTTAATAAATGGCTCAAAGGAAATTTATCCTATAGAAAAAATTGAATTGAAAGGAAATAAAGTTAGTAGAGCTCACGCAGGACAGAGTATAACTTTATTTTTAAAATCGTCTGAAAAAATTAAAAGAGGAGATATACTTTCTAAGTCAAATGAGCAAACCACGAGATTTTCGCAAGAATTTATTGCATCAATCTGTTGGTTGTCTGATAAAATTTTAGTGCAAGGTAAGTTACTTAAATTTCATTCTCATACCCAAACCTCGAATTGCGTAATTGACCGATTATTAGAAAAAACTGAAATAGAAACCTACACTATAATTGAAACACCTGAACTTCTTTGCGCCAATGAATTTGGGAAAATTAAGCTTAAAACAGATAGTCCGGTTTTAAATGACTCTTACGCTATTTTCAGGCAAACTGGGACATTTATCTTAACTGATGAAACTACAAATGAAACGGTTGCCGCAGGAATAATCATGTGAATTTACCGCTCCTACTAATTTTTAATAAAAATTTGAATTAAAACTATCTTTGCAACTTCAACAGTAATGAAATTTTGCAAACCCACAGATAAAAAAAAAGATTCAGAAAAAATCTCAATTTTAGATGATTATACCTGTAAAATTTTTAATTCAATCAAACAGGTTCCACAACCTGATTGGGAAAACTCAAACATAAACAATAATTTTTTTCTTAGCCCGGAATATCTTGAAGTGCTTGAAAACACAAAATTATCCGAATACAAATTTATATACTCCTTAATTTGCTTAAGGGATAAACCTGTTGGGATTATATATTTTCAATTAGTTGATTTTAGACCCGACATTTTTGGCAATATTATTTCCGGTCAGGTAAAAAAATTTAGTAACGGAAATAATGACGCTGAAAATTTTAAAATCAAATCAGAAAACAGTTCCGGTCTTTTTCAGTTGCTCACACTTGGAAACAATTTCATAACGGGAGAACATGGGTTTCAATTTATAAGTGATGTAAGTAGAAGCACACAGTTTGAGTTGCTGGAGGCATTAAGTAAGTTAATATGCCAGAAAGAGAAACTAAAAGGAAAAATTTCTGCTTTGTTAATCAAAGATTTTTATCCAAAACAATTACCTGAAAAAAATAAATTTACGGAGTCTAAATTTATTGAGTTTTTTGTTGAGCCAAACATGATTTTAAATTTGCCTGATAATTTAAATTCCTTAAATGATTACATTTCACTTTTCTCAAAAAAATATAGAAACAGAGCAAAAAAAATATTCAACTGTGCTTCAGGGATTGATAAAATTGACCTAAGCTTAGACAAGATTTGTGAGTTACGTAATGAAATTTACAACTTGTACCTCCAGGTTTATGACAATGCCAAATTTAAATTGGTAAAATTAGGCCCTGATTAATTTTCAGATTGCAAAAATAAATTCGGTGAGCGATTTATTGTAACGGGATATTTTCTGAATGGAAAAATAATAGCATTTAATTCATCAATAATTTTAAACGAGACTGATATTGAAGCTCATTTTATTGGAATCGATTACTCACTCAATATCCAATTTGAATTGTATCAAAATATCTTATACAACTTTATTGAACTTACTATTTCCAAAAACAGAAAAGTTTTAAATTTTGGAAGAACTGCTGCAGAAATTAAAAGCACAATTGGTGCTAAAAGTGAAGACATGCTTTGTTACGTTAAGCCACAAAATTCATTCAGTAAGTTAATCTTAAAATCATTCCTTTCTTTTTTACGACCAAGTGATTGGACACCGAGAAATCCATTTAAAGAAAACTAAATTTTGAGTTATAAATCCTGTTGAATTAACAAAGCCTTGTTAATTTTTACCAGTTTTTCATCGTAAACTGATTTACATATTCTTGAATTTAGCAACGTATTGAGGTGGCTTTTAAGAGGACCACTTTATAGGACAATAATTATTTTTTTGAAAATAAAATAGTATAACATCCAAGATGAGAATAATGAAAAAAACACTACATCTATTAATCTTTTTTCTCATTTTTACATTTGGCTATGCTCAACAAGACAAAATAGAATACTACAATGAAGAAGGAGAATTTTATCTTGAAGAAAAGGAGTACGATAAAGCTTATTATTGCTTTGATAAATTAATATCTCTAGACCCTGAACATCAGTTACATTACAAAATCAGAAAAGCAATTGCTGCAACCTACATTCCATCTAGGAAGGACGAGGCAATAAATATTTTAGAGGAGGTTAAAGGAAAAGACTCATTGCACGAGTCTTTATTTATGCATCTTGGGGAGGCATACCATCACAACTATCAGTTTGATGATGCAATTAAATATTTGAACCATTACATAGAATTATTCCCAAAAGCAGACGATATAAAAACTGCTAAAATGTTTTTACAGCAGGCAGAAAATGGCAAAAAAATAACTCAAACCATGGTTATTGCAGACATAAAAAATATAGGGTCTCCAATAAACACGGAAGATGCTGAATATGTACCCGTACTATCGGCAGATGAATCCATATTGATTTTTACATATCGTGGTAAAAAAAGTAAGGGTGGGTTGATGAACCATAAATTTAAATCAGATCCTGAAGGAGATTATTACGAAGATATTTTTTTCAGTATTAAAAAGCCCGGAGGATGGACTGATCCTGTAAGCATCAGCGATACAATAAACACCATAAGAAACGATGCCGCCATTGCTCTTTCAACAAATAAAGAATTTCTTTTTACCTTTTCCTCTACTAATAAAGATGGTGGTGATATTTACATGTGCAAACTTGTGGGAGACCAGTGGATGGCCCCGGAAAAACTCGGAGAAAACATTAATACAAAATACTGGGAAGGGAGTTGTTCTATATCTTCTGATGCCAAACTTCTATACTTTGCCAGCGAAAGACAAGGTGGATTTGGAGGAAAAGACATATATGTTTCAGAATTAGGCAAAGATGGTAAATGGGGGAAAGCCAAAAATCTTGGTTCTACAATAAACTCTGAATATGATGATGACTCCCCATTCATACACCCTGACGGAAAAACATTGTTTTTTAGTTCCAAAGGTCACTCAAGTATTGGAGGGTACGACATCATGTACTCAACACTTAAGGATAATGAGTGGACAGAGCCATTCAACATGGGCTATCCACTTAATACAATTGACGATGATATATATTATGTACTAAATACAAAAGGGGACAAAGGATACTTTTCTTCTACAAGGACCGGACTTAATGAAAAAGGAAACCATGATATCTATGAAGTATCACCTGGCATTATAGGTGAAAGAACAGTTGTTGTGCTACTAAAAGGTGTAGTATATGGAAATGATGAGCCTATTCAAGCGGAAATCAAAATAAAAAAATTAAGTAAAGATGAGACAATAGGCCCATTTAAATCAAACAAAAAAACAGGTCAGTATTTAGTAACAATGGTTCCTAAAGAAAAATATTCAGTAACTGTTAACGCAGAAGGTTATAACGCATATGAAGAAAGCTTTGAAATTCCTGAAATTGAAAAATATGTTCAGTTAAGAAAAGATTTCCATTTGCATAAAACCACTTTCGAAGATCATCATCAGGACACAATACCTCTTATCACAGATCTTTTACATATAAAAGAAAAAGATTCAAGCAACATTGTTTATTTTGATACTAAAAAACAATTTATTGACAACAAAAAAAACAATGACTCCATAGGTCAAATAAGTCAAAACAATTCCAAAACCAAGGACACCGATAACATGAATATTGGAACTCTTGATCAAAATAAAAAACAAATTTCAGCAGATAATCAAAAAGACACAGATTTAATTATGACCGAAAAAAGAAAGCTTGCGATTAAAGATTCACTATTCAAACAATATGCATCAAAAAACCAAATAGGTGAAAAGGATCAAGAAGCTATTTCAGACTCGCTTTTCCTTTCCTATTTAAAAATGAACAAAAACAAGCTCTCCTCAGATAATACAACAGAAAATAACGTTGTAATGAATAACGGTAAAAAGAACGACACACAATCAAAAGACAAGGATAAAGAAATTCAGGCAGGTTCGCCATGTGCAGAATTTAAAACCCTTGACTTTTCCGCGCTTAAAAGAAAAAGCCTAAATGACCCTGCCGTTTACAAGAAACTTTTAGAAATTGGAAATAAAATCTGTGCAGAAGGAATGCAATTTAAAGTTCAAATTGCCGCATATAGAAACCCTGAAAATTATAAATGGAATCATTTACAGGAATTCGGAACACCCGAAACATTAAAATTAGATGACGGTATTACAAGATTTACTCAGGGTAGTTTTGCCTCAATTAATGATGCAGAAAGTCAAAGAAAGAAAAGTATAACTAAAGGACAGCGTGATGCTTGGATTACTGCTATTTATAATGGAAAAAGATATACCCTTGAAGAACTTATAATGGTAGACTTCTTTAATAAAAACATTACACGGTTTGAACAACATTATCAAGAGCTACAGGAAATACTGGTACAACATAGGAAATAGGTCTATTTATTTCAGTTTATTTTAATAAAAATTATAGCTCGCAAATTACTTCGTACTTTTCAACATTCTAATCCCTGGTTGGCTCATTTTTGTAATTTTACACTCTCAAAAAAATAAATATGAGCGTTAGCGAAAATGATAATCTTACCACTGTAGATACTGCAAAAAAATTGGGATTACTGCAAGAGGAATTTGAAAAAATAAAAAACATACTTGGACGTACTCCTAACTTTGTAGAACTTTCTATTTTTTCTGTGATGTGGAGTGAACATTGCTCTTATAAAAACTCGATTGTTTGGTTGAAGACACTTCCTAAAGAAGGTCCGCATATGTTAGCAAAAGCGGGTGAGGAGAACGCAGGACTGGTTGATATTGGTGACGGTTTAGCTTGCGCTTTCAAAATTGAATCTCACAATCACCCATCTGCTCTTGAACCCTATCAAGGAGCTGCCACTGGAGTAGGAGGAATTAACAGAGATATTTTTACAATGGGAGCAAGACCCATAGCTCAACTGAACTCTTTGAGGTTCGGAGACATAAATTCAAACAAAACTAAGTGGCTAATAAAAGGAGTTGTCAAGGGAATCGGAGATTATGGTAACGCATTTGGAATTCCAACAGTGGGTGGAGAAGTTTTTTTTGACGATAGCTTCAATGTAAATCCACTTGTAAATGCAATGTCTGTTGGAATTGTGAAGACAAATGAAACAGTAAAAGCAATTTCTTATGGAAAAGGAAATCCTGTTTTTATTGTGGGTTCTGCAACAGGAAAAGACGGGATACACGGCGCAACGTTCGCAAGTGCAGACATAACAGAAGACTCCGCTAAAGATTTGCCGGCGGTTCAAGTTGGAGATCCATTTCAGGAAAAATTATTGCTAGAGGCATCTCTTGAGGTCATTAGAACCGGAGCCGTCATTGGCATGCAGGACATGGGTGCTGCGGGAATCACATGTTCAACTTCAGAAATGAGTGCTAAAGGCGAAAGCGGAATGATCATTCATTTAGATAAAGTTCCAACTCGCCAGGCGAATATGTTGCCATGGGAAATTCTGCTTAGCGAATCTCAAGAGAGAATGCTGATTGTTGTAGAGAAAGGCAAAGAGGATGAAGTGAAAAAAGTATTTGATAAATGGGATTTAAATTGTTCTCTGATTGGTGAAGTTACAGACACCAAACGCTTGCAGTATTATATGAACGGGGAGTTGGTAGCTGATGTTCCTGCGGATGATTTAGTTTTGGGCGGAGGTGCTCCTGTTTACCATAGAGAATATAAAGAACCTGCATATTTTGCTGAAGCAAAAAAGTTTGATATGAATTCGGTGAACGAGCCGAAAGATTATAAAGACGTAATGACTCACTTGATTTCCCACCCTAACATTGCAAGTAAAAGATGGATTTATAATCAATATGACTCAATGGTAGGAACGGTAAACATGAGCACGAATAAAGTTTCAGATGCTTCAGTGGTAAACATCAAAGGAAGCAATAAAGCTTTAGTTATGAAAGTTGATTGTAACTCTAGATATGTCAATGCCGATCCTGAAGCGGGATGTGCAATTGCAGTAAGTGAAGCGGCAAGAAATATTGTTTGCAGTGGGGGTGTCCCAAGTGCTGTTACCAATTGCCTTAACTTCGGTAATCCTTACAATCCTGAAGTATATTGGCAATTTGTTGGAGCAATAAAAGGTATGGGCGCCGCCTGCAAAAAATTCGAAACTCCTGTTACAGGTGGAAATGTGAGCTTTTACAATCAGAGTTCATATGAAGGACCTGTCTTCCCTACTCCAACAATTGGAATGATAGGGTTGATGAATGACAAGAGTTTACAAATGACTTTAGATTTCAAAAAAGAAGGCGATTGCATTTATCTTATTGGTGAATGCAAAAATGATATTTCTTCATCTGAATATGTTTACTCTTATCATAAAGTATCTAACACACCTTCACCTCACTTTGATCTGAATGAAGAGTTTTTGGTTCAAGAATCTGTAAAGAAATTGATTGCTGAAAAAATTTTGGAATCTGCACATGATTGTTCTGACGGAGGATTATTTGTTGCATTGACAGAATCGGGTTTTAAAAACAATCTAGGTTATGATATTTCTACAGACAGAAACATTCGCAAAGATGCTTACCTATTCGGAGAAAATCAAAGCCGTGTTGTTGTAAGCGTGAAGAAAGAAAACGAAGTTAACCTGGTTAGAATCCTAAAAGATATGAATGTTAAATTCAGTAAACTTGGTTTCGTAAAAGGAAAAGAGATTAAGGTAGACGGAGAAGTTTACGGTTCTGTTTCCGAATACAAAAAACTTTACGACACTTCAATAGAAAACAAGCTGAATTAAAGAATCAGCATCGCGTCACCATAAGAATAGAAACGATATTTTTCCTTGATGGCTTCCTTATATGCCTTTATTACGAAATCGTAACCACCAAAAGCTGTTACCATCATCAATAAGGTAGATTCAGGAGTATGAAAATTGGTGATCATACAATTTGCAACAGAGAAATCATAAGGAGGAAAAATAAACTTGTTAGTCCATCCCTTGAATGGATTTACATGACCGGTAGTTGAAACTGAAGTTTCAACGGCACGCATACTTGTTGTACCAACTGCACAAACTCGTTTCTTTTTATCAATTGCAGTGTTAATGATCTTGGTTGTATAGTCAGGAATTTCCAACTCCTCGGAATCCATTTTATGCTTGGTAAGGTCTTCAACCTCAACGGTACGGAAAGTACCTAGCCCAACATGAAGTGTAATAAAACTAAAATTCACTCCTTTAATTTCTAAACGCTTCATTAGCTCGCGACTAAAATGCAAGCCTGCAGTTGGCGCGGCTACTGCACCTTCGTTTCTCGCAAATACAGTCTGATAACGCTGTTCGTCTTCTGCTTCCACTTTCCTCTTAATGTATTTAGGAAGCGGAGTTTCTCCCATATCTTTCAAACACTGACGAAACTCTTCGTAGGTTCCGTCGAACAAGAATCTTAAAGTTCTTCCACGTGAAGTTGTATTATCAATAACCTCAGCAACTAAATTATCATTTTCGCCAAAATATAATTTGTTACCGATACGAATTTTTCTTGCAGGATCAACAAGTACATCCCACAAACGGCTTTCAGCATTTAGCTCACGCAATAAAAATACCTCAATCTTGGCACCGGTTTTTTCCTTGTTGCCGTACATTCTAGCAGGAAATACCTTGGTATCATTCATAATCATTACATCACCATCATCGAAATAATTGATAATGTCTTTGAATAATTTATGCTCAATTTTTCCGGTTTTGCGGTGAAGAACCATTAAACGGCTCTCATCACGGTTTTTTGCAGGGTGTTCTGCCAATAATTCTTTTGGTAGATTGAATTTGAATTGTGATAGTTTCATGATTTTAATCTTACGGGATTACCAATATTTTATACCGATTTATTATCGGGGCACAAATATAGGGTTTGAACAAGGGAAAGTAAAGTAAAATCGAAAAAATTAATCTTGTTTAACCAAAGAATTTACCAAATCATCTAAATTCCATGATTTCTGAAGAGTAAAATCTCCAACCTTTGTTCTGCAAAGCTCATACAGATAAGCACCGCTGTTAAGTGCTTTACCGAAATCTCGGGCCAAAGAGCGAATATATGTTCCTTTTGAGCACACTACACGAAATTTGACCATTGGCATTTCAATTTTGGTGATTTCAAAATCCCTAATGGTAATTTTTTTTTCTTCAACCCGAACCTCAATTCCTTTTCGTGCCAATTCATAAGCCCGCTCACCCTTAATCTTAACGGCTGAAAAAACAGGTGGCTCCTGCATCATTTCACCAATAAATTTTTTTGAAGTCATTTTTATTAAAGATTCATCTATATGTTCTGTTGAATAGGTGAAATCCACTTCTTTTTCACGGTCAAAGCAAGGTGTTGTTGCACCAATATAAAAAGTACCGGTATATTCTTTTTCTTTATTTTGAATTTCGCTTATTGTTTTTGTTTTTTTGCCTGTGCAAATAACGAGTACACCAGAGGCCAGGGGATCTAATGTTCCAGCGTGTCCAACTTTTAATTTTGCTTTATTGTCTTTTATTAATTCGGGATGGTTGGATAAATATTTTTTTGCGGCCCACTTAACTTTACTTACCGCCTGAAATGAAGTAATACACAACGGCTTATTAACGGCAATTACTTCTCCACCAAAAAAATCAAATTTCATCAAATGGAAATATTTTTTCTCTTCGGTAATTCGTTGGCTGTGCTTTTTGCAACACCTTCCTTCAAGGGTTTCTTTTCCTGCTCTTCAAATTTTAATTCAAAAAAATAAAAATTGATAACTAAAAGCATACTCCCTAAAATTATCCTATACCAACCGAAAATTTGAAAGCCCTTACTATTTAAAAATGCAATCATACCTTTAATCGCAATAATAGCAACAACAAAAGCTACTGCATTTCCTATTAATAAAAGTGAAATTTCATTAGTTGTTGGTAATCCGTAATCCTGATAGAAATCAAGGCATTTTTTTGCTGTTGCCGCAAACATGGTAGGAACTGCAAGAAAAAAAGAAAACTCTGCGGCGGCCTGAGGAGTGCACTTTTGAGCAAGGCCTCCAATAATAGTTGCACCACTTCTTGATACCCCCGGAAAAAGTGCAAGGCACTGCATCATTCCAATCTTGAGACCTGTAAAATATCCAATATCATCAGAATTTGACACTTTATAGTTCTTGAAAATTTTTCCGACGAATAAAAAAAATACACCGCCCACTATTAGTGCAATAGATACTCCCACCACATTTTCAAGTGCCTTATCGATATAATCAGAAAGCAACAAACCTAAGATTGCCGAAGGAATAAACGCAACAAAAAGTTTCAAATAAAAACGATAGGTGCGAAAGAATTTTTTGAAATATAAAACTACCACAGATAAAATTGCTCCAAATTGAACAGCAACGGTAAAAAGCTTAAGAAATGGGGTACTATCCAACTTCATTAATGAGGAAGCAATTACCATATGTCCGGTTGAAGAAATTGGTAAAAATTCAGTTACTCCTTCTATAATAGCGAGAATAATTGCTTGGAAAGTTGTCATTAAAAATCAGGATTGAACTTCCTGTTTGGGGCGACGCATAATCGCGAAAATTATGATAGCAAAACCGATGATACTTGTAATCGGAGCGTAAGTAATTCTCTGTTTACTGAAAATTTCAGGATTGAATTTATTAGGATCTTCGCTTCCTCCTCCAATCATCATTAAATACCCGGTAGCAATCAGCACTATACCTGCAATCAAAAGAATGTAATTTATTTTATCGAAGTATATCCCATTACCTTCTTTTGCAACGATCGAACCTGGAATTTTGTTGTCTTTATTTTCCCTTTGCATAAATATATTGACGCAAATATAAGAAATACCCGCGAATTTGTACTTTTCTATAAATACATATCAGCATTCTTCAACCGAAGGTATCGGCTAACAGCAAATGCGGCACTTAATGAGGATATTAAAACACCAATGAATATTATTCCAATCATAAGAATCAGCAATTGATTTGGGTCCTGATTTTCCAACATAACCGGAAAAAGCCGAATTACGAGATAAATAAAGCCCGCCATTAAAATGCAGGCGAAAATTCCCGATACTATCCCCTGCTTAACTCCCTTAATTATAAAAGGTTTACGGATAAATCCACGAGTAGCACCTACCAGGTACATTGTCTTTAGAAGAAATCTTTTTGAATAAATTGATAATCTGATTGTATTGTGAATAAGCCCAACAGCAACAATGGCCAAAAGACCCGAAAGAACCAATAACACTATACCAATATCCCGACTGTTGCGATCCATTTCATCAAATAAAAGCTGGTGGTAGTTTATTTCTTTAACTGTTTTACCACCCGCCATTGACTGAATGTCATTAATAATCCACTTCAAACTATCATTATTAACATAAGCAGAATTCAACTTTACGTTGAAAGTGTTTTCAAGTGGGTTATCTCCAAGAAAAGCAATAAAATCTTCTCCCAATTGTTTTTTCATTTCCTCTGCCGCAATTTCTTTTGATTTGAATTCTGCATCTTTTACATATTTTGAGGCCTCCAGCTCTTTCTGTAAAAGTTGAATTTTTGCTTGTGTTGCTTTTTCATTTATAACCACCTGAAAGCCGAATTCTTCCTTTAAAGTGTTGGTGAGGTTTCTGAAATTCATCATGGCCCAACCGGCCAGTCCAAGCATAAACAAAACCAATGAAAGACTGATAACGACTGTTATTGACGAAGCCTTTAAGCTGATTTTAGCGGATTTCTCTGACATCTTAGATAGTAAAATTATACCAAGAGTTGGCAGAGAAATTTAATCAAGTTGGAATAATGTTAACAGGGAATTGTTTACTAATTGAACAAGGTAAAACAATAGAGGAGAGTTTTAGAAACGCTTTACTTAATACAGGAGTGGTTGTTGTTTTATTCCTGATAAAAAACCGCTTCGCCATCTTGGCCTTCGCCAACAATCAGTTTTTCTTTGTAAAGATTGAATCCGAAATCTCTTCCATCTTCAGGACTCATTCCACTTACGGTAGCATAATTTCCGTATGAATCAAACTTTACATTGATGTAAAAGAATTCTGCATCATTTTTATTCTTTACAATCAAGCCGAACGTGTTATACACGGATATATATCCAAATGTAATCCTCAAGCCCATGGAAGAGTTGGAGAACCACCTGTCTTGCAAGTAAACACGGGCGTCATCATCCGTAGGAAATGCTCTTTGCTGAGAAAAAGTTGAACCAAAGATAAAGAGAAAGGAAAAGATAAAAAGTACTTTTTTCATTTTAATTGTTTAGTGCTAATTTATTAAAAAACTTATTTAAAACAATCTAAGTTCAAGTTATAAGTGCAATTTTTTCCTGTAGTACTTGGTTAGGTGTTAAGTAATTAAATTTTCTTACTGGCCTGTTGTTTATTTTTTCTTCAATTTGTTTAACCATGTTTTCCGTTACAAA